>NZ_JBJURM010000070.1:0-1370 GCF_046097995.1 Rhodococcus sp. 5A-K4
GGGTCTGTCCAGAAAACGGTGTAATTGGTTGATTTCTAACTACTTTCGTCCGGCAGACAGCCGTCCGTCGAACGTGATCTCGAAGGCATTCAGTGCTGCCTTCCATCGGTTGGACCAGCGTTGGCGGGCGGTACCTTTGGGATCGAGGCTCATGATGGCCAGATACACGCATTTCAAGGCCGCGGCCTCGGTCGGAAAGTGTCCACGGGCCTTGACAGCCCTGCGGATTCGGGCGTTGACACTCTCGATGGCGTTGGTCGTGTAAATGACCTGCCGGATGGCGTTGTCGAATTGTAGGAACGGCACGAACTCAGCCCAGGCGTTGGTCCAGAGCCTGATGATCGCGGGATAGCGTTTCTCCCATTTGTCACTGAACTCTGCGAATCGGTCGAGCGCGGCCTGCTCCGACGGAGCCGTGTAGACGGGTTTGAGGTCCTTGGCGATATCGGACCAGTCCTTGCGGGAGGCATAGGCGTAGGTGTTACGGAGAAGATGGACCACACAAGTCTGCACGATGGTCTGTGGCCACACTTGCTCGATCGAGTCAGGTAGATGCTTGAGACCGTCGCACACGACGATCAGAACATCCTGCACACCACGGTTTTTCAGCTCGGACAACACCCGAAGCCAGTACTTCGCTCCCTCCCCGTCGCCGTGCTCACCGACCCACAATCCGAGGATGTCGCGGGTGCCGTCGACAGTCACCCCCATCGCGACGTAGATCGGCCGGTTAGCGACGTTGCCCTCGCGAATCTTGACGTGGATGCAGTCGATGAACAACACCGGGTACACAGGGTCCAACGGCCGGTTCTGCCACTCGGCCATGCCTTCCATCACCCGCTCGGTGATCGTCGAGATCGTCTGCTTGGACACATCGGCTCCGTACACCTCGGCCAGGTGTGCAGCGATCTCACCAGTCGTCAAACCCTTGGCCGACAATGAGATCACCATGTCCTCCACGCCCGACAGCCGACGCTGCCGCTTGGCCACGATCTTCGGCTCGAAGGAGGAATCCCGGTCACGGGGCACCTCGAGTTCGACCGGGCCGGCCTCGGTCAACACGTTCTTGGCTCGTCTGCCGTTGCGGGAGTTGCCGCTGCCTCTCCCTGCCGGGTCGCTCTTGCCGTATCCGAGGTGGTCGTCCATCTCGCCTTCGAGCGCGGACTCCACGACTAGCTTGGTCAGCTTCGACAGCAATCCACCATCTCCGGTCAACTGCAGCCCTTCGGCTCGCGCCTGCTCGACCAGCTCTTTGAGCCGCGCATCGCTGATACCCGGCTGAGCCGAGTTCGTCTCTGTCTCACGATCAATCACATCAGTCATAGTGGCGTATCTCCTTTCAGAGTTACACCGTTGTTCTTACAGTCCCC
>NZ_JBJURM010000007.1:0-291839 GCF_046097995.1 Rhodococcus sp. 5A-K4
CGAACGCCCCAAATCCGTCCATACAGTCCATTCCACTGTCGGCGCAGTCCTGAAGCCCCGCCGCACCGAGTAGGGAAATGTTCACAGTGAGGATGCTACGGAGCAACGCGTCCCAAACTGCCGAACAGCCCGGCAGATTCGGCGATGCGAACGCCGGTCAGCCCGAACAAAGTAGAAGCCCCACCCCCGTGGGGAGGGCGGGGCTTCATTCGATCCGGCGCTCACGCACAGTGGGAGGGTGGTGGACATGCCGGACCGACGACACGGCAGGGAGTCAAGCTGCCGCGCCCAAGCGCTGACCTGAAGGAATGCGCCTGAGATTGTGGTTACGAGAACCATCAAACCAGACAAACTGGACGCATGTTCAGGAACTGAAAGATTCGACCCCGCACGTCAGAAAAGATCTCACTGCACCCGATAGGTTTCGCTGCGGCCAGGATCAACCAACCGCCGCATGATCTCGTACGCACGGTCCGGATCCGTGTACGGCGGAATCATCATCAGAACGAGTTGACGACCATAGATGTCGTCGAGATACATCAAATCGTGAGGCTGGCCAGGGTACGGACCCCGCACTTCCAGTCCGTCGACCTCGTCGATACGACGCTGCGCGCTGCTGATCGTGTTCCAGTCGAACGCAACCCGTGCGATCGGCCCCAACCTCAGCGAAAGTGCGGATATCAGATCGTGAAGCTCCGCCGTGACGTTGGTGGTCCACGGGAACCACGCGCCGTCTACCGATGCCTTGACGGCGCCTTGACCACGAAGCAGGAACCGCGGAGTCCGCGTCGGCGACGGGAAAGGTTGCCCGACATGGCGCTGCGGCGCTTCCATTGCATAGTCGAGAGTGCTGATGTGCGCCATGACGAGGCTCCTTAACGGAGGATTCGTGGAACCGTCAGGCAGAGGCGCCCGGTCGTGGGTTCCATACTTTCAGGCTACTCCGCTGCGCAATCCGGACTAGGCATCGACGGAAATGATCACGCCGGTGTCGCCGTACGGGAACGGACCATTACCGATGTGACCGAGGGTGTTGAAGGATTTCGAAATAGGCACCATCACACCGTATTTCGCTTTCACTTTGCTGCGGATCTCGTCGAATTCAGGTCCGCCGCTCACCAAGTGAGCGGTCCCGGCAACCGGCGAAGAGCCGTCGGCAACCTTTCCGTGGTTGTTGCACGGCACGACGGTGACGCGTGGGTTGTTCCGCAGCCGCTTGGCCTTACCCGATTTCGAGGAAGTCCAGAACCCGATACGTCCGTCCGGCAATTGGCGTATGCCTCCACAAACTCCACGACCATGCACACGAATGAATTTTCTATGCCTCGCGCGTTTCGAAACGGACAATTATCCGGACGAAGATGAACAACAGGTGCCGAGTGATGGAAATGTCGCGGAACGACCACGTCTCAGGTCGATTTGTGGCCCGCATGTGTTGGAACATGACTTCTCGTGAATGCGGAACTCATCGTTCTCCTCGTCGTCGTCGTAACCGCTCTGGGGTTCGACTTCACCAACGGTTTTCATGACACTGGCAACGCTATGGCCACGTCGATTGCAACCGGCGCCCTCAAGCCCAAGGTGGCAGTCGCTCTGTCTGCTTCCTTGAACCTGGTCGGAGCTTTCCTCTCGGTAGAGGTTGCTGCCACCGTGGCCAAGGGCGTGGTGAACCTCGGAAATGTGGGTGGCCAAGCGCTGCTCACCATCGTCTTCGCCGGCCTTGTCGGCGGCATCATCTGGAACCTGGCAACGTGGTTGCTCGGCATCCCCTCGAGTTCCTCACACGCACTGTTCGGCGGCCTGATCGGCGCCGCCATCGCGTCCCTCGGAATGAGCGGTGTCGCCTGGAGCGGCGTGCTCAGCAAGGTTGTCATCCCCGCAGTTCTCGCTCCCGTCGTAGCCGGCTTGGTTGCAGCGGCCGGAACCTGGCTCATCTACCGCATCACCTCCAACGTCGGTGAGGAAACCAAGGACAAGGGTTTCCGACTCGGCCAGATCGGTTCGGCTTCACTCGTTTCCCTCGCCCACGGCACCAACGACGCTCAGAAGACAATGGGCGTCATCTTCCTCGCCTTGGTCGCCCATGGAACCATCTCCGCCGACGCGGACATGCCGTTCTGGGTCAAGCTCACCTGCGCACTCGCGATCGCTGCCGGAACCTACCTCGGCGGGTGGCGAGTCATCCGCACACTCGGCAAGGGCCTGGTCGAGATCGCCGCGCCGCAGGGCATGGCGGCCGAAGCATCTTCTGCTGCCATCATTCTCACCTCCAGCCACCTCGGTCTTCCACTCTCGACCACCCATGTGGCGACGGGTTCCATCATGGGAACCGGTCTGGGACGCAAGGGCGCCGAGGTTCGTTGGGGCGTCGCCGGACGTATGGCGGTCGCCTGGTTGATCACTCTCCCGTCCGCTGCGATCGTCGGCGCTCTGTGCTGGGGACTGGCCAACATCGTCGGCGGCCTACCCGGTGTCCTGGTCGTCTTCGCTGTGCTCATCGCATTGGCCGGTTGGATGTATCTGCGCTCCCGCAAGGAGCCCATCGATCCGAGCAACGTCAACGCCGAGTGGGACGGCGGCCTGGTGCCTGCAGAGGTCCCCGGTCCGGACGCCCGCGTCACCACCGACGTCAAAGCCTGAAAGAGGGAATCGACATGGATATCTTGAAAAACACCGTCGACTCGCTCTGGCAGGTCGTGCTTGTCGGCCTCCTGCTTGGCGCCGGACTTCCGGCGATCTTCGCGATCGGCCTGAAGTCCCTCGACGCCGAGCAACGTGGCAGTGGCGGCGGGAGCACTGCCGTCGCGGCTCGCAGTCCGTTGGCCGTGGCAGGCGCAGTGGTGTGCTTCGCGGTAGTGCTCATCGCAATCGTCACCGGAATCCTCTTCATCATGCAGGGCTTCCTCAGCCACACATTCGGCATCGAGATCTTCTGATCCCTTGCGCCCTCACGAGCGGAAAGACATCACCGTGACTGCACCGACTCCATCCCTTCCTCAGTCCATTCTGGAATGGCTTCGCGCCGGCTACCCCGAAGGCATACCGCCCAAGGACCGCATTCCGCTGGTCGCATTGCTACGACGCAAGCTCTCGGACGCGCAAATTCGAGACATTGCCATCGGCGCTGCACTCGCAGAACTGAGCGACGTCAACAGCGACCAGGTGATCTCGAGCGACGAGATCAGCGCTCAGATCGCCGATCTCACGAGCCAGACTCCCTCGGACAAGGACATCGCGCGCGTTGCCTCCGTCCTGGCCGCCGCCGGGTGGCCCCTCGCTGATCTCGACAACGACTGAAGCTCGATTCGTTGAGTCTTCCACCACTTCTGGCTTCGATACTCGGCTGGCTGCGTGCCGGGTATCCGAACGGCGTGCCGGAGCAGGACTACGTCCCTTTGATGGCCCTGCTCCGGCGACAGCTGTCCGACGACGAGATCGCCGTTCTTGCCGACGATCTCGTCGCCGACTTTCCGGTTCCGGTCGATCCGATCGACTTTCCCGGTTCGGTCGATCCGATCGACTTTCCCGGTTCGGTCGATCCGATCGACATCGGCGTCCTCATCACCAAGGTCACCGACGATATTCCGCACGAATCGGACGTCGCCCGGGTACGTGAACACCTGATTCGTGGAGGGTGGCAAATCGACGCGCAACCTCCGGTCGACGACGCATGACGGCACTACCTAAATCAGACCAGTTTGATAACGAAACGGTAACGGAGCCGTCGACGTCAATACAGACCACTTAGTGTCATCAGGAATTCCGTGCCTCGGGGGGCTCGGTCGGATTTCGGTGTGCAAGCACCTTTTGGGGCGGGAGTAATACATGCACGAGGCTCACACAGATTTGGCGAAGAACCCAGATATTTCGAGAAACCGCATTTCGAAACGAATCAAGCGTCGGATCCTCGGCCTCGCCGCGACAGCACTCGCACTCCCCCTGACCGCAGGCCTGATCAGCGGATCAGTAGCGACCGCAGCGCCCGCGCGCACCGCCCCGGCCGGTGGATACGAGGAAGTGTTCGTCGACTCCTCGATGGGGCCGATCAAGGTTCAGATCCAGTGGGCTTCGCGCGGCGGCAACGCGGCGCTCTATCTTCTCGACGGTCTACGAGCACGCGACGACCGAAACGCATGGAGTTTCGAGACCAACGCTCTCGAGCAGTATCGCGGCGACAACGTCACCCTGGTCATGCCGGTCGGCGGGCAGTCCAGCTTTTACTCGGACTGGTATGCGAACAGCAATTTGAATCGCCAGCCGGTCACGTACAAATGGGAAACCTTCCTCACCCAGGAACTTCCCGCATATCTGGAATCGCGCGGCGTCTCCCGAACCAACAACGGTGTGCTCGGATTGTCCATGGGTGGCAGCGCGGCACTGACGCTCGCCGCCTATCACCGCGATCAGTTCAAGTTCGCCGGATCGCTCTCGGGATACCTCAACATCTCAGCTCCCGGCATGCGTGAAGCAATCCGCGTGGCCATGGTCAGCGCAGGGTCCTTCAATGTCGATGCCATGTGGGGACCGCCATGGAACCCCGCTTGGCTCCGCAACGACCCCTTCGTGTTTGCACCCGAGCTGGCTGGGCTCTCTCTGTACATCTCCGCCGCGAGCGGCCTACCCGGGCAGTTCGATCAACCGCGTCGTCCCGTCGACTTCGTGAATACCGGTAGCGCCATCGGCCTCGAAGCCCTTGCCCTGATGAACTCACGGGCATTCCAGCTGCGCATGAACTCCCTGGGAATTCCGGCAACGTACAGCTTCCCGGCCAACGGCACTCACTCGTGGCCGTACTGGGGCGCGGAACTGTGGAAGGCCCGAGGCCAGATCCTCGACACCCTCAACGCTTGGTGAACTGACAACGACTCGATCACCGACAATCGCAGGCCCCGACCGAATTTCGGTCGGGGCCTGCGTCGTTCGAAATCAGAGCGCGGCAAAGAGATCCACGGTATTGCCGTCGGGATCGAGAAGAACGGCGTAACGCTGGCCCCACACGGCATCAAATGGCTCTTTATGTCCGGGGAAGTCGGCTGTGATGCGCTGATACGCCTCGTCGACTGCAGCGGGTGTCCCGAAATCGAAGGCCAAAGCGATGGGGTGTCGACCTTCCCCGACAACGAAGTCAGGATCGAAGCTCGCGATGGTGGACAGCGCGTCCCAGGCCAGCCGAAGCCCACTGTCGAAAGTGAACTCCACGTGTGGAGCGTCAGCGGGTGTTTCCGGAATGTCGAGCCCGAGGGTTCGGTAGAACGCGAGGGAACGCGCGAGATCGTTGGTGACGATTCCGACGAGATCGAGTCTCGGAGAGACGGACACGGTATTTCTCCTGTTTCGGGTCGAGAAGTGATCGGCGAGTGTGTGACGATGATCTGATGACCGGCACTGACACCCTCGCTCTTGACGGTAGTCGGACGGTAGCGTCGAGTCTTGAACAAAACGGCCACACCTATGTCGAGACTCGGATCACAGGTTCGGCCGGCCTCTTCAGTTGCACGTGGAAAAGCGCTACCGACCCCCATGCGCCCACGGAAGCAAAGCGGATTCTTCCCGATCTCTGCGCAGACTTCATCGTCGACAGCACCGGAAAGTCGTGGCTCGTCGGACCTGCCACCGGTGCCGATCTGGTTTCGGTCGCCGCCGGTACAACCATGTGGGGCATCCGGATCAATCCGCCGGCTCTGCGGAGCCTGCTCGGCACAGCGGCCGACGCGGTGCAGGATTCGAAGATCGCCTTCGACGACATCCTCACTTCCAGACAAGCGCGGGTACTTGCCGACGCCCTTAGCCACGAGGCAGTCGACGCTCACCTACTGGGCCAGTTGTGGCGCGGACTGGAACCCGACCACGGAATCGAGCGTGGTTACTCCGCGCTCATCTCCTCCCCTTCGACTCCGATACGAGAGATCGCCGCAGACCTCGGTGTTTCCGAACGTCATTTTCGACGCTCGATCACGTCGTCGATCGGGCTGTCCCCCAAAATGATTCAGAAAGTGCAACGTATCCAGGACGTGTTGACTCTCAGCCGCGATGCAAATCTCACGCTGTCGTCGCTGGCCGGTCGCGCCGGCTACGCCGACCAAGCCCACCTCGCACGCGATACGCGTGCACTGACAGGCCTGACACCGACTCAGCTACTGCGCGAGCACCGATAACGATGAGCGAAGACCTGTTCTCCGCCCTCGATCACCTGGCTACCACGTCAACTGTCGTGATCGATCGCCCCCGAGGGTCGGCACACCCGCGTTACCCCGCTGCGATTTATCCGCTCGATTACGGCTATCTCGACGGGACCGTCAGCGCGGACGGCGACGGGATCGATCTGTTCCGAGGCTCTGCCGTCGGCAACGGCGTTGTTGCCATGGCCGTTATTGCCGACATCGACAAGAAGGACGTGGAAGTCAAGATCCTTCTCGACTGCACTGCCGATGAAATCGGCACTGCCGCAGCATTTCTCCGCGACACTTTGGGTCTCGGTACCACTGTCTTGCGGCGCGAAGTCAGCTGAGTTCGTCGAATCGCGGAACAAGATGCTCCGCAACCCACTTCGCCTCCTCGATCAGCGGCCAACCTGCCAGGATCAGTGCAGTCAAACCGGTTCGGCCGCGAAGCGTGCGTACCGAGTCCGTGATCGAATCGGGATCGCCGACGTAGTACACCGCCGATGACCCGGTGCCGAAGATGTCGAGAGGCGACCACGCTGTGATACCCGCGTACAGCCCGTCACCGACGTACAACTCCTCCGGTTCCGGAAGTCGGCCGGAAGCAATCTTGTCCGCCCAGCCCTGTCGCTGTGCGTCGCGAGCGGTGAAAGTCTTGAGGTCTTGCTTCCCCTGAGTACGACGACGCACTGCGTTGTCCAAGACATGAGCGATCTGCTCGACGCCCGTCTTCTCGAACAACGAACGGAACCGGTCGTGCGCCTGCGCCTTGGTGGGGCGAACGATCACCCCGGTCAGCGCACCGAAGTCGGTGAACTCGCGCCCGGCTGCCTCCGCCGCCGCCCGTGCGGCAGAGAATTTGTCTTCGATGAACGAAGTCTCGCGCAACATCGCCAGATAGGTGTCGAGCACCTTGCCTGAATTCGCCAGGCCTGCAGGCGAATCACCGGTACCCCACAGCGGAACCTGATGCCCAGCGGGCGCATCGATACGCAGTGGTGTGTTGGGAAAGTTCGACTCCGTGCCTTCGGCGTAGATGCGGCGGAAGTCCGCCCAGTACTGCTCCCCCAACTCGTAACGCTCGTCGTGGGGCACGTTCATGTCGTACTTGGTCAGGATGTTTTCGCGTCCGTTGACCGAGTTGATCAACAGTCGGCCACCGCTGAAGGCGTCGAAAGTCAATGCCTTCTCCGCCAGCAGTCGCGCCGGCGTCATGTTCGCGTAGACGGCGACAAGGAACTTCATGCGCGTGGTGTGCGCTGCCGCCCACGTCGCCGAAATGAACGGATCGTTCGGCCAGGTGGCAACAAGCGCACCTTCGAATCCGCCGTCGTCGATGGTCTTCGCGAGCTCGATCTGCCTGGCCCCGTCCACGGGGAACAGCCCACCGGGGCTCCACGGGTAGTCCCCGTCGGCCTGGGTGAGATACCAAAATGTCTTGACGCCCATCAGTTCTGCACTCCAGCCGGCAGGTCGAACGATTCGATTCGGGCACGTGAGCGGATGGTGTCCGCATTCACGTTGTAGAGCGCGTCGAGGTACGCGACCGCGAAAGAACCAGGACCTGAGGCATTTTCCTCGGCGATCTCCGATGCCACGGCAACATGCGTATGCGCGGCAACCAATCCGTCCAGCGCGGTCGGCGTCACGGCGAGGTAGGCAGCGACCAGGCCTCCCAGAGAGCAACCGGTACTGGTCACGCGCGGCAACAGAGCGCTGCCACCGGAGACTCGGATGCCCCGAACGTCGCCGCCACCATCGCGGCCGACGATGTAGTCGACCGGGCCTGATGCCGACACGGCATCCGCATGCTTCAGAAGTGACAGAGCGGCGGGCACTGCGTCGGCGGAGTCGGAGGCACTGTCGACGCCGCGGGTGTCACCGCCGAGTCCGGCCAGAGCGATGATCTCCGATGCGTTCCCGCGGATGGCGCTGGGGTGAAAGCGCAGCAGATCCACAGCGATACCGCTCCGCCAGGGTAGTCCGCCGACACCGACTGGATCCAAAACCCATGGCGTACCGGCAGTTCGGGCCGCTTCTGCGGCTATCAGGAAGGCTTCGGCTGTCCCGTCGTCCGGCGTTCCGAGGTTGACGAGCACTCCCCCGGCGATGGCAGCGAACCCACCCGCTTCATGAACGTTGTCGATGTGAGCGTTGCTTGCGCCGGCAGCGAGCAGAACATTGGTCAAGAAGTTCGCCGAAACGATGTTCGTCAGCGACTGGACGAGCGGTACCTGATCGCGGAGTGCTTCGATCGCCGACGCGACGGTTTCGACAGAGACAGTGTCAGACATGAGAATTCCTTCAGGACGGGAGGTATTTGGGGACTGCGGCGATTCAGGACCGCGGACATCGCACATCCGGATTCGCGCCACCGGGCTCACTGCCGACAACCATCGGCAAAACCGGATCTGCAGTCCATTCCTCCAACGAACCGTCGTAGACTTTGACGTCCGCGTGGCCGCTGCGGATCAGCGCAAGTGCGGTCAAACACGCCGAAACTCCACCACCGCAATAGATCACGACAGGGCCGGTGGCGGTTGGTAGAACGTCGGCAGATTTCGACAATACTTCCTCGACCGGAAGCATCCGGGAGTCGGAGTCGAGAAGACTCTTCGCGGACAGATTCACGCTTGACGGAATGTGCCCGCGTCGCGAGTATCGCGTCTTCTCGGTTCCCTCGTACTGCTCAGGCGCGAGAGCGCACACCAGCGTTCCGGCTTCGCCTCCGCTGGACAGCGACGCAACGCGAGGTAAATCGACCCACAGACCCAGATCCGTCACGCTCCAACGCGTCGACGCCGACGTGTGGGTTACGTCGTCACCGCTCGCGAGCGCGAAGCCGCGTCGAGTCCATTCGGCGAGGCCACCGTCGAGAACTCTTGCTTCGATGCCGGCGTTGCGAAACACCCACCAGAGCCGTGATGCCCAGGTGGTCGATCCCTGGTCGTAGATCACGATTGTCGCGCCCGGCTCGATACCACTGGATTGGAGATCGGAAACCAACTGCTCCGTTGACGGGCGTGTGAAATGCAGCGCCGCTTCCCTTTCGGAGAAGACGTCCATGAGGTCGACATGTCGCGAACCCTGGATGTGCGAGGAGACCCAGCCGCCGTACCCGGATTCCGGGCGGTAGTCGCCGTCGAATCGCGCGGGAGGAAAATGAACCGTCGCGTCGAGCACGGCGACGCCTCCCTCACGCAGCATCGCGTCGAGTTCAACGGCACTCACCAGCGGCGACGCGGTCTCTCCAGCCACTTCGGACCCTCTCCCTCGGAAACGAACAAGCACGAACCTAAATGAGTACTAGCGTATACGCAAGTACTCACTCGTCGTCGATGGCATAATCGAACGCGCTCTACTTGCATGCACAGGAATGGGGACACATGGATCTCGACGCCGATACGAGCACCACCGATCTGCTGGTGCCGGAGGCTGCGCTCGGCCGGTCCGATCAGACCTCGCGGCAGTACCTGCGCCTGCGAGCCGACATCCTGGCCGGCAAGTTCCCCCAGGGCGCTCCGCTGCACGAGACTCAATTGTGCGAATCGTACGGCGCATCCCGCACCCCGATCCGGGAAGCACTCAACTGGCTCGCACACGACGGACTACTCGAACGAGCCGCTCGCGGTTTTCGTGTCCGTTCCGGCACACCCGAGGACGTCATCGAGATCTACGCGGCGCGGGTAGCCCTCGAATCGGAAGCGGCAGGCGCCGCGGCACTACGCCACAGCGATCTCGACCTTGCTCGCCTGGACGGATTACACGAGTTCTGCTGCACTGCAACCGAAGGCACCGAGGCGCGTTCCGGGAACTTCAAGTTTCACGAGGCCCTCTGGCAGGCCGCCCACAATTCCACGATCACGGCACTGCTGATCCGCCTCACCACCCAATTGCGAATCTACGACAGCGGCCCGCCGTCGAACTACGGCGAACCGGACCTGCTCAATTCGGAACATCAAGAGATCCTGAACGCCATCCGCGCCAGGGACGAATCGTCCGCGCGTGGCCACATGCGCAACCATCTCGAGCGCAGTCGCGACCAGCGGATAAGGATGTTCGCCAGCCGCTGACTTCAGACAGCCCCGAGTTATGCACACTGACGCCTACCCGCCGTCAGTCAGGCGGGGAGCGTGCCGATCTCGACGTCGTACACGCTCTCGGCCGGGCTCGACATCACTCGGTCCGCCATCTCCTGCTTGAGCACTGTCAGCCGTGACTCGTCTTCGGCTGTCCGGTCAGTCTTGCGGGAGAGAGTGATCAACTCGTCGACGACAAATCCCTCCCGAACAGTCAGCGTGGCGCTCGCGCCACGATAGCCGACCCGAAAGACATACAGTGCGAGCGTATTTCCTCGTTCAGGCCGGGCCAGGGAACTGTCGACGGTGTACCGCCCTTCGGTCACTGCGCGCGTGACCAACTCGAACGCGTCGCGCACTCCTGGTCCGCCGTGTGCAGTGGTGACGACCAACTCGCGACGCTCGACGGAGCCTTCCCCGCCGAGCACACCGAGTGCGCGCTCGAGGACTTTGTAGGCATGCGCCACGCCTCCCGGTGCCTGCGGCCCGTGATAGCGCAGAGCATCCTCGTACGTGAAGTCGAGCGTCGTACCGTGATCGGTCACGATCAGCGAGTCGGTCATGATGGGCGTCCTTGCCGGTCAGTGCTGGCGGTCGATCGGATTGTTACGCGAGACGATGAGCGGATCGACCGGCGTGAAAGGAAATTGCGGCAGATCGCGTTCCGGAACACCGAACGAGGCCGAGAGAACGCCGCGCGAGAACGCGGAAGCCGTTGCACGGTAGCCTATGTCGCCCGGCGTCGGCTGGTCGAAGAAGATGAGGAAGTTGATGTCCTCGTCACCTAGAACCTCGATGTGATGGGGATAGGCACGCGGAACGAAATACACCTGACCGGGCTCCAGTAGGTAGGTGTCGAGCGAACCGTCCGGATCGAGGACCGTCATCCGCCCGTGACCACGATGCACGTATCCCATTTCGGCAGTGACGGGATGCCAGTGTGGCTCACGCATTCCACTCTCGCGAATAGTCAACGAGTACATCGAAAGATCCTCCAGCGCCGCCCAATACTGCCTGCGTGCCACTTTCGCCTGTCCGTACGGGTATGCGAGGGGCGCGATCTGGCCGTCGAGATCGAAGAGATGCGCGTTGGGAAAGCCGGCGGTATCGGGAACGACGGCGGCGCCGTCCCGCCGAACTATCTGGGACGCATCGGCCCTACCGAAGACGTCGAAGGCTGACGCGGCGAGGTCGTAGGTATTGCCGAGCACCGCGTTCGACATTGCGCTGACGCTACTCTGCAACGAAAAGTGCTGCGGGATTGAAGTACGCAGGGCAGCGATGATCTCCGCCTCCTCCTCTCCGACATTCTCGATGTGATAAATCGCGCCGGATTCGACGTGATACATCTGCCCCGTTCGCACCACGAAACTGGCGAATTCGTCGGCATTGCCCAACATCGAGACGAGCACGGTTCCGCTGGTGACGTAGGCGATCTGGTTCGCATTGACGTTCCATTGTGGTTCGCGGATCGCGCCGGGGCCGAGAACAATTCGTTTGATCGACAGACCGGACAGGATCGGCAACGAACTCGTGTCGAGTTGCGAGATCGATCCGAGTTCGTTCTCGAAGACACTGGGACCATCGCGCAGCGAGGCAACGTGTGTGGACATGGCCTTTGATCCGTTCGACTCTTATCCTTCCGAATCGCTGACGTCAGTCCTCGATGAAGGCAAGAATGTCCCGGTCCAGGGTCTGCTGATACGAGCCGTAAATTCCGTGCGGTGCGCCCGGATACACCTTCAGCGTGCCCTTCTTCACCAGCTTGATCGCCTTCTCCGCCGCTGCGCCGATCGGCACGATCTGATCGTCGTCGCCTTGAGCGATGAGGAACGGAACGTCGATGGCTTCGAGATCGGAGGTCTGATCCGTCTCCGAGAATGCCTTGACGCAGTCGTAGGCCGCGGCGAGGTTGACCAACATCCCCTGTCGCCAGAAGTCGTCCTTCGCCCCTTGCGAGACGTCGGCCCCTTCGCGGTTCGCGCCGTAGAAGCTCTCGCTGAGATCCTTGTAGAACTGCGATCGATCTCGCAGAACTCCCTCACGAATGCCGTCGAACACCTCGATCGGTGTGCCTTCGGGGTTGCCGTCCGACTTGACCATGATCGGCGGAACGGCGCCGGCGGTGATCACCTTGTCCACGCGCCCCTTGCCGTGCTGCGCCGCGTAGCGGACCACTTCCCCGCCGCCGGTCGAATGGCCCACCACGATCAGGTCTTTCAGGTCGAGCGTGTCGATCAGCTCAGCCAGGTCCTTGGCATATGTATCCATGTCGTTGCCGGTGTACGTCTTCGACGAGCGACCGTGCCCTCGACGATCGTGCGCGATGGTCCGGTATCCGGCGTCGGCGAACAGCTTCATCTCGACCTGCCACGCGTCGGAACTCAGCGGCCACCCGTGGCTGAGGACGATCGGCCGGCCGACCCCGTGCTCGGTGTAGTAGATCTCGCTTCCGTCGGAAGTGGTGATGTAGGGCATGTTCTGCTCTTCTCTGTCGAGTCGTGGACTGAGGTCCGGACGCGGTGCCCGGTTTCCTCACTCTGCGAGTGCCCACTATCGGGGCAGTCGACTCATCGATCGACAGAAATCTGCATGGGGGCAGAAGACTCCGGCCCGACACCACGAAGTGTGGTGTCGGGCCGGACCCTTCAGGCAGAGGGGGAACGATCAGTAATCGTCCTCCGTGTAGACGATCATTCCGCGCAGGTTCTTTCCCTCGAGCATGTCGGCGTAACCCTCGTTGATCTCCTCGAGCTTGTAGGTCTTGGTCACCAACTCGTCGAGTTTGAGTGCGCCGCTTCGGTAGTGATCGAGCAACTTGGGAATCTGGGACCGTGGTCCTACCCCGCCGAAGATGGCTCCCTGCAAACGCTTCTGTAGAAGGGTCAGCTCGAAGAGGCTGAGCGTCACCTGCGAATCCGCGTAGTGCCCCATTCCGACGACCACGACCTGCCCGCCCTTGCCCGTCGCGCTGAGCGCGGGCTGAATGATGTCGCCGTGAATCTCGCCCACGGTGATCACGGTGACGTCGGCCATCTTGCCCCAGGTGATCTCGCCGATCACCGGTAGCGCTTCCTCGAGGGAGGCAAACGTGTGTGTGGCGCCGAATTCCTTTGCCTTGTCACGCTTGAACTCGACGGGATCGATCGCGATCACAAATCGTGCTCCGGCTGACGCCGCACCCTGCACCGAGTTGATTCCGACGCCGCCGACGCCGACGACCACCACCGTGTCACCGACCTTGGCTCCACCGATCGCGGTGGCCGATCCCCAACCGGTGGCAACACCGCAGCCGAGCAAGGCCGCCTTGTCGAGCGGGATGTCCTTCTCGATCTTGATCACCGACGCCTCGTTGACGGTTACGTACGGCGAAAATGTTCCGAGCAGGCACATCTGGATGACCGGCTCGTCGTTGAGGGTGACGCGGTACGTCTTGTCGGAGATCGCCTGCCCGGTCAACAGGCCGGCTCCCTCGTCGCAGATGTTCTGCAGACCCTTCGCGCAAGACGGACAACGTCCGCACGCCGGGATGAAGGCGAGAACCACGTGGTCGCCTTCTTCGACGCTCGCGACACCCGGGCCGACCTTCGTCACCACTCCGGCGCCTTCGTGCCCGCCCAAGGCCGGGTAGAAGGGCAGCGGGCTGGCGCCCGTACGCAAATGTTCGTCCGAATGGCACAGCCCCGATGCGGCGAGTCGGACCTGTACCTCACCCGAGACTGGGTCCCCCAGCTCGACCTCTTCGATCTCCCATGCCTGACCTGGCGCCTTGACTACCGCTGCCTTGACCTTCACCTGCACTCCTCGAAATTCTTCGTGATGCACGGACGACGAAAGAACGCGCCGGCATTTGTGTCGCCGATCACACTCCACCTACGAGTGTGCCTGAAACTACTCGAGAATACCGCCGGTCCGTGCGCCTTTTTGGTACTCGGCGTTACCGGAAACGCGCACGGCTAGTATCAACACAGTGGCCAAGGGAACTCGCAAGACAAGAACTCGCAGCGGTACTCCCGAGCGAGGCGAGTCCGGTCCCGTCGCCGGTACTTTTCCGATCGATACCGGGACGTGCGAACTTGTCCGCGACCAGTACTCCGACGACAGCTGGATCATCCAGATCAACGGAGTGCCCAGTTCCCACGTGAACGTCGCAGATCCGACGGTGCTCGATTTCGAGTACATGCGGTGGATCGCGCATCTGGTCGATTCCGAACGTGACAAGACCGAGCGTCTGCGGGTTCTGCATCTCGGCGGCGGAGCCTGCTCCATGGCCAGGTACTTCGCCGCCACCTACCCCGACGCGCGTCAAGTGGTTGTCGAAATCGACGGCGCCCTGGCCGAACTGGTGCGCGATTGGTTCGACCTACCGCGCGCACCGCTGCTGCGCATTCGTGTCGGTGAAGCCCGCGCCGTCACCGAAACTCTCACCGAGTCCACCCGAGACGTCGTGATTCGAGATGTCTTTGCCGGCAACACAACTCCGACTCCGCTGACGACGGCGCAATTCACCACCCACGTACGACGCGTGCTGGCACCGGGCGGTATCTACATCGTCAACTGCGGCGACACCCCGGATCTTCAGGGCGCGCGCAGTGAAGCCGCAACGATCGGTGCGCAGTTCGAACACATGGCGATCATCGCCGATCCCGCGATGCTCAAGGGCCGTCGCTACGGCAACATGATCATCGCGGGCAGCGACGTACCGATCGGCGGGCAACCCGCGCTCGCGCGCGAGCTACTCGGCGGCGGCGTTCCCGCCCACGTGTGGCAGGACGCCGAAGTCCGCAAGTTCGCCGCGAACGCGCCGGTTCGGCAGGACTGAGCGAAAACGCTACTCCCCGCCGAAGACCCTCTCCACCACAGCTTTTGCCCGTCGTGTGATGCGCAGGTAGTTGTCGAGGAACTCCCCTGCGTCGTCGCCGTATCCAGCGACCTGCGCCACCGCCGCGAGAACACGGCCCGGGCCGGGAAGCTGATCGGTCGGCTTGCCTCGCACCAGAACGAGGCAGTTGCGTGCCTTCGTCGCGGTGATCCAGGCGTCACGCAGCAGTTCGACGTCGCCTTCGCTGAGCAGTTCCGCGGCGCCGATGGCGTCGAGAGTCTCGAGCGTCGACGTGTTGTGCAGCGACTCGATCTTGTCCGCGTGGCGCAGCTGCAGCAATTGCACAGTCCACTCGATGTCGGCCAAGCCACCGCGACCCAGTTTGGTGTGCGTCGCCGGATCGGCTCCGCGAGGAAGCCTTTCGGAATCGACGCGCGCCTTGATGCGCCGGATCTCGCGCACCGCCGCGTCACTGACGCCGCCTTCGGGGTAGCGCGTCTTGTCGATCATGTGCAGGAACCGCAGTCCCAGTTCAGGATCACCGGCAACCGGGTGCGCACGAAGCAGCGCTTGAATCTCCCACGCCTGAGCCCACTTCGCGTAGTACGCGTCGTACGACTCGAGCGTGCGAACCATCGGTCCGTTACGACCTTCCGGACGCAATCCGGTGTCGACTTCGAGCGGAGGATCCGTGCTCGGTGCCCCGAGAAGCTTGCGCACCTTGTCGGCAATGCTGTTGGCCCACTTGACCGCAACGGTCTCGTCGACGCCCTCGCGGGGTTCGCACACGAACAGCACGTCCGCATCGGATCCATAGCCGAGTTCGCCGCCGCCGAGTCGGCCCATGCCGATGACGGAGAAACTGGCCGGCGCCTCGGTCCCGAGTTCAGTGACGCTGGCCTTGATCACCGCGGAGAGCGATGCATTGAGCACCGCGGCCCACACCGAGGACAGCGCCTTGCAGACGGCGGGAACATCGAGCATGCCGAGGATGTCGGCCGACGCGATGCGCGCAAGTTCGTGTCGCCGCAGCGAGCGGGCCGCGGCAACAGCACGATTGGGATCACTGTGTCGGCCGGAGGCGGTGAGGATTCCGCGAGCGACGTCCTCGGGCTTCGGCTCGACAAGGCGCGGTCCACTCGGCGAATCCGCGAACAAGCGAATCACGTCGGGAGCCTTGATGAGCAGGTCGGGTAGGTACGCCGACGAGCCCAGCACGGTCATCAGACGCTCGGCCACCGCAGCCTCGTCGCGGAGCAGGCGCAGGAACCACGTCTGGTCGACGAGCGCGTCCGAGAGCCTGCGGTAAGCGAGCAGCCCGGCATCGGGATCCGGTGTGTCCGCGAGTGATTCGAGCAGAGTCGGCAACAGGAGCGCTTGAATGCGACCCTTGCGTGAAGCGCCACTCGTCAGTGCAGTCAGATGCCCGAGAGCATGCTCGGGTGCCGTGTAACCCAGAGCGGCCAACTGCCGAACCGCGGCTTCTGGTCCCAGGACCAGTGCTTCCTTGTCCATCCGCGCCACCGATTCGAGA
Organism: Rhodococcus sp. 5A-K4; assembly: GCF_046097995.1. Lineage (NCBI taxonomy): Bacteria > Bacillati > Actinomycetota > Actinomycetes > Mycobacteriales > Nocardiaceae > Rhodococcus > Rhodococcus sp. 5A-K4. The sequence continues at coordinate 16,597 of NZ_JBJURM010000007.1, forward strand.
AGCGGGCGGTAGAACAACTTTGCGTGCAGGCGGCGAATCCGATGCGAATTCCGCTTGATCTCGGCGCGCAGGACTCCCAGGGAATCCAGACGACCGTCGGGTCGCATGTGCGCGGCGCGGGCCAGCCAACGCAGCGCTTCCTCGTCGTCCGGCGGCGGCAGGGTGTGCGTGCGCTTGAGCTTCTGCAACTGCAGACGGTGCTCGAGCAGACGCAGGAATTCGTACGACGCAGTCAGGTTGGCGGCGTCGTCGCGGCCGACGTATCCACCCGCCGCCAATGCGGTCAGTGCATCGACCGTGCTCTGGACATGCAACGAACTGTCGGCGCGCCCGTGCACCAATTGCAGGAGTTGGACGGCGAATTCGACGTCGCGCAAACTTCCGCGGCCGAGTTTGAGTTCACGCTCACGCAGTTCGGGGGGAACCATTTCCTCGACGCGTCGACGCATGGCCTGGACTTCGGGGACGAAGTCCTCGCGCTCGGAGGCGATCCACACCATCGGACTCATCGCCTCGGAGTACTGGCGACCGAGCTCCATGTCGCCGGTCATCGGACGAGCCTTGAGCAGTGCCTGGAACTCCCAGGTCTTGGCCCAGCGCTTGTAGTACGTGATGTGGGATTCGAGGGAGCGAACCAGTTCTCCGCGCTTGCCTTCGGGGCGCAGCGCAGCATCGACCTCGAAGAATGCGGAAGTACCGATACGCATCATCTCGCCGGCAACGCGGCTGGCCGTCGCATCGGCCGGTTCGGCGACGAACACGACGTCGACGTCGGAGACGTAGTTCAGCTCGCGCGCACCACATTTGCCCATGGCGATCACGGCGAGCCGGATCGGACAACTGCCCTCGGGGCACACCGTTGCGATAGCCACCGCCAGTGCGGCGGTCAGGGCAGCGTCCGCGAGATCGGAAAGCTGGTGACCCACAGTCTGATACGGCACTACTGGTTCGTTCTCGACGGTCGCCGCAAGATCAGCCGCAGCCAGCAGCATCAGCTGGTCCTTGTAGCTCTTACGCAGAGCAACAACAGCTTCCGGCCCGGTCAGGGTGGCGCGGTAGGTCAGCGAGCCTTCGGTAGCGCCCTCGTCGAGGGTGGCGCCCACGGCCTCGAGCAACGCTGCGGTGGCCTCGTCCTTGGTCGGCAGAGCGGTTCCGTCGAGCAGTTTCCAGCCGATCGGATCCGCGGCCAGGTGATCGCCGAAGGCCGACGACGCACCCACGAGTGCGAACAAGCGGCCTCGCAGGCTTTTGTCCTTGCGCAATGCCTGATCGAGTTCGCGCCACCCGTCGTCGAGCCCGTCCTTGATCCGTACAAGGGTGCGCAGAGCGAGGTCGGCATTCGCGGCACGCGAAAGCGACCACAAGAGTTCGATGCTCTCGGCGTCGACCCAACCGAGCTGACGCAACTCGTCGGCAGCGGTGGGCTCGACCAGCCCGAGTCGACCCGGTCCTGGAACTGCTGATCTCGCAGCGGGCGGTTTCACCGTCACAGACCGAGGTAGGTCTTGAGCTCGAACGGCGTCACGTGGCTGCGGTATTCCTCCCACTCACGACGCTTGTTGCGCAGGAAGAAATCGAAGACGTGTTCGCCGAGTGCTTCGGCCACCAGTTCCGACTTCTCCATCTCGCGCAGAGCGCTGTCCAAGTTGCTCGGCAGTTCCTTGTAACCCATGGCGCGGCGCTCGGCGGAGGTCAACGACCACACGTCGTCTTCTGCCTCGGGCGGCAAGGTGTAGCCCTTCTCGATGCCGCGAAGACCGGCAGCAAGCAGGACCGCGAAAGTCAGGTACGGGTTGCAGGCCGAGTCTGGGCTTCGGATCTCGACGCGGCGCGAGGACGCCTTGTTGGGCGTGTACATCGGGACGCGAATGAGAGCCGATCGGTTGGACGGGCCCCACGACGCAGCAGTGGGTGCCTCTCCCCCGTGGACGAGTCGCTTGTACGAGTTGACCCACTGGTTCGTGACCGCACTGATCTCGTTGGCGTGCTCGAGGATGCCGGCGATGAACGCCTTGCCGGTCTCGGAGAGCTGCATCGGATCGTCAGGATTGTGGAAGGCGTTCGTGTCGCCCTCGAACAGGCTCATGTGGGTGTGCATCGCGGAGCCGGCCTGATCACTGAACGGCTTGGGCATGAAGCTCGCCCGGACGCCTTCACCGATCGCGACCTCCTTCACGACGTATCGGAACGTCATGACGTTGTCGGCCATCGAGAGCGCGTCGGCGTAGCGCAGATCGATCTCCTGCTGACCCGGCGCGGCCTCGTGGTGGCTGAACTCGACCGAGATGCCCATCGACTCGAGTGCGTCGATGGCGTGGCGGCGGAAATTCGGAGCCGAATCGTGCACGGCCTGGTCGAAGTATCCGCCCGAGTCGGCCGGGATCGGCGGAGTGCCGTCGATCGGGCCGTTCTCCAGAAGGAAGAACTCGATTTCCGGGTGGACGTAGCAGCTGAAGCCCAAGTCGCTGGCCTTGCTCAACTGGCGACGCAGTACGTGGCGCGGATCGGCCCACGACGGCGAACCGTCGGGCATCGTGATGTCGCAGAACATGCGCGCGGAATGTTGCGCACCGTCCTTGTGGGCCCACGGCAGGATCTGGAATGTCGAGGCGTCGGGCCGAGCGACGGTGTCGGCTTCGGAGACTCGTGAGAATCCCTCGATGGCGGAACCGTCGAATCCGATTCCCTCCTCGAAGGCGCCTTCGAGTTCGGCGGGGGCGATCGCCACCGATTTGAGGTACCCGAGAACATCGGTGAACCACAAGCGGACAAACCGAATGTCGCGCTCTTCCAGGGTACGAAGCACGAATTCTTTTTGGCGATCCATGCACGCGAGACTAAGCAAGCCACGTTAAATCTGTGTTACATCAGTGGTCCCGGTTAACAGAGTGATTGGTCACCATCGAATAGGCGCAGCGTACGGCGTCGCGCCGGTTAACATGTCAGACCCTCTTCCGGTGCCTTCAAGTAAACGAAGTAGTCGACGACGGCATCGTCGACGCAGGAGTTTCCGTCCAGAACCACCGTGTGTTGGGTTCCGTCGAACGTGATCAGGGCAGCGCCCAACTGCTTGGCGAGATCCACTCCGGCCTGATACGGCGTTGCCGGATCCTGCGTCGTGGAGACGACGACCAACTGAGGCAGGCCGGCATCGGCGAGCGCCTGGGGGTCGAGCGCGTGGGGGCTGCCGGTAGCCGGAACGGGCCAGAACGCGCACAGGTCGAGCGGCGCTTGACCCGTCCCGCGGCCGTCGTCGAGGAACGGCGCCGCCTCGCGGTACCGAGTGTCGGATTCGCCGGCCTCGGCGCGGTCGGTGGTTGCCGGATCGTCCACGCAGCGAATGGCGTTGAACGCGTCGTTGATGTTGGAGTAGCTGCCGTCATCCTCACGGCCTTCGTACATGTCGGCGAGATTGAGCAGCGAGTCGCCGCGTCCGTCGGCCAGACTCGACAGACCCCCACGCAGCGGCGTCCACAACTGTGGCGAATACAGAGCCTGCTGCACGCCCGTGATCGCGTCGGAATAACTCAGCCCGCGCGGATCGGTGGTCTGTGCCGGCTTCTCGATCAACGGATCGACGAGTGCCTGAAAGCGTGCCTGCGCCTGCGCCGGATCATCACCCAGCGGGCAATCCGTTCGCGAGACACAGTCGGCGACAAAGGCGTCGAACGCGCCTTGGAAGCCCTGCCCCTGCAAGACCACTTCGTCGACCGGATCCTGCTCGGGGTCGAGCGCGCCGTCGAGGACCATCGCTCGGACGTTCTGCGGAAAGGTTTCCGCGTACGTGGATCCGAGCCGGGTCCCGTACGAGAACCCGAGGTAGTTCATCTTCGGATCGCCGAGAACGCCCCGAATGACGTCCATATCTCGCACCACCTCGTAGGTACCGACATGAGCGAGGAACTCCGTACCGGTCCGCTCAGCGCACTTGGCGGCGTAGTCCTTGCTGTCCGCCTCGGCGAGAGCGATGCCCTCCGGCGTCATGTCGACGTTGACCTCCGCACGCTCCGCGTCGGTCTCCACCGGCGTCAAACACCGAACCTGCGGGGTCGATGCCCCGATCCCCCGCGGATCGAAGCCGATCATGTCGAAACGTTCCTGCAGTTCGGTGCCCGAACCCGATGTCGCCATCGACAGCCCGGACCCACCCGGCCCGCCGGGGTTCAGCAACAGTGAGCCGATGCGGTCGCCGGTTGCCTTCGAACGCGAGATCACCACCTTCGCGGTGTCGCCGTTCGGATTCGCGTAGTCGACGGGAACGCTCACCTCGGCGCAGTCGACCCCACGCCCCAGCGGCGCAGTTCCTTCTTCGACAAATTGGTCGCACGAACCCCAGTCGAGCGTCTGCTCGTAGAATTTCTCGAGGCCGGACGGCACCGCGGACGCGGCAGAACCAGCAGGTTCCACTGATTCGGGCGTGCCTTCCGAACTGGTGCAACCCACAACCAACACGAGCACTGCTGCGCTTCCGGCGAGGGCACCGGAGAGGCGAACGAACTTCGACATGCCATTGATGGTGCCAGGAAACCTCGGTAGCCAGCGGTTCGCCTCGGTTCGGCACCTAACTGACAGGCACGCGGTGATGTGACCCATTGCACCCCGTCAACTATTCGTGTCGGCGATGTCCGGTGGCAGACTGAACACGTCATCACCCACACCCGGGGACCCGAAGGCGATCAACGCTCAGGGCCTCGAGGCCAGAAAGGGACAACGATGTCCGAAACACCTCTCTATGGTTCTGTACCCACTGCAAGCACTACTGATGCACCGAAGCGTAAGACGCGCATTCACCACCTCGCCGAGATGAAGCAGAACGGCGAACGCTGGTCGATGCTCACCGCTTACGACTACTCCACGGCACGCATCTTCGAAGACGCAGGCATCCCGGTGCTGCTCGTCGGCGACTCTGCCGCCAACGTCGTCTACGGCTACGACACCACCGTGCCGATCACCGTCGACGAACTGCTCCCGCTCGTGCGTGGCGTGGTTCGCGGCGCCCCGCACGCACTCGTCGTCGCCGACCTCCCCTTCGGCACCTACGAGGGTTCCGCCGAGCAGGCCCTTGCGACTGCGACACGGTTCATGAAGGAAGGCCTCGCGCACGCCGTCAAACTCGAGGGCGGCGAACGGATGAGCAAGCAGATCGCGGCTATCACCTCGGCCGGCATCCCCGTCATGGCTCACGTCGGATTCACCCCGCAGAGCGTGAACTCGCTCGGCGGATTCCGCGTCCAGGGTCGCGGCGACGCGGCCGAGCAGCTTGTGGCGGACGCCATTGCAGTCCAGGAAGCCGGGGCGTTCTCCGTCGTCATGGAAATGGTTCCGGCCGAGATTGCGGGCCAGGTCAGCCGCAAACTCACCATCCCCACCGTCGGCATCGGGGCCGGTTCCGAATGCGACGCTCAGGTACTCGTCTGGCAGGACATGGCGGGTTACACGAGCGGTAAGACAGCCAAGTTCGTCAAGCGTTTCGGTAACGTCGGTGACGAACTGCGTTCCGCAGCCGCCGCCTATGCATCAGAAGTTCGCACTGGCGCTTTCCCGGCCGCAGAACACAGTTTCTGATCCGAGACCGGCGAACGCCGCCTGTCTCTCAACCAGCCAGGGGTGCGTTCAATGATCGGTAACCGTCGAAGTTCTACTGCCGCAGCTGTAGTCGGCGCGGCAGCTCTCGTCACGGTGCTGAGCGGATGCGCGGGAGGGTCCACCAACTCTCCCGCGCCCAGCAGCACTACGCCCGCGAGTTCCACCAAGACGGCGCCGGCAACAACCTCCGCGTCCGGTTCGACGTTCACCGACGCTCAGGTCCAGCAGTTGTGCTCGGATATGGAAGGGCAGCTGCAGAACTGGCGGACCGTCACCCCGACGCTCGGCAAGGGCGGACTGAACACGATCGTCATCACGTGGGCGACGCAGAACGGCATCAACCTGCTCGATCTCGCCCAGAACCGCGAAAGCATCGACGCGGCAACCTCGGCCGCGTGCCCGGACGTCCGGGGCGGCGCGATTTCCGCACTCGAGATCCCCGATCTCGCCTCCGGACTGGTGGGCTTCTGATGAGCGAAACGTCAGCACAGCCGTCGACTCTGCGGAGTCTCTATCCCCCGATCGAACCCTTTGTCACCGGCTTCCTCGACGTCGGTGACGGCCAGAGCATGTACTGGGAAGTCAGCGGAAATCCGGACGGCAAGCCGGTGGTGTTCCTGCACGGTGGCCCCGGTGGCGGTGCACAACCGGCGGTACGCCAGTTCTTCGATCCGGCCGCATACCGCATCGTTCTACTCGACCAGCGCGGCTGCGGGCGATCCACCCCGCACGTTGCCGACGGCGCCGACCTGTCGGTGAACACCACGGACAAGCTGCTGGCCGACATCGAAGCCCTGCGCGAACATCTCTCGATCGACAAGTGGATGGTATTCGGGGGGTCCTGGGGTTCCACGCTTTCCATCGCCTACGCCGAAACGTTTCCCACGCGCGTCACGGAACTGGTTCTGCGCGGGATCTTTCTCCTGCGTCGTAGCGAGATCGACTGGTACTACAACGGCGGCGCGGGAAACATCTTCCCGGAGCGCTGGGACAAATTCCTCGAACCGGTACCCGAGGCGCAGCGCGGCGAAGACCTCGTCGCGGTCTATCACCAACTGCTCCATTCCGAAGACCCCGACGTCGCGGCCCGGGCAGCGATCGCCTGGTCGGCTTGGGAAGGATCGACGAGCTACCTGTACCCCCAGGCGGACAAGATCGAACAGAACTCCGAGACCAGGTTCGCCTTGGCCTTCGCTCGTATCGAGAACCACTACTTCGTCAACGGCGGATTCTTCGACGAGGGCCAGCTCCTACGCAAAAGCTCCGCACTGCACGGCATTCCGGGGACGATCGTCCAGGGCCGCTACGACGTCGTCTGCCCCGCCACCAGCGCCTGGGCGCTGCACAAGGCGTGGCCCGAATCCAAGCTCGTGATCGTCGACGACGCGGGACACTCCGCGATGGAGCCCGGCATCGCACATCACTTGGTGGAAGCCACCGATTCGTACCGGTAGCGCCCTACGCCGGGAACGTGAATTCCACCGTCCGTTTGACCGTGTCGACGGCGGTGAGTCGCACCTTTGCGCGCTCACCGTCGTCGGGCGTTCCGACGCATTTCGCAATCACTGCGACCGACGGGACAAACACTTCCGCCGAGCGCTTTCCGTCCTTGGCGCGCATCACCACCGCGTCGAAGACCTCGCCGACCCGACCGTCGAGCAGCGTGGACTCGGTCAGATCGATGCACGCGCGGTCGACCTTGTTCGCCAGTGAGTCGGACCCACTCATGATGTCGGGCAACTCGGGAAGGGCGGTGCGCACCCATTCCGGTACTGGCGTACCAGCTGTGATCGCCAGACACACCTCGGTGCTGAAGCGATCGGACAGCCGGCGCAGTGGAGCCGTCACATGAGCGTAGGGCGCTCCGATCCCCGCATGCACCGTCAACTCCGGTAGCTGGCCGTCGAAGGCCGCGTAGTCTGCGCCGCGCAGCAACGACGGCGCAACCGACATCAGCGCCATCGTCGACGGCTCGTTGGAATCGAGTCCGGCAAGAATCTGCCCGACGCTTCGACCCTCCGGCCACGTGATACCCAGCGCCACTGCAGTTCTCCGCAGGGTGCGAACCGCGGACTCCTCGGCCGGCGGCAGCGTGCGAAGCAGCCCGATACCTGCGTCGATCATCATGCGGCCGGCACACATCCCGGTCAGCAGCGACACTTCTGCGTTCCAGTCGTCCGCTTCGGTGCGTGGCTCGAGCTCGATCCGCCAGCGAGCCGAGGACTCGTCCTCTGGCTGATCCCGAACCACTGACTGCTCGGGCAGTTTCAGCTCGATGGCGCCCCTGGCAACCGCCGAGGCACTGCGCAATCGTCCGAATTCCGGTAGTGCGGCGATCGACGTATGCAAGGTGCCCGCGTCGGCGTCACGTTGCACGGTCGAATAATCCAGACGCGCCACCGATTTCACCAGAGCGCGTCTCACCTGCCATGACGTGGGCTCGGCCTGGGCGTCCAACTCGATACGCCACAGTGCGGCGGGGCGAACCACGTCCGGCAGCAGACTCGCCGATCCCTCCGACAACGCCCGAGGATGCAGCGGAACGGAACCGTCCGGGAGATAGAAGGTTTGGCCACGCTTGCGGGTTTCGACGTCGAGCGCACCGCCCGGCGTCACCACCGCCGCGACGTCGGCGATCGCGTAGTGCACGACGTACCCGGTCGAGGTCTTCTCGATGTGCACTGCCTGGTCGAGGTCCATCGATCCGGGAGGGTCGATGGTCACGAAGGCGATACCCGTTTCGTCGACACGCCCGGCACCGAAACGATCCACGGCATTCTCGGCCTCGGCCTGCGCCGCGGCCGAGAATGCTCCCGGCAAGTCGAACTCCGCCCGAACCACTCCGAAGTCGATTCCCTGCACCATCATTCGACTTGCGGGCACGCATCCTCCATGATCGGTTCGGGCCGGTGTAGCTGCTGTACCGGTCCCAGTTGTTCGAGTCCCAGTTGTTCCAAGTCTCAGTTGTTCCAAGTCTCAGTTGTTCCAGTCTTCGTCTGCCCGATCGGCGGCTTTGTTGCGTTCGGCAGCGATCTTCAATGCATGCTCGGCAGAGTCCCGATCAGGGTACGGCCCCATCCTCGTCAACGAGGACGCGCCCTTTCCCTGCGTGACGGAACCGTCGGACACGTCGAAGTACCAGAGTCGATCTTCATCAGTCATATCCACAGTGTGACATCAGAGTGAGATAGAAGCTTGTAGATCGCTGTGAGACTGATATTCTTTCTACTTGGCCTGGCAGGTGAGAACCGGACATTCGAACGGTGAGTTCTGCTTGAATGCCCAACACAAGCTACGAACAGAAAATGGAGTGCGCATGTCCGCAATTCTTTACGATTACCTCCTCCCGCTCATGGGCCATGACGCGGCAACGTACTGGGCTACGCTGCTGGTCATCAAGCCTGTCTGACAGCTTTTCGAACAAAAGAAGACCCCCACCGATCCGGTGGGGGTCTTCTTTTTCTCACTGTGCAGATCACGGGCGGACGAGTCGGCGTGTAAGCCGGATCCTGTCCTGCGGCACCGAAGTGCCGAGTGGCGACCATCCATCTGGGCACACCGTCGCCGGGTGCCTCGAGCGGTTCACCCGCAGGCTCGGGCGAGCAGCCCTCGAACACCTGCGCAGCCGCACCGCGAGCGATGCGACCTTCAACCTTGCTCCGGGCGGGGTTTACCTAGCCACCCCGGTCACCCGAGGTGCTGGTGCGCTCTTACCGCACCGTTTCACCCTTACCTGCCTCGAAAGGCAGGCGGTCTGTTTTCTGTGGCACTGTCCCGCGAGTTGCCTCGGGTTGCCGTTAACAACCGCCCTGCTCTGTGGAGTCCGGACTTTCCTCGGCCCCAGGCCTGTGCGTGGTACACGCTGGTTCCAGAAGCCGCGGCCGCCCGGCCAACTCGTCCGCCCCCGTATGCTACCGGGCGCCTGTCGGTGGCCGGCACTATGGTCACCTTATGACTCGGTACGTGGCCCTGCTACGCGGTATCAACGTGGGCGGCATCAACATCAAGATGGCGGACCTCGCGAGAGTCTTCGGCGACCTCGGATTCCAAGGCGTGAAAACCGTCCTGGCCTCGGGCAACGTTCTGTTCGACAGTCCGAGCACCGACATCTCGTCGCTGAAGAAACAGATCGAATCCGCCCTCGCCCGCGAGTTCGGCTACGAGGCTTGGGTATTCGTCCTCGACATTCCGACACTGCAAGCGATCGTGGACAACTACCCGTTCGACCGAGAACGCGAGGGTTGGCATGCTTACGCGATGGTTGCCTCCGAGCCGGAAATCCTCGAGGAATTGAGTGCTGCGGCAGCGCAACTCGATGCCTCGGTCGAACGCGTGGTGGCCGGCGACGGAGTCCTGTACTGGGAGGTCGAGAAGGGGCAGACCGTCAAGAGCGCGTTCGGCAGGAACACCGGAAAACCGAAGTTCAAGGCGTTCACCACAACCCGAAACCTGAACACGCTCTACAAACTGCTCAAATGACGCTTGCCCCGACACGGAGCACCAGCGCGTGACTCTTCTACCGATCCTGCTCGTCGCCGTCGTCCTCGTCTTCGCGATAGTGCGTCCACGTGGGCTTCCCGAGATCGTCATCGCCGGGCCGGCAGCTGTCGTCGTTCTCCTGACCGGTGTCGTCACTCTCGACGAAGCCCGCGAAGAACTGACGAGCATGGCACCCACCGTCGTCTTCCTGGTTGCCGTGCTGGTTCTCGCTCATGCCGCGGACGCTCTCGGCGTCTTTCGCTGGGTCAGCCAGATCCTGCAGCAAAAATCCCTCGCCGATCCGCACCGGTTGCTGATTTACGTATTCGGCGCGGCTGCCCTGACCACGGCGGTCCTGAGCCTCGACGCCACCGTCGTACTTCTGACACCCGCAGTGATCGCCGCCGCACGATCCATCGGAGCAAGTCCGCGGCCCCATTCGTATGCCAGTGCGCACCTGTCGAACTCGGCGTCGACGCTCCTGCCTGTGTCGAACCTGACCAACCTCATCGCTTTTGCTGCAACAGGTTTGACGTTCTTGCACTTCACCGCGTTGATGGCGTTGCCGTGGGTCGTGACGATCGCTGTCGAATATCTGATCTTCCGACTGTTCTTCCGTTCCGAACTCGTCCGCTCGGAAAACACAGAGCCACCGGCAAGTAAAACTTCCTCGCCTGCGCCGAGTCTGCCGCTGGCGGTGATCGGACTGACGCTGGTCGGTTTCGCGGTTTCGGGTTTCTTCGGGATCGAACCCGCCTGGATCGCTGTGGTGGGTGCGAGTGTTCTGGGAGCGATCGCTCTGGCTCGGCACCGTACGACCGCCGCCAAGATGCTCTACGCTGCCGACCTCTGGTTCTGCGCGTTCGTCCTGGTTCTCGGGATCATCGTCGCCGGAGTCGCGAACGGGCCGGTGGGAGAATGGATTGCGCAGATCCTGCCAGGCGACACCAGCTACGGATCACTGCTATTCGTCGCCGTGGTCGCTGCGCTCGCGTCCAACCTCGTCAATAACCTGCCGGCAACCTTGCTGATGATCGCGGCGCTCGGGACGGGAGCACCTCCAGGCCTGGTGCTCGCGATGTTGATCGGCGTCAACCTCGGGCCCAACCTCACCTACGTGGGCTCTCTCGCGACAATGCTCTGGCGACGAGTTGCCACCAGCGCGGGCGCACCGCCCACGCTGGCGACGTTCACTCTGCTCGGGGTCATCACGACGCCACTGACGCTGCTCGCCGCCGTGAGCGCCCTGTGGTTGGTGATCTGATCAACGGATGATCAGCAGTCGGGGCATTTTCAGCGAAGATGTGACGTGTCGTTGACCAACCGGACCGAGGCTCCCCCGTCTGGATAGAACTCGGTGATACTCAGCGACGCCAGATCCAGATGCAACCGGTACAGCAACGACGGCCCGGCATCGAGGGCCAGTTGCACCAACGTCTTGATCGGGGTGACGTGAGAAACGACCAACAGCGTCGCGCCGCCGTAGGTCGAGATCAGGTCGTCGCGCGCGGCGACGACTCGTTCTCGTACCTCGTCGAAACTCTCGCCGCCGGGTGGGCGCACCGAAGTGTCCGAGAGCCATTCGCGATGCAGGTCCGGATCGCGCTCGGCTGCCTCGCGGAAGGTGAGTCCGTCCCAGTCGCCGAAATCGGTTTCGATCAAACCTTTGTGCTCGACGACGGGAAGACCGAGCACGCGGGCCGATGCCTCTGCCGTCTCACGGGTTCTGCCGAGGGGTGAGCAGACGATGGCGTCGATACCGCCGCGGTTCCCGAAGCGTGCAGCCGCGCCGGCGGCCTGCGCGCGGCCCAATTCCGTGAGCTCGGGATTGCCGCGTCCGGAGTAGCGGCGATCGACCGACATCGCCGTCTGTCCGTGACGTAGCAACAACATTCGTGTCGGCTTGCCGGTGGTGGCGATCCATCCCGGAGAGCCGGCGATCTGCGGTTCCGACGTCTCTTCTGACGGCGCGGCGGGTGCAGCTGGTGCGGGGGTCGCGGTTTCGATGCCGGCAGCAGCGTCCATCGCCTCGTTGGCAAGACGATCGGCATGAGAATTCTCGCCGCGCGGAATCCACGTGTAGGTCACTCGCGAGAACTGCGTCGCCAACTCGGCTGCGCGTCGCTGCAGCGGAATCATGTCCGGGTGCTTGACCTTCCAGCGCCCGGACATCTGCTCGACGACCAGCTTGGAGTCCATACGGACGTCGACCGTCGACGCTCCGAGTTCACCGGCAGCGGTCAACCCTGCGATCAGCCCGCGGTACTCGGCGACGTTGTTGGTCGCAATTCCGATGCTTTCCTTGCGTTCGGCCAACACCGAGCGGGTGGAGTCGAAGACCACGGCGCCGTAGCCGGCCGGGCCGGGGTTGCCGCGTGATCCACCGTCGGCCTCGACGATGACCTGCGTGGGAGTCACAGACCGGACTCCTTGGTACGCACCATGATTGCATTGCACTCTGGGCAACGAACGACGACGTCGGCCGGTGTCGCGGCGATTCGGGAGATCTCGCCGCGGTCGATCTCGATCCGGCAAGCGCCACATCGGCGTGCCTGCAGAAGCGCCGCGCCCGGTCCGCCCAGGGTGCGCTGCTTCTCGTAGACAGCAAGGAAATCGGCGGGGAATTCACCGACAAGTCGTTCACGATCGGCGGCGCAACGCTCTTGCGCCTTGTCCAGATCGGCGACGGCGTCGTCGCGGCGACGCTTGGCGTCGATCAGCTCTTCTTCGGCCTGAGACAGCTGGGCACCGGCATGATCGTGATCGGCCTGCAACGCCTCACGCTGCTCCATCACTTCGAGCAACTCGTCCTCGAGGAGCCCCTGACGCCTGACCAGGCTGCCGAGTTCGTGTTCGAGTTCGGTGAGCTGCTTCGCCCCGACCGACCCACTCTGCAACAGAGTGCGGTCACGATCCTCGCGCTGACGAACCGCGTCGACCTCGCCTTCGAGCTTGCGAATGTCGCGATCGATGTCGTCGATCTGAATTTCGACGGCTACGGACGCATCTTTACGGCTGATTCGCTCGGCCTCGAGACGTTCGACTTCCTGCTGCTCGGGAAGCGCTCCGCGTCGGTGGGTGATCCGAGTGAGCTCAGCATCCACCCCGGCGAGGTCGAGAAGCTTGGATTGCACCTGTGGTTCGACGTTCACGCTGTATAACTCCTGCTGTAAGTCCGATGTCGGCAGTGCTCGCGAAGGACGGCTCTCGAAGAACTGCTCTTGAATTGTTCGTGCAACCGTACCTTGCAGAGCGCTGCACTAATGCGCACTCAAACACCACGGATCGGTGCGAATTGTCGAAACCCGGCTTTCCCACCCCGGATTGTCGGCAAACGCGGCGTCGAGCACCGATTTCGCCTGCGCACACCACGGGTATTCACTAGCCCAATGGGCGACATCGACCAGTGCCGGGCCACCGGCACGAAGATGCTCGTCCGCGGGATGATGCCGCAGGTCCGCAGTGACGTAGACGTCGGCGCCCAGCGCCGCCACCACGTCCAGATACGAGTCGCCGGAACCGCCGCACACCGCCACGGTACGAACGGTCGCGTCCGGATCTCCGGCAGCGCGAACACCCCACTCGGTCGAGGGCAGTGAGCGCGCCACTCGCGCCGTGAACTCTCGCAATGTTTCGGGGTGCTCGAGCTCACCCACCCGCCCCAGACCGAGCGAACTGGGGAACGCTGCGAGTTCGAAGACATCGAAGGCTGGTTCCTCGTACGGGTGGGCGGCACGCAATGCGCCCAGCACCGCACTTCGCTTTCCGCGTGGGGCAATCACTTCCACACGATCCTCGCGAACCTGCTCCACAGCGCCGACAGTCCCGATCGTCGGATTCGCACCGTCGGCTGGCAAGAACTGACCCGTACCGGTGACCGTCCAACTGCACTGGCTGTAGTCGCCGATCCGCCCAGCCCCGGCCTCGAAAAGTGCATCCTGCACGGCCGATGCATTCTCCACCGGAACCATGACGACCCACTTGTCGAGCGGCTGCGTCGGCTTGGGTTCGATCGGGCGCAGCACGGTCAGGCCCAGGGCCTGCGCCAACGCGTCGGACACTCCGGGGTCGGCGGAGTCCGCATTGGTGTGCGCCGAGAACAGTGCGCACCCCGCCTTGATGAGCTTGTGGACCAACGCACCTTTGGGTGTGTGAGCACCGACGGTGTCCACCCCACGCAGCAGAAGTGGGTGGTGAACGACCAGAAGGTCGGCACCGGAGGCGATGGCGTCGTCGACCACTGCCTCGGTCGGATCCACCGCGAAAACCACTCTCGTCACCGCGTCCGCAGGATCGCCGCAGACCAGACCGACCGAATCCCACGATTCCGCCAGGGCGGGCGGATAAGCAGATTCCAGCACGGCTATGACGTCCGCAAGAATTGGGCCGCTCACAAGATCTCCTTCATCGCTTCGATCAGTACCGAGACCTGCTCGGCTGGACGGACGGCAACGCGCAACTGATCGGGCCCGAGTCCGGGAAAGGTGTCGCACCGGCGGACGGCGATACCGCGGGCACGCAGGTGCTCTCGCATCGAGGCGCCGTCGCGGACGTCGACGAGCACGAACGGCCCCGCAGCGGGTTCGTGCACGGCAATCCCGATCTCGGTCAGTCGCCGGGACATGTCTCGGCGGTCTGCGGCAATCGATTCGGCTTTGATCCTCGACTGCTCGACCGCGAACGGTTCGCAGCACGCCGTGATGGCCTCGATCTGCAGACTGCCCAATGGCCAGTGGGCTCGGCCCTGAGCCAGTCGAGCGAGAAGATCCGGAGAGCCGATCGCGTACCCACACCGCAATCCGGCGAGTGCCCACGTCTTGGTCAGGCTCCGAAGCACGAGTACATCCGCCGACTCGACACCTGCGATGCTCTCCGCTTCGCCGGGGATCGCGTCGCCGAATGCCTCGTCCACCACCAGGATCCGGCCCGGCCGACGCAATGCCAACACATCGGCCTTGGGGTGAAGCACGGACGTCGGATTGGTCGGATTGCCCAGAACGACAAGGTCCGCGGATTCTGGTACCTGCGCGGCCCGAAGCTCGAAAGGCGGCTCCAGAATCACCTGCGTCACCGGTACACCGGCCTCTCGCAGCGCCAGTTCCGGCTCGGTGAAGGACGGATGGATCAGCGCTGCCGACCGAGAGCCCAGGCGCGGCAGCATCGCGAATCCCTCGGCACCGCCCGAGAGCAACAACACCTCTTCGGGCCGGCGCCCGTGCCGCTGCGCGACGGTTTCGCGGGCTTTCAGTTCCGCTGCAGCCGACGGGTACGAACCGAGCGTCGACAGCCCTGCGGCCAGCCGATCCCGCAACCACTTCGGTGGGCCGGAGCCTTGAACGTTGACGGCAAAATCGAGTAACCCGGGCTCCGCTTCGACATCTCCGTGATGTCGCAAGCTCTCCAGGTCAACCGTTCCGGTACTCACCCGGTCAGCCTACGGTCGAGCACCGTGCGCGGACATCACCCCTGCCGTCCGGGACAATGAGTGCCGTGACGACACCACCCCTCGACCGTTTTCCTGTAGTTCTGTTCGATCTGGACGGAACCATCACCGATTCCGCTCCCGGCATTCACGGCGGCTTCCGACATGCGTTGGCAACTGTCGGCCATCCGGAGCCGACGGAAGCGATGTTGGCATCGGTGATCGGCCCGCCGATGGTCGATACCTTCAGGTCACTCGGCATGGCCCCGGCGGACGTGGATCGGGCGATCGCCGCGTACATCGAGCGTTACGACGCGACCGGGTGGCAGGAGAACTCGGTGTACGAGGGTATGGACGTCGTCCTGGGTAAAGCTCGCGCGAGCGGCACCCGACTGGCCGTCGCCACCTCGAAGTCGGAGCGATTCGCCATTCGAATCCTGGAGCATTTCGGCCTGGCCGAGCACTTCGAGTTCATCGGCGGCGCAAGTGACGACGGAACTCGTCGGGCGAAACCCGATGTGATCGCGCACTCGCTGACCTCACTCGGGATCACTCCCGTCCTCGCCGCCGACGGCGGAACCCCCGACGTGCTCATGATCGGCGATCGTGATCACGACGTGCTCGGCGCCGCGAAGTACGGCATCCCCACCGTCGTCGTCGAATGGGGCTACGGTTCCGCCGAGGAAGCGCGGCAAGCGTTTCGCTCCGTATCGTCGGCATCCGAACTGGGAGGACTTCTCGATGGCCGCCTCTGAACCACTCCACGTGACTGAACCACTCCACGTGACTGAACCACTCCACGTGACGTTTGTGTGCACCGGCAATATCTGCCGGTCACCGATGGCCGAAAAGATCTTGCTCGCGCATCTGGGCCGTGAAGGCCTCGCCGACCGGGTGCGTGTCAGCAGCGCCGGTACCGAGGGGTTTCACACCGGTAGCGAGGCCGACGAGCGGACCAACGTCGTGCTCCGATCGGCCGGATATCCGACGGGCCACAGCGCCGCGCAGGTCAATGCAGATCATCTCGCCGCCGATCTTGTCGTCGCCCTCGACACCGGGCACGAACGTGAGCTTGCTCATCTCGGCGTGCCCACCGAGCGTCGGCGCCTACTGCGATCGTTCGACCCCGAGGCGGACGGAGAATCGGTTCCGGACCCGTACTACGGGGATCAGGAGGACTTCGAACTGGTTCGAGACCAGATCGAAGCGGCCATTCCCGACATACTCGACTGGATCCGCGAGCGAGCCTGAACCCGGAGCAAAATTCACTCCCGTTCGGGCAACGGATACCGTGGACGTGTGCGAAGACTGAAATTCCTGTTGCGGCCCGGTTGGTTGGTACTGGCAGCTGTGGTCGGGCTCTTCGCCTACCTGTGCTTCACCGTGCTCGCTCCGTGGCAGCTCGGCAAGAACACGAAGACCGAGCACCGCAATGATTTGATCTCGAACTCGATCAACGCGGAGACCGTGCCGATCGGTGATGTCGTCGCCGATTCGACGGTCGCACCGGACGACGAATGGCGAAACATCACCGCGGCAGGTACCTATCTACCCGACGCCGATATCCTCGTCCGCCTGCAGTCCATCGAGGGCGCGCCGTCGTACGAGATCCTGACGCCTTTCCGCCTCGACGACGGTCGCACAATCCTCGTCAATCGCGGATACGTTCGGCCGATCAACGGCGCCGAGGCACCGCCCATCGCTGCGCCGCCGACCGATCCGGTCACTCTCAACGGCCGTGTGCGCCTGTCGGAAGGCACTGCTCCCGGCCGAGTTCCGATGTTCGAGGACGGTGCGAAGCAGGTCTACTCCATCGACGCACAGCCGATCGGCGAGTTCATCGGAACGGACCTGATCGACGCGTACATCCAACTCGAACCCGACCAGCCCGGCGGTCTCGGCACGATCCCGCTCCCCCAACTCGACGCGGGCCCCTACCTCTCGTACGGGTTCCAATGGCTGGCGTTCGGCATCATGGCGCCGCTCGGACTGGCTTACTTCATTCGCGCCGAGTGGCGCGAACGTCGCAAGGAAAAGGCAGCTCAAGCAGCTGTGGACGGTTTCGCAGCCGACGACGCCGCTGCCGAGACGACCCCGGAAGCGGCAGTGTCCGCGCCTGCCGCACCCCCCGGCGAACCGGCTCGAACCTTCAGCCGTCGCAAGAAGCCGGAGCCGGAATCAGTGCCGCTCACGGCGCAGGAAGCCAAACTTGCCGATCGATACGGCAATACCCGCTGAAATACCCGCTGACACCACAGCTGCACTGATCTGCACCGCCGACGAAAGCCTCGCCGCGCGGCGCAGATCATTCGGCGTCGGCACAGGCCCGCGGCCGAGGACGGGACGCATCTCCACCCCGTGCGCGTACTCGGTCCGACCACCCAACGAAATGCCCAACGCCCCTGCCGCCGACGCTTCCGCGACGCCCGCATTGGGGCTTGGATGAGCCGCTGCGTCGCGTTTCCACGCTGCCAGTGATTCCTGAACCGAGCCGCCCACCACCGGGGCACACGCAGCCGTCAGCGCACCGGTCAGCCGAGCCGGGACGATGTTGACCAGGTCGTCGAACCTCGCCGCAGCCCACCCGAATCTGAGGTACTTCTCGGAGCGGTAGCCGATCATCGCGTCGAGTGTGTTGGCAGCGCGGTAGACGAACAGACCTGGCACGCCCGCAATTGCACCCCAGAACACTGCGCCGACGGTTGCATCCGAGGTGTTCTCGGCAACCGACTCGAGCGCTGCACGCGTGAGGCCCTCCTCGCCCAGCACCGAGGGATCGCGTCCGCAGAGTGAAGGAAGTAGCTCACGCGCTGTCGTCAGGTCGCCGTCGACCTGTGACGCCTCCAATCGAGCGGCCATGTCGATGCCGGTGCGTGCAAGCGACGTTCCGCCGAGCACGGCCCAGGTAGCTATCGCCGTCGTACCCGTGACGGCCACCCAACCGGCCCGGCGCGACGCTGCTTCGGCTGTGAGGCCAAGTCCTGCGGTGCCGGCCAAGAGCACGGCAACATGAAGTGTTCCGGCCGCGCGCGAGTCCCGGTAGGACATCTTCTGCAGCGCGATAGCCGCGGTTCCGAAGCCGGCAACCGGATGGAACCGCCCCGGATCGGCGAATGCCCGATCCGCAACGAAGCCGAGGAGAAGCCCGGCAGCTCGCGCATTGAATCGAGATTGGGACGAACGAACCGAAATCTGCACGAGCGTAGTTGTAGCAGCGACGCTCGTTCTCTGGCCAACCGTCACATGTCTGCCCGAGCTGAGCTCTATCCGTCCCAGTCGATCGTCAGGTAGATCAAGCGGTGCATTCGGTTGATTTCCCAGACTCGGGCAATCCCGGTCGCCAGTGCGTCGCTTTGGGAACGAACCCGGATCGTCTGCCCCGGGAACAACGCAACACTGAGACTGGGCATCTCGGCGATATGTATGTGCGGACGGGTGGGATGCACGCGCGTCGGGTCGACGGCTACTTCGATCACAGAACTGGACATGCGTCCAGAATGGCGTATTGCGGACAATTCGTTGCCGAAAATGAAAAACCCCGATCTGCGTCGACATGCAGATCGGGGTTTGAATTCTTCGGTGGGCGCGGAGGGTTTCGAACCCCCGACCGCTGGTGTGTAAAACCAGAGCTCTACCACTGAGCTACACGCCCGAACTCCCGGTGAGACCCTCACCGGGAGTGCTCTAAGACTCTAGCGCGGCAAGCGCGTTTGCCCAAAGTCCGTGGTCACGGGCTTCTCCGGGGCCGTTCATCTCGGCAAAACGAATGACTCCGTCTTTGTCGATGACAAAGGTGCCACGATTCGCGAAGCCCAACTTGTCGTTGAACACCTCGTACTTCTGAGCGACTTCACCGTGCGGCCAGAAGTCCGACAGCAAGGGAAATGTGTATCCCTGCTCAGCCGACCAGATCTTGTGAGTCGGCGAAGCACCGACAGAAATCGCGAGAATGGCAGTGTCGTCGTTCTCGAACTTCGGAAGCTCGTCACGGACCTTGCAGAGTTCCCCCTGACAAGTCCCGGTGAAGGCCAACGGATAGAAGACCAGCAGAACATTCTTCTTACCGCGGAAATCTGCGAGCGAGACTTCCTGGTTGTTCTGGTCCTTCAAGGTGAAATCCGGTGCCTGGGCACCAACTTCGAGAGGCATGTGCAATTCCTTGGGAAAGTGCGGAAAGGGCCGGGTCAGCGCTTGTTGGCCGGACGAGCCTTCGGCTGAACCAGTCGACTTCCCGACCAGTCACCGAGGTTGGCTGCCGATGTCTGCGTCAAGCCGGCAGTCGGCGCCGATTCGGCGATCTCGCTGGGCTCGACATGTCCGTCGAGACCGGTCTTGGGAGTGAGAACCCACACGAAGCCTTCGTCGGCGAGGGGCCCGATGGCATCCATCAAGGCATCCACCAGGTCACCGTCCTCGTCGCGCCACCACAGCAGCACGACGTCGATGACCTCGTCGGAATCCTCGTCGAGCATTTCCCCGCCGATGGTTTCCTCAACCGCGGCACGAATGCCGTCGTCGGTATCCTCATCCCAGCCCAGTTCCTGCACCACCATGTCAGTGGTAATCCCGAGTTTCTGAGCGTAGTTCTGGGCATCCGCCGCGGCGACCACGGTGGGGTCCTCCTTTTGTTGATGGTGTGTGGCGACCCCGCACACCTACCGTTTGACGATCAATTAGGGAAAGCGAACATGGTCTGAGGCGTTAGCGCAAGCCGACCACGCCGAAAACTTTCACCAAAGATCGTCTTCTGACACACGGCGAACCTTACGCCTGCGGATTACCGCAGGTCACAGGGATCCACATTCATCGAAGATCGACTTGCGAATCGAATTGCTCGTATCGCTGATCGAATTGATTTCATCCGCCGAATGATCACTCTCGATCACGACTGCAGATGAACGTAGGTTCGCGGCCAATTCGTCGAACAGTCCGGAAAGTTGCGCCGGAAGTTCACTCGCGACCGAGTCGAACCACGAGGCGGTGTCCCTGGCCGACGAAGCAGCAGCGCTTGCTTCGGCTCTCAGGTCGGTCTCACCATGATTTCCGGCGTCGACGTAGGCATTGAACGCGACCACGTCGTTTTTCGATCGAGAGACCGCTTCCTCACAGATCGCGAAAGCTGCCTCTGCCGCATCTGCCGCCGCTTTCGACGAGGACGCGGCGGCCATCGAAACACTCACCTCGGATTGGTATGCAGCCACGTGCGCTTCATTGGGTACTGCCGATCCGGTCACCGCCGCCGAACATCCCACGATCACCGACAGTCCCACTGCGATCGATCCGACCGAGACCCACGCCCCGACCCTGCCGTAATTGATTTCTTTGTTTATTTTTTCCCACCCCTTCATACGTTCCGATCGATCCCCCAAGCCTGTGACTACGGGGAACCATCACACCCCTGCGTCACGCCGAAAAACGCTACCCGAGAGTAACCAGAGGCGAGGTGTGCCGGACCGACCGGGATGGTGAAAGATGAGGTACGCGCCATATTCACGATGGAAGTGCGTCGGACCTAACAAGGCCTCGATCACCTATGTAAGGACGCCCCACCACGCGTCCCCAAACCAATGAGGAGCACACGTTGTCTGACCTGATCCAGGGTCCCGCGTCCGGGCAGAACGCCGATTCCGGCGCCGCCGGCGAGTCGGGTTCGCCCGCGTCGAACACGCCGGGGGGAACCGACGGTCGCGTTCGCGTCATTCGCGAAGGTGTTGCGTCGTACCTGCCGGACATCGATCCGGACGAGACCACCGAATGGCTCGAATCATTCGACGGACTTCTGGATCGATCCGGACCCACGCGTGCCCGCTACCTCATGCTCCGCATGCTCGAACGCGCCGGTGAGAAGCACGTCGCACTCCCCGCGCTCACCTCGACCGACTACGTCAACACGATTCCGACCGAAAACGAGCCGTGGTTCCCCGGCGACGAAGAGGTCGAGCGCCGCTATCGCGCCTGGATCCGTTGGAACGCCGCGATCATGGTCCACCGCGCGCAGCGACCGGGCGTCGGCGTCGGCGGTCACATCTCCACCTACGCTTCCTCGGCAGCCTTGTACGAGGTCGGCTTCAACCACTTCTTCCGCGGCAAGGACCACCCGGGCGGTGGCGACCACATCTTCATCCAGGGTCACGCCTCCCCCGGCATCTACGCACGCGCCTTCCTGGAGGGCCGCATCCCCGCGGAACAGCTCGACGGATTCCGCCAGGAGAAGTCCCACGCCGACTTCGGCGGCGCACTGCCGTCCTACCCGCACCCGCGGCTGCTTCCCGACTTCTGGGAGTTCCCGACGGTCTCGATGGGCCTCGGTCCGATGAACGCCATCTACCAGGCCCGGTTCAACCACTACCTCAACGACCGCGGCATCAAGGACACCACCGATCAGCACGTGTGGGCGTTCCTCGGCGACGGCGAGATGGACGAGCCCGAATCACGCGGCCTCGCTCACGTCGCGGCAACCGAAGGCCTCGACAACCTCACGTTCGTCGTGAACTGCAACCTCCAACGCCTCGACGGCCCGGTCCGCGGCAACGGAAAGATCATCCAGGAACTGGAATCGTTCTTCCGCGGTGCCGGCTGGAACGTCATCAAGGTGGTCTGGGGTCGCGAGTGGGATGCGCTGCTGCACGCCGATCGCGACGGCGCACTGGTCAACCTGATGAACGTGACGCCGGACGGTGACTACCAGACGTACAAGGCCAACGACGGCGCGTTCGTGCGCGATCACTTCTTCGGACGTGACCCCCGCACCAAGGAACTGGTCAAGGACCTCACAGACCAGGAAATCTGGAACCTCAAGCGCGGTGGCCACGACTACCGCAAGGTCCACGCCGCCTACGCAGCGGCCATGGCACACAAGGGCCAGCCGACGGTCATCCTGGCGCACACCATCAAGGGCTACACCCTCGGTAAGCACTTCGAGGGCCGCAACGCCACACACCAGATGAAGAAGCTGACGCTGGACGATCTCAAGGCGTTCCGCGACATGCAGCACATCCCGATCTCGGATGCCGAGCTCGAAAAGGATCCGTACCTGCCTCCGTACTACCACCCGGGCGCGGACGCTCCCGAGATCAAGTACATGCTCGACCGTCGCAAAGCACTCGGAGGGTTCCTGCCTTCCCGCAACACCGACGCTGCTCCGCTCAAGCTCCCCGAGGACAAGACGTACGACGTCATCCGCAAGGGCTCGGGCAAGCAGGAAGTCGCCACCACCATGGCGATCGTGCGCATCCTCAAGGAACTGTTGCGCGACAAGGAGATCGGCAAGCGGATCGTGCCGATCATTCCGGACGAGGCCCGTACGTTCGGTATGGACTCGTGGTTCCCGTCGCTGAAGATCTACAACCGCAACGGACAGCTCTACACCTCCGTCGACGCCGAACTCATGCTCGCCTACAAGGAGAGCCCGATCGGCCAGATCCTGCACGAGGGCATCAACGAGGCCGGTTCGACGGCATCGTTCACCGCAGTCGGCACGTCCTACGCCACCCACGGTGAACCGATGATTCCGCTGTACATCTTCTACTCGATGTTCGGTTTCCAGCGCACCGGCGACGGCCTGTGGGCGGCCGCCGACCAGATGGCTCGCGGATTCGTTCTCGGCGCGACCGCCGGTCGTACCACTCTGACCGGTGAAGGTCTCCAGCACGCCGACGGACACTCGCTGCTCCTGGCATCGACCAACCCGGCCGCTGTCACGTACGACGCCGCGTTCTCGTACGAGTTGGCGCACATCGTCAAGGACGGCTTGCGCCGCATGTACGGCGGCACCGAGGGCGTCGACGGTTTCGGTGGCGAGAACATCTTCTACTACCTGACCATCTACAACGAGCCGTACGTTCAGCCGGCCGAGCCCGAAGGTCTCGACGTCGAGGGCTTGCTCAAGGGCATCTACCTCTACAAGACGTCCGAAGCAGCCGGCCCGAAGGCACAGATCCTCGTCTCCGGTGTCGCGATGCCCGAGGGTCTGCGTGCGCAGAAGCTGCTCGCCGACGAATGGGGCGTCTCGGCCGACGTCTGGTCGGTCACGTCCTGGGGTGAGCTGCGCCGCGAAGGCGTCGAATGCGAACGTCAAGCGCTGCTCAATCCGTCCGAGGATGCTCCGGTTCCTTTCGTCACCACGGCGTTGTCCTCGGCCCAAGGCCCTGTCGTCGCGGCTTCGGACTGGATGCGGGCGGTCTCGGATCAGATCCGTCAGTGGGTTCCCGGCGACTACACCACGCTCGGCACGGACGGGTTCGGGTTCTCCGACACACGCACTGCAGCGCGTCGCTACTTCAACGTCGATGCCGAGTCCATCGTCGTTGCCGTGCTGATCGGTTTGGCGAAGGAAGGATCGATCGAGCGGTCGAAGGCCGTCGAAGCAGCGAGCCGATACCGCATCGACGACGTGAATGCTGCTCCCGAGCAGACCGGGGACACCGGTAGCGCCTAAGTCGTAGGGCAACAGTCCCAGCGATCGAAAACAGACCTACGCCCATCGCCGCGGGTGTCATCTCGACATCCGCTGCGGCGATGGGCGTAGGTTTTTCTCATGCCCGAACCTGATCCCGAGAAACCCGAAGAGGGCGTACGCCGCACTCGACCACAGTCGTCCGGGTTGCAGGCTGTACTCGCCCGCCGTCGTCAGGTTCGCGATCCACTTCCAGAAGCCTTGCTCCGCCGCGTCAAACAGTTCTCCGGTCGGCTCTCCACCGAGGCCGTGACCGTGATGGAGGAGCAGCTTCCGTTCTTCGACAGTCTCGACGCTTCGCAACGTGCCGACGTTCAACTCTTGGTGCAGACGTCGGTGGTGAATTTCCTGGAATGGCTGCGGCAACTCGACTCGGAGATCAGCTTCGGATACGAGTCGTTTCCGGTCATCCCTCAGGATCTTGCTCGACAGCTCACGCTGCGCCAGACCGTCGACATGGTCCGGGTGGCGATGGAGTTCTTCGAGAAATGGCTGCCCGCTCTCGCCCGCAACGATCAGCAGCTGATCGCGCTGACAGAAGCCGTCCTGCGCTACGGGCGTGAACTCGGTTTCGCAGCAGCGACGGTGTACGCAAGCGCCGCCGAGTCGCGAGGCGCCCTGGACACGCGGCTGGAAGCGCTCGTCGTCGACGCCGTCGTGCAGGGAGACACCGGATCGGACATGCTCTCCCGCGCAGCCACCTTGAACTGGGACGCCACCGCTCCGGCCACCGTCATCGTCGGGTCTCCCCCGCCGGACGAGCGGGTCTCGGTTGCCGGCACCGTCCACGCCACTGCCGCCGCGCACGGGCGCGCTGTTCTCGCCGTGGTGCAGGGTCCGCGACTGGTGATGATCGTCAGCGGCGAGCTGAGCAGTAAGACGGAAGGCAGCCAATTCCTTCAAGACCTGCTCATGAGTTTCGCCGACGAGCCGGTGGTGATCGGCCCGACAACGCCCTCGTTGAGCGCAGCACACTTCAGTGCGTCCGAAGCTCTCGCGGGAATCAAGGCCGTCGCCGGGTGGCGCGGCGCACCTCGTCCCGTTTTCGCGACTGAACTGCTCCCGGAACGGGCACTACTGGGAGACGACGCTGCCGTAAAGGCTCTTCGCGATTTCCTGGTCGCACCTTTAGCGGAATCCGGCACAGTCTTGACCGATACTTTAGACAGTTATCTCGACTGTGGAGGTGCGGTTGAGACTTGTGCACGTCTTCTGTTTGTTCATCCAAATACCGTTCGGTACCGCTTGAAGCGAATCGCGGAAGTTACCGGCCGGGATCCTACGAATCCACGCGACGCATACGTACTACGGATCGCCGCTACCGTGGGCCGATTGACACAAATCGATCTCAAATCGAACAATTCGGTTACTTCAGTCACATCTTTAACATCCGGACAAACAAACCTGTAACCCCCGAGCGTCCAATTTCGATGGCCGGGCGCGACGTGGGATTTTGTGGGAACCCTACAAAACACTTCGCCAGAGTTCATCGCGACCGACATCTCGCAGGTCACTCGCGGCGGTGTTCTCTTAATAAGTGATTTCGTTGCTCGCCCCGGGACAGGGCTCTCAGACACCCGGCATGCTCAGCCCATGGCTGGCACTGCCCGGAGCGCAAGACCGCCTCGAAGTGTGGTCGAAGGCGGCTGGCCTTGACCTCGTCCGACTCGGCACGACCGCGACTGCAGAAGAAATCACCGACACCTCGGTAACCCAGCCCCTCGTCGTTGCCGCTGCTCTGCTGGCGTACGAGGAAATCGAATCACGTGGGCTCCTCGGCGCCGACGTCATCGCTGCCGGCCATTCAGTGGGTGAACTTGCCGCTGCTGCGGTCGCCGGTGTTATTTCCGCTGACGACGCGGTCGCGCTTGCCGCCCTCCGCGGCGCCGAGATGGCCAAGGCTTGTGCGCTCGAGCCCACCGGCATGTCAGCCGTTCTCGGTGGCGACGAAGCCGAAGTGCTCGCACGACTCGAAGAACTCGGGTTGGAAGCGGCCAACCGCAATGCGGCCGGCCAGATCGTGGCTGCCGGACTGCTCACCGCGCTCGAAGAACTCGCAGCAAACGCACCCGAAAAGGCCCGAGTCCGCGCACTGCCCGTCGCCGGCGCTTTCCACACCCGCTTCATGGCACCTGCACAGGACGCCGTCGCAGCTGCTGCCGCCAAGATCACCCCGTCCGATCCGACGCGCACGCTGCTTTCCAACTCGGATGGCGCACCCGTCTCCTCGGGCGCCGACGCCCTCACCAAACTTGCCGCGCAGGTAACCCGCCCCGTTCGTTGGGACCTCTGCTCCGCGTCGTTGCGGACAGCAGAAGTCAGCGCGATCGTGGAACTCCCGCCGGCCGGAACCCTCGTCGGAATTGCCAAGCGCGAAATGCGTGGCACACCGACGGTGGCCCTCAAGAACCCGGAGGATATCTCCGCACTGTCCGAGCTGACCTAGCTCGGACGCCCACCCGGCCGATCAGCCCGAACGGCGGCCGGACGTTTCACCCCACCTCAATCGATCAAGAAGGGAGCCACACCAGTGGCCCACACTCAGGAAGAAATCATCGCGGAACTCGGCCAGATCGTGGAGGAGGTCACCGGTATCGAGCCTTCCGAGGTCACCGTTGACAAGTCCTTCGTGGACGACCTCGATATCGACTCCCTGTCCATGGTCGAGATCGCTGTTCAGACCGAAGACAAGTACGGCGTGAAGGTCCCCGACGAGGATCTCGCAGGCCTGCGCACCGTCGGCGACATCGTCGCGTACATCCAGAAGCTCGAAGCCGAAGGCGCCGAAGCCAAGAACGCAGAGTGAGCCGACCGTGACTTCCGCTTCTACCCGCAAAGGGAAATTCCCCGACATCGTCGTCACGAGCCTCGCGACGTCGACCTCGGTGGCTGGTGATGTGGATGGCACGTGGAAGGCGCTACTCGCCGGCGAAAGCGGCATCGGAATCCTCGATGACCCGTTCATCGACGAGTTCGACCTTCCCATTCGCATCGGCGGGCACCTGAAGGTTTCACCAGACGAGGGCTTGTCCCGCGTCGAAATTCGACGGATGAGCTGGGTGGAACGCCTTGCCCTCACGTTGAGTCGCACGGTCTGGAGCAACGCCGGCAGCCCCGAAGTCGATCAGGACCGCCTCGCGGTTGTCATCGGCACCGGACTCGGCGGCGGAGACACGCTCATCGACGCCGTCGACAAGCTCCGTGGCGGCGGATACCGCAAGGTGTCCCCGTTCTCGGTGCAGATGGTCATGCCCAACGGACCGGCCGCAACAGTCGGGCTCGAACTCGGGGCCCGCGGCGGCGTCATCACCCCGGTGTCGGCATGTTCGTCAGGTTCCGAGGCAATTGCTCACGCTCACCGCATGCTTGTCATGGGTGACGCGGACATGGTTGTGGCTGGTGGAGTCGAGAGCTTCATCGACGCGGTTCCGATCGCGAGCTTCGCCATGATGCGTGCAATGAGCACCAACAACGACAATCCGGCCGCAGCTTCACGTCCTTTCGACAAGGACCGCGACGGATTCGTCTTCGGCGAAGCCGGCGCACTGATGATCCTCGAAACCGAGGAACACGCAAAGGCACGCGGGGCCACCATTCATGCCCGCCTGCTCGGTTCCGGAATCACTTCGGACGGGTACCACATCGTGGCACCGCATCCGGAAGGCCTGGGCGCGGCGCGAGCCATGACCCGAGCAATCGAGATGGCCGGACTGACGAAGTCCGACATCAAGCACA
This sequence comes from Rhodococcus sp. 5A-K4, assembly GCF_046097995.1. Classification (NCBI taxonomy): domain Bacteria; kingdom Bacillati; phylum Actinomycetota; class Actinomycetes; order Mycobacteriales; family Nocardiaceae; genus Rhodococcus; species Rhodococcus sp. 5A-K4. The sequence continues at coordinate 44,274 of NZ_JBJURM010000007.1, forward strand.
TCAACGCCCACGCCACTGCGACGCCGATCGGTGACATCGCAGAGGCAAAGGCAATCAACGCAGCGGTCGGCAATCACGCTGCGGTGTACGGCCCGAAATCCGCGCTGGGACACTCGATCGGCGCTGTCGGCGCCCTCGAATCAGTCCTCACGGTTCTGGCGGTGCGTGACGGGATCATCCCGCCCACGCTCAATGTTGACAGCCAGGATCCAGAAATCGATCTCGATGTCGTCAAGGGTGAACCCCGAACCGGCTCTTTCGATTTCGCACTGAACAACTCGTTCGGTTTCGGTGGGCACAATGTCGCGCTCGCCTTCGGTCGGGCCTAGCCCGAACCGCGGTTTGCACCTGTCCGCGGGTGTCGTTGCAACACAACGTCACCCGCGGACAACACCGACCTTTCGTTCCACCCAAGGCTCGTACTGAAGGAGGACGCGATGACCATCCTGGCCCCCGTGACAAAGTCCGAATCATCGACAGACCCGCGCGATCCTCTTGCGCGCCTGGAAAATCTGTTCGACCCCGGCACAACATTGCCGCTCCACGCCCGTGACAAGTCCGGCGTGCTCGCTGCGTCCGGAAACATCGACGGCGTCCGCACCATCGCATACTGCTCCGATGCCACCGTCATGGGCGGCGCAATGGGCGTCGACGGTTGCAAACACCTCGTCAAAGCCATCGATACCGCCATCGAGGAAGAGTCCCCCATCGTGGGTCTCTGGCACTCCGGTGGCGCGCGTCTGGCTGAAGGCGTCGAAGCACTCCACGCAGTCGGACTGGTCTTCGAGGCCATGGTCCGTGCGTCGGGTCTCATACCTCAAATTTCCGTCGTGCTCGGCTTTGCCGCTGGTGGAGCCGCGTACGGTCCAGCCCTCACCGATGTCGTGATCATGGCGCCGGAAGGCCGAGTGTTCGTCACCGGCCCAGACGTAGTTCGCAGTGTCACCGGTGAACAGGTCGACATGGTGTCACTCGGCGGTCCGGACACACACACCAAGAAGTCGGGTGTCGCGCACATCGCCGCACACGACGAGGCCGACGCATTGCACCGCGCACGACGCCTGGTCTCGATGATGTGCGAGCAGGGCGAATTCGATCAGCGGGCAGCGGAACTCGGCGACAGCGATCTGCGCGCCATGATGCCTGCGTCCGCAAAACGTGCATACGACGTTCGTCCCATCGTTCACGAAATGCTCGACAACGTCGAAGGCGAGTCGAGCTTCGAAGAACTGCAAGGCAATTACGCGCGGAGCATCGTCACCGGTTTCGGCCGGATGGCCGGACGCACGGTTGGCGTCATCGCGAACAACCCACTGCGACTCGGGGGGTGCCTGAACTCCGAAAGTGCAGAGAAGGCCGCTCGATTCGTGCGACTGTGCAACGCATTCGGCGTGCCGCTCGTAGTCGTCGTCGATGTTCCCGGGTATCTGCCTGGCGTGTCGATGGAGTGGGAAGGCGTGGTTCGGCGCGGCGCGAAGTTACTTCACGCCTTCGCCGAGGCGACTGTCCCCCGCGTCACCGTTGTCACTCGAAAGATCTACGGCGGCGCATACATCGCAATGAACTCGCGAGCACTGGGAGCCACGGCCGTTTTCGCTTGGCCCAACTCCGAAGTGGCCGTGATGGGCGCGAAGGCTGCTGTCGGCATCCTGCACAAGCGGGCTCTCGCTGCGGCACCGGACGACGAGCGTGAAGCATTGCACGACCGTCTCGCTGCCGAACACGAGGCGATCGCAGGCGGCGTCGACCGCGCTGTCGAAATCGGCGTCGTCGATGAGGAAATCGACCCGGCGAAGACTCGCAGCATCGTCACCGCTGCGCTCGCGTCTGCACCATCTGTCCGTGCGCGCCACAAGAACATTCCGCTCTGACAACCCTGGACAGCAAGGTGGGCCTCGCCGATACGGCGGGGCCCACCTTTGTCATTCAAGTCTTTGTCGTTCAATCCGCGAGAGCACTCAGGGTTCAGGATGGACCTCGGTCAACTGACACGCCTACGCAGCCATGTCACTTCGGCGCCTTCGCCCGAACTCCGGAAGGGCTCGAGTTCCTCGTCCCACGGTGCGCCTATCGCCCGATCGATCTCCGCGGCGATGTCTCCACCGGAATTCATGATGGACCGCAGTTTCATCTCCCCAACAACGACATCACCGTTCGCACTGGTGGATCCGCGCCACAAGCCCAGACCGGGCACATGGCTGTACCGTTCGCCGTCGACGCCGTGGCTCGGGTCCTCGGTGACCTCGAAGCGCAACATCGGCCACGCCCGTAGCGAATCGACCAGGCGGGCACAGGTTCCGACGGGACCTGTCCAGTCCGTCGTCGCACGCAGAAGTCCGTCGTAGGCAGGCTGTGAGGTCCATCTGAGCTTGGCAGGGCTGTCCAACGTGGCGGACAAAGCCCAATCCACGTGCGGGCACAGCGCCGCGGGCGACGAGTGGATGTAAACCACACCAGTCGTCACGTCCGCGAATTGATTCATTTCGCGCACTCGAGCCTCCTGCTTCGACGAGGGACGTCTTCCCCAACGACCTCTGTCGAGTTCGTGCAGCACGCTCGATTGAACAGTGTGCCTTGTGTTACCCGTGTTGCGCCAGTGGAAGGAGAGAAATTTGTGCTCTATCGCGAAACTTCACCGACCACGCCATCTGACAATTCGGTCCACAAAGGCTTGGCCCAATCACCGAAGTCGCGATCGGTAAGCACGACGCACGCAGTATCGATCGTGGGATCGACCCACAGGAACGTCCCGGACTGGCCGAAATGACCGAAAGTTGCGGCCGAGTTCGCGAGACCTGTCCAATGCGGACGCTTGTCGCCGCGAATTTCGAATCCGAGTCCCCAGTCGTTGGGGCGCTGAGAGCCGTAACCCGGAAGAATTCCGTTGAGCCTCGGGAACTGCACGGTTGTCGCCTCTGCGAACGTCTGCGTCGAGATCAGGGTCGGCGAGAGCAGTTCAGCCGCGAACTTGGCCAAGTCGTCTGCCGATGCCTGTGCACCGTGACCGGCAGGACCGACAAGAGTCGCGCTGGTCATCCCCAACGGCGCGAACACCGCCTCGGCAAGATAGTCGGCAAACTCGATCTCGGTCTCCCGGGAAACCAACTCGGCAAGCACCTCGAATCCCGCACTCGAGTAGATCCGCTTCGACGCCACCGGCGCCTGAACAACACGTTCGGCGAATGCCAACCCGGAAGCATGTGCGAGGAGATGACGAACGGTCGACCCCTCAGGCCCGGCCGGCCCATCCAACTCGACCGCCCCTTCCTCCACCGCCACCAGAATCGCGTAGGCGCACAACAGTTTTGTCACCGAAGCCAGGGGGAAAACATGCGACTGGTCGCCGCTGAAACCACGAATGCGGTCGCCCTCACCCGGATTATTCCCGGAGAGGACGACCGCTGCCGCATTGTCGACCGGCCACTGCTGGATTACGTCGAGACTGTGAGTACTGGGCACCCGATCAGACTACTGGCACAAGAGTTGCGCTTTCGATCACCAGTCAGCTTCGGTGTAGCGGATGACGCCGCGGATGTTCTTGCCATCCAACATGTCCTGGTACCCGTCGTTCACGCCTTCGAGCGTGTAGGTCCGAGTGACCATGTCGTCAAGGTTCAGCTTGCCTGCCTTGTACATCGCGAGGAGGTTAGGCACGTCCTGGCGAGCGTTGCCACCGCCGAAAATGTTGCCCTGAAGGTCCTTCTGAAGCATCGACATCAGGAACAGGTTCAGCTTCACATCCATGTCCGTCAGGTGCCCCATTGCAGTGACAACGCAACGACCAGCCTTTGCCGTCAGAATCATGGCTTCTTCGACGTACTCACCCTTCATTTCGCCGACGGTGATGATCGTCTTCTGCGCCATGCGTCCGTACGTGGCGTCGATGATCGGCTGAATGGCAGCGGCAGCGCTTTCGAAAGCGTGCGTTGCGCCGAACTTCAGAGCCTGCTCACGCTTCCACGGCACGGGGTCGATGGCAAAGATGTACCGAGCGCCCGATGCAACCGCACCCTGTAGCGCACTGATACCGACGCCGCCGACGCCCATGATCACAACGTCTTCGCCGGGCTTCACATCGGCGATGTGGGTTGCCGATCCCCAACCGGTCGGGACGCCGCAACCGACGAGTGCGGCAACCTCGAACGGAATGTCCTTGTCGATCTTCACCACTGACGACTGGTTCACGACCATGTAGGGCGAGAACGTCCCTAGCAGGCACATCGGGATCACGTTTTCGCCGCGAGCCTGGATCCGGTACGTGCCGTCGCTGATGGCTTGGCCGCTGAGGAGGCCCATCCCGAGGTCACAAAGATTCTGATGCCCGGCCGAACACGCCGGACAGGTTCCACAAGCCGGAATGAAGGACAGAACGACGTGGTCGCCGACCTCCAGTCCCTTGACCTCAGGGCCGAGCTTGGTGATGACGCCCGAACCCTCGTGCCCGCCCATGACCGGGAACGACGGCATCGGGGTCGCGCCGGTGACGATGTGGTGATCGGAGTGGCACATTCCGGCCGCTTCCATGCGAATTTGAACTTCGCCGGCTACCGGCTCGCCGATCTCGATCTCCTCGACGGACCACTTCTCATTGAGGCCCCACAGGATTGCACCCTTGGTCTTCACGTCACTTCACCCTTTCATTCGCACACCCGCATCTATCTCTGTGACCATAGCCACAAATCCACGAAATTGGAACGTGTTCTAACGAAAGATTTTGAACTGCAGGTCAGACGTCCAAATGACCTGGCACAACCGGCTCGGCGACGACGAAAGAATGACCCACTGAGTGGGACAGGCCACACGGGCACCCAAAAGTAGAGCCACCCCCAAAGCACGCACCCATTCGACTCCACCTCCCACCAATCGGTCGGACACAGAGCAGCGGGTCCGAGACAGGCCTGGCCATGTTCTGGTGCGTGTGAGGTTTAACCCCTCAGGTTTTGAAGGTGGTGTTGGCCGGTCGCGGGTGCTGCTGCGGGTCGATCGAGGGCGGTGGGATGAACCACGGTTTCTTGTCGACCCCGATCCGGATCACCCACTTCCCGACGAACCCGGCTTTCCGGTGCATCAACCGGTGATGCGAACGGCACAGCAGGACAAGGTTGCTCATCACCGTCGGGCCACCGTTCGCCCAGTGCCGAATATGGTGCGCATCCGTCCACGCCGGAACACACGCACAACCCGGGAACGCGCACCCCTTGTCCCGGGCGATCAACGCCACGCGCTGTTCGGCGGAGACCAACCGTTTCCCGGGTCTCGCATCCAACGGCGCCCCGTGATCGTCGAGCAGGACAGTGGAGAGGAAACAATCACAACCGAGGAGTCTGCTCTGCGACACCGACAGTGGCCCCAGCCAGGGCATGTGCCCGACATCGAGATCCGACACAGCCACAGCCACTCCACCACCAGGAGCAGCGGATGTTGCGGCGCAGTTCCGGTGCTCCGCCAGATCACGGGCGTTGATGTGAACATTCACGTGCGGCCGCTGCCCACCGTCCGTACCGGTCTTCGCGCAGTCCAAATACCGGCGGATCAGTTCGGTGAACCCATCCGCAGTCCGCTTCGCCGCCGACCGAGAATCCGGGGTTCCATCCGGTGCCGGCGTCGGCATCGTCAGATTCGACAACGCCGACAACAACATTTCCCCGGTGAGAGCATCGAAATCACCGCGCACCACCACCCGACCATTCAACGTCGACGCGATCCGCAACTCGTTACGATCCACATCCTCGGCGGGCGGAATGTCATCCGATTCGAACACTCGCTCCAAAGTCGCGATAACACTCCGCACCTTCGTCGTCGTCGCCTCCACCCCCGACGCAGCAGCCAACAACAAATCGACACAGCGAGGGAGCGCCTCCTCCGGCATGCCCTTCGGCGGTGACTCGCAGAACGCCACGATCAACACCGCGTGCTCGAAGGAGCAGTCCCCGACATCGAACCGGGCAGCCACCGCGGGAAACGGCCGCAGCGCCGCACCCAGGGCGGCGATCTTCTTCCCGTCCCGAACCTGCAGCATCGTATTCGCCGCCAACCAGCAACCCACCCCGCGGCTGGCGATCACCTGATCATCGGGCCGCAACGACAACTCGTCCACCACCGCCACACGAACAGCCTCGAGACGAAGAATCTCCGCACTCGCCTCGATAGCAGCGGTACGTAACTCCGCAGCAGACAACCGCCACAGACGTCCGCGCAACCCCACCGCAGAACCCGAAACCACGTCCGACAGATAGACACTCATTGAATCCCCCGATCCCCACCCAAAACAATACTCGAACACCCGTTCGAGTCAAGAGTTTCTCGAGTCAATCCACCGAGCGTCCCGGAATCACCACACCGCATTGATAGGCGAGAACCACCAGTTGCGCGCGGTCGCGGACATCCAGTTTTGTCATCGCCCGGTTCACATGGGTTTTTGCCGTGACCGCGCTGATCACCAATTCCGCGGCGATTTCGTCGTTGGACATCCCGAGGGCAACGAGGGTTACTACTTCGAGTTCGCGTGGTGTCAATTGACCGAAAATCCCGGAAGTCGAGTCGGCCCGCGACGGAGTGGAAAGGAATCGAGAAATCAACGCACTGGTCGCAATCGGCGACAACAAAGAGTTCCCACCTGCGACCGTCCGAACAGCATCAAGTAGATCCTCCGCTCGGATTCCTTTGCCGATGAAGCCGCTCGCTCCCGCCCGGATCGCCTGTGCCACATGTTCATCCACTTCGAAGGTCGTCAGGATCAGTACGTGTACGTCGGACAAATCCGGATGATCGGCGATCATGGCGGTCGCTTCGACTCCGCTGGTGCCCGGCATGCGAATGTCCATCAGTACAACGTCGGGTCGGTGCTCGAGCGCCGCCTGGAATGCCTGCTCTCCGTCTGCCGCCTCGGCGACCACCTCCATGTCGTCTTCCGAACCGATCAGCAGCGCAAGCGTTTGACGGAAGAGCGCCTGATCGTCTGCCACTACCACCCGAATACTCACGACTCCTCACGCTCCGAACCGCTGGAGACCGAGACCAGCGGCAGTTGGGCGTCCACACGAAATCCCCCGTCCGCGCGGAATCCTGCTGAGACCTCGCCTCCCATTGCCTGTGCCCTCTCCTTCATTCCCAGCAGTCCGTACCCGGGCGGTGACGTCGAAGGCACTGCCGTTCCGGAGTTTTCGACCGACAGCACCAGAACCTCGGCTTCGTACGACAACGACACGGTGACGGCCCCTGGCAACGCATGCTTGCTCGCATTCACGAGTGCTTCCTGGATAATTCGGTACGCCGTGAGGTCTACTGCTGGCCCGAGAGGGCGCAACGAACCCACTGCGCGCACTTCGATTTCCATTCCCGCACTGACGAATTGATCCACCAGTGCCGGTAGATCCGAAAGCCCCGGTGCCGGTTTCATCGAGCGATCACCGTCCTGAGCGTCACGGAGAACTCCGACCGTGGCCCGAATTTCATCGAGTGCCGCCTTGGACGTTTCCTCCACTCCGCGTAGTGCAGTCGTCGCCTTCTCCGGGTCTTTCCCGATTAAGTGCGACGCGACCCCGACTTGCAGGTTGACCAAGGCAATGTGGTGCGCGACAACGTCGTGCAAGTCTCGCGCAATCCGCATCCTTTCTTCGACGACGCGGTGTCGGGCCTCGTCCTCGCGCATTCTTTCCGCTTGCACCGCGCGCGCCTCGACGGACTCCAGATAGGCTCGGCGAGAACGGACCTCGGCGCCGGCGAAACTTGCCATCAGCAACCAGGCCAACAACCCCAGTGCCTCCTGCAGGAGATTGTTCCCCACTCCCAGGAAGATCGTGACGAGCATCAGCGAGCTGACTGTGCTCGCCGCTGCGAAGAAGGTCCTCCGGCGGTCACTCGTGCTGGCAACGTAGTAGAGGCACACCATCGCCGCGGAACCTGTGCCGGCATTCGGCGGCGCTGACAGTGCAATCATCAATACGCCGAGAAGTACTGCCACCGCCAGCGCCGAGAACGGGTAACGCCTCCGGAATACGATGGTTGCCGCTGCGATCGCTGTTACAAGGACTCCCACAACTGTTACTTCGCGGGTGTCATTGCCATCGAGCGCGATGCGGTGCGCCGTCCACGTGGCAAGGAGCACGAGGATCGTCAGTGCCAGATCGATGGTGCGCGGGTGTTCCGCACACCATCGACCCCACGTCGATGTCGAAGTCATCGATCTACCGTATCCGGGTCATACCGACAACTTGTCGCTCGTGGGTTCACTGGATTCCTTCGAATCTGCGAGCAGCGCAGTCAACTGCTCCCCCTCGACATCGACGTTCGGGACCAACCGGTCCAGCCATGAGGGGAACCACCATGCCTTCGAGCCCAACAGGGACATGACGGCCGGTACGACGGTCATACGAATCACGAAGGCGTCGAACAGAACCGCGAACGAGAGTCCGAGTCCGATCTGCATGATGAAGGCGTCGCCGCCGAAGATGAAGCCCGCGAAAACGGCGATCATGATCAGCGCCGCGGCCGTGACGACTCGCGCGCCCTGGTCGAAGCCCTTCACGACTGCTTCGTCCGGTCCGTCACCGTGGACGAAGGCCTCACGCATTCTGGTCACCAGGAACACCTGGTAGTCCATCGCCAACCCGAAGACGATGCCGATCATGAAGATGGGCAACATCGCCACAACTGATCCGGTTTGGCCTTCGATTCCGAGAATGCCGGCGAACCAACCCCACTGGAAGATCGCGACCAGCACACCGAACGTCGCACCGATCGAGAGCAGAAATCCGAGAGTTGCCTTGAGCGGTACCAAGATCGAGCGGAACACCAGCATCAAAAGAATGAAGGCGAGGCCGACGACCAATGCGAGGTAGGGAACGAGGGCATCGGCCAGGCGGTCCGAGACGTCGATCGTCAACGCTGTCTGACCGGTGACCGACATCGTGGCTCCGGTCTCGTCGGTCAGTGATCCGGCGACCTCACGTATATCTGCGACGAGCGCCTTTGTTGCCTCGGTTTCCGGGCCACTCGAGGGAACCACCGTGATGACTGCTGTATCGCCGGCCTGATTGAGTGCTGGCGGCGTCACTGCCGCTACGTCGGGCAGAGCACCGAGCTTTTCCTGGGCGCCGCTCAATGCCGTTGCCGGATCTGCGGCGTCGGCAACGTCGACAACCACCATGAGCGGACCGCTGAACCCGGCACCGAACCCCTCGGATAGTCGGTCGGTAGCCCTGGCGGCAGTTGTGTCGGGCACTGGTGGGCTCGCCAAACTCAGGTTGATTCCGAAGGTGGGGATCGCCAGCAATCCCAGCCCGAGGACTGACGCGAGCAAAACCGGAACTCGACGCCGGATCACGAACTTGGCCCATCGCGAGCCCGCCCCCTCCGACTGTTTCCGGTGTGTCAGTTCACCGCCGGACGCCAGCAGTCGACGATCAGACCGACTCAGGACGCGCGACCCTGCAAATCCGAGTGTGGCGGGCAGCAGCGTCAGTGAAATCACCACTGCAACAGCAACTGCGAATGCTGCAGCCAGACCCATGCTTGTCAGGAACGGGATGTTCACGACGAACAGTCCGGCCAGTGCGATGAGGACGGTCAACCCCGCGAACACTACGGCCGAACCCGCAGTCCCCGCTGCGCGGCCCGCAGCAATTTCCGGATCATGTCCGTCACGTAGTTCGGAGCGGTAGCGCGAGACGATGAACAGCGAATAGTCGATCGCCACGGCGAGCCCCAGCATCATTGCCAGGACGGTTGTGCTCGAACCCAATTCGATGAAACCAGTTGCGATGGTGATCGTGCAGATCGCGATGCCGATGCCGATCAACGCGCTGATCAAAGGAAGCCCCGCCGCCACCAAGGAACCGAAGGTGACGGTCAGCACCACCGCGGCGATCGCGACTCCGATCACCTCTCCCATCGATTCGGCGCTGCTTTCCATCAGCACGTTGCCGGCAACATCGACTGCCAGCCCTGAATCCGCGGCGTCGTGGACAGCGGACTCGAGCAGTTCTTTCGAACTGTCCGGCAAGTCCATCGAGTCGGCGGTATAGGAGACCTGCATGTATCCGATCGTCCCAGTCGGAGACACTCCGCCGGAGGCATACGGATCCGATACCGCTGCAACCTCGGGGTCCTTCCCGAGCGCAGAGACCAATCCACTGACGGATTCTCGAATGGCCGGATCGGCGAGCGTCGTGCCCGCCGGAGATTCGAAGACTATGCGAGCACTGGCTCCGCCGGTGGACGATTCCGGGAACCGTTCAGCCAGAAGGTCCTGTGCCGCTTGCGATTCTGTGCCCGGGATCGACAACGTATTGACGGTCGGACCGGACAGCGTTGCTGCGCCTACTCCGCCCGCCACCAGCAGGACGACCCAGAAGCCCACCATTGCCCAGCGGCGCCGAAACGCGAGTCGCGAGAGTTTGTACAGGAATATCGACATGCGTATCACTGTGCCGATACACGACCCCGTCGCACATCGTGCACAGGTAGGCAGTTCGACGTACTGCGCTCGCAGTAGGGCGGTGGTCCCCAGTGCTAGATGGGCAGGCCCAACTCCCTTGACCACGGCGGATCCGCCCCTGGTCGTGACACGGTGACGGCTGCCGCGCGTGCGGCAAAGGTCAACGCGGCCGACCAGTCTGCCTCGGAGAACCCGCGCACAACGGCGACGTCGAGTGCATCGTGACGATCAAGGTAGGCCAGCAGGGCTCCGTGAACGGTATCGCCCGCACCGATCGTGTCCGCGACGTCGACCGCGGGCGCCGGCACCGAAACATCGAGTTCCTTGGTGATCAACCGCAACCCGTCACCACCACGGGTGAGCAGTACGGCGCCGACGCCTTCGTCGAGCCACTCGGCGCCGTCGACCGAACCCAACCACTTCGCGTCGTCGTCGCTCACTTTGAGAATATCGATGGCGGGCAACCACGAACGAAATCGTCGTCGATATGCTTCCGGGTCCGAGATCACCGCCGGACGAATATTGGGGTCCACCATGGTGAGTCGACCGCGGGCGTGTGCTTCGTGCAGCATGGCTTCGTAGGCAGAGGCCCCCGGCTCGAGCACCAGCGACAGCGTTCCGAACGAGAATGCCCGGGCAGAGGGAAGCTTCGGCAGCGCGAACTGTCGATCCGCCGTTCCCTCGAGGTAGAAGGAATACCGCGCACCTCCGTCCGCTGCAAGGTTCACGACGGCCAGAGTTGTCGGCTCGGGCCCACGTTCGACTCCGGTCGTGTCGACATTCGACGCGGCCAGCGAGTCGATCATCCGATCTCCGAAGGCGTCGGTGGACAAGCGAGAGACGAATCCCACGTCGGATCCGAGTCGACCCACCGCGATCGCAACGTTGAACGGTCCACCGCCCAACTTGGGTGAGAAGTTCTCCCCCACCGGAACCAGATCAACCAGTCCCTCACCACACACCACGACGGATCGTTCGCGTGTATCACTCATCGGTAGACCCTAACCTTCTCACCAGTCGAAGATGGATGTGACCTGCTCGGCACGAACGAGTTCGGGTGCCGAGCAGGTCACGATTGTGGTGGGATTCAGCTACCCACGCGCTCACCCGTAGTCGGGTCGAAGAGGTGAACAGGACCGTCCACCCGCTCGAAGCCCAGCGTCTGGCCGTACTGCAGCTTCGATCGCCCGCCGGTGCGTGCAACGAGCGAGATCGGGTCGGCTTCGGTACCAGGCACGTGTGCGTAGATATACGACTCGTTGCCCAGTTCCTCTACCAGGTCGATCTGAGCTGCGATTCCGTCTCCGGCAGCAACCACCTGGAATTGCTCGGGCCGAATTCCTACTGTGACCGAAGCCAGACCGGCCGCGGCGATAGCCGCCATCTGCTCGCGGTCCAGCGGAACCTCGACGTCGCCGAAACGCACCCCACCCGAACTGACCGGCGCCGTTACCAAGTTCATACCTGGAGATCCGATGAAGCCGGCAACAAACGCATTGGCCGGCCGATCGTAAAGTTCGGTCGGAGAAGCGAATTGTTGCAACTTGCCGCCCTTGAGCACTGCCACGCGATCACCCATCGTCATCGCTTCCACCTGATCGTGCGTGACGTAGACGGTGGTGGTTCCGAGACGACGCTGCAACGCCGCGATCTGCGTGCGGGTCTGGACGCGTAGCTTTGCGTCGAGGTTGGAGAGCGGCTCGTCCATGCAGAACACTTGCGGTTCACGAACGATTGCTCGGCCCATGGCAACTCGCTGCCGTTGACCACCGGAAAGCTTGGCCGGTTTGCGGTCGAGGTATTCCGTCAGGTCAAGCAATTTGGCCGCTTCGGCAACTTTCTTCTTACGCTCCTCGACGGGCACACCGCGCATCTTCAACGCGAACCCCATGTTTTCGCCGACGGTTTTATTGGGGTACAGCGCGTAATTCTGGAAGACCATTGCGATGTCGCGATCCTTCGACGGGACATCGGTCATGTCCTTGCCGTTGATGGTGATCGCACCGGAATCGATGTCCTCGAGCCCCGCCAACATGCGCAGGGCCGTGGACTTTCCGGAACCTGACGGACCGACGAGCACGATGAACTCCCCGTCCTTGATGTCAAGATCGAGTGAATCTACAGCGAGGGTCCCGGCACCTTCGTAGATGCAAGACGCTTTCTGGTACGAGATTTCAGCCATGACGAACTCCTGAGAGGGTGAGGAGAATTATTTGATTGCACCGAAGGACAGGCCGCGCACCAGTTTGTTCTGGGCGAACCAACCGGCCAGGATGACGGGCAATGCCGCCATGGTCGCTGCCGCGGAGAGCCGAGCCCAGTACAGTCCCTCGCCGGTGATGAACCCGACCAGGAAGACCGGAATCGTCTGCGCTTGAACAGCTGTCAGGTTGACTGCGAAGAAGAATTCGTTCCACGAGAAGATCACGCAGATCAGCGCAGTCGCAGCAATTCCGGGCGAGATCAGCGGGAGGATCACCTCTCGAACCGAGGTCCACAAACTCGCGCCGTCCATGCTGGCGGCTTCGAGAAGCTCGGCGGGGACTTCGAGAAAGAACGAACGCATCATCCACACTGCGATCGGCAGATTCATCGATGTGTACAAGATGACCAGCGCCCAGATGTTGTCGAGCAATCCGATGTCGTTGACGATCACGTACAGCGGCACGATTGCAGCGACGACTGGGAGCATCTTGGTACTGATGAAGAAGAACAGCACATCCTGCGTCTTCTTCACCGGGCGAAGAGACAATGCAAACGCAGCCGGAACACCCAGTAGCAGAACAAGAATCGTCGACATTCCTGTGGCAAATGCCGAGTTCGCCAGCGTTGTACCCAGACCGGAATCGAGGACGGCACGGAACTGTTCGAGGGTGGGAGTGAAGAACAGCTTCGGCGGGTCCGTGTAGGCGTCTGCCTCGGTCTTGAACGCGGTCAGGACCATCCAGAAGACCGGGAAGAAGAATCCGAGAGCGGCGATCCACGCCACGACCGACCACGGACTGAACTTACTGCTCTTCGTTTTCTTGACGACGGGTTTGTCGGTCGTCGCGCTTGTCGTCTCTACGGCAGTCATCACGCCGCCTCCTCGTTGCCGGTGAAGCTCTTGAAGATCAATCGGAGCGCGAGTGTCGAGACGATGATGGTCGCGATCACTGTCACGACACCCATCGCCGCAGCTTGACCTACGTCGAAGCCGAGGAATGCGCGCTGGTAGATGTAGAACGGCAGGTTCGAGCTGGCCACGCCTGGCCCGCCCGAGGTCATCATGTACACCGCGTCAAAGGTGTTCACGAGGTAGATCGCACCCAGAACTGCACCGAGTTCGATGAAACGGCGCAGGTGCGGCAGTGTCAGTTCGCGGAACATCGCAAACGGCTTGGCTCCGTCCACCCGTGCGGCTTCGAGGATGTCTCGGGGCATGGACTGCAAGCCGGCCAGAATGAGCAGCATCATGAAAGGCGTCCACTGCCAGATCAGATTGATCATGACGGCGGCGAGTGGAAACTTGCTGACCCAGTCGACCTGGCCGACACCGAAAGGCTGGAGGACAAAGTTCACGATACCGAATACCGGGTCGAACATTGTTGTCTTCCAGAGCAATGCGCCAGCGACGGGGGTGATGAGAAATGGCGTGATCAGCAGTGTCCGCACGATCCCGCGACCGAGGAAGGCTCTGTCGAGTAGGAGTGCCAACGCGAGTCCGAGGATCACCGAAACGATGACCGTACCCACGATCATGATGACCGTGTTGACCGCGACTTCCCGAAACTGACTGTCCTTGAAAACCTCGATGTAGTTGTCGAACCCGTTGAAGTGCCGCGATCCCGGCCGGACAAGGTTCCACGACTGCGTCGAGTAGTAGAGGGTGAACAGGAACGGAATCTGGGTGACGACGATCGAGAAGATCAACGCCGGCAACAGGGGACCTCTACGACGCCAACCCTCGGCGCGGGAGATCTTCTTTTCGACACGGACCGGTGGCGCGTCGTCCACCGTAGTTCTGGGCTCGGCAACCGTAGTCATCGGTTCTCCTGATAGGTCTTGCCGACCACCTCGGCATACTGCTGGGATTGTTCGAGTGCTTCTTTCACGCTCTTCTGACCCGCGATGGCAGCACTGATCTGCTGGCTGACGCGAGTGCCCAGGTCCTGAAACTCAGGGATGGTGAGGAACTGGACGCCGGTGTACGGAACCGGTTGCACTGTCGGGTTTTTCGGATCTGCATTGTTGATCGATTCGAGGGTGATCGGACCGAATGCCTGTGCGGCCTCTTGATATTCCGGAATCTCGTAGGTCGATAGGCGACTTCCCGGAGGAACTCTCGACCAGCCGAGTTCGGTTCCGACCTTCTGGATGTAGTCCTTGTTCGTCATCCAGGAAATGAACTTCCAGGCGTCATCTTTGTTCTTTGCCGACTCCGGGATTCCGAGCGCCCAGGTGTAGAGCCAACCAGGATCGGACTTCTCGACCTTCGGGGCCTTCGCATATCCGATGTTGCCGACTACCTTCGACGACGCAGGATCCTCGAGAACCGACACAGCCGACGTCGCGTCGTACCACATCGCCGTGTTGCCTTGCGCGAATTGTGTTGCACATTCACCGAATCCGCTTGTGGCAGGGCCCGGCTGACCGTGCTCCTTGACCGTGTCCACGTAGAACTGAACCGCATCCTCGACCTGCGGACTGGTCAGCTGCGCATTCCAATTCTCGTCGTACCAGCGTCCACCGAAGGTGTTGATCACGGTGTTCAGCGGCGCGAGTACCTCACCCCAGCCAGGCTTTCCGCGCAAGCAGATTCCCGCCATCTTGGCATCCGGGTTGTCGAACTGCGCTGCCCAACCTGCGACTTCTTGCCACGTCGGGTCTTCGGGAACTGTTATCCCCGCCTGATCGAACAGATCCTTGCGGTACATCAGGAACGACGACTCCCCATAGAACGGGACCGCGTACATACTGTCCTCGTATGACAGAGAAGTCTTGATCGACGGTATGAAGTCGTCCTCGTCATAACCGGGCGTCTTGTCTGCATACTCGGACAGGTTCGTGAGCCAACCGTTGGCGGCCCACTGAGGTGTCTCGTAGTTGCTGATCATCACGACGTCGAACTCACCGCCGCCGGTTGCCGTCGACGCTGTGATCTTGGCACGCGCCTGGTTCTCGGAAAGGCTGACGAATTTGAGGTCGATGCCAGGGTTCTCGGCTTCGAAAGCCGGCGCCAGTTTGATGGCGTCCTGCATCTGCGAGTTCGACACCATCGCGATGGTGACTGTTCGTTCGCCGGAACCACCGAGCGCACCAGCGCCCGCACATCCCGACACCAGGAGGCAGAGCGCCGCCGCGGCAGCGCCCCACACTCGTCTTCCTGTTTTCACGGATTACCTTCCTTCACACTTGCGTGTCAGTCGCGCGCTCGGACAGCGAAACTCGTGAGATCGCTAGCCTTCGAGCAGCCACTGGGCGCACTCGACGTCGGTGACGAGTACGTTTGCCAAACCTCCGCGCAATGCGCCCAGAACGGCCTGGCGTTTGTGTGTTCCCCCCGAAATCAGAATCGTCTGATCGCAGGATTTCACTGCGTCGAGCGATACGGAGACCGTTCGCTCAGGCAGTGGCCCCTCCACTGGATTGCCGTCGATCGTGTAGAAACGGCCGCCGATTTCACCGACAGCGCCTCGACTTTCCAACTCGTCCAGCATGGTCGAGTCGACGAAGCTACCGGCAAACAAGGTCGTGGCAGTCGAGACGGCACCAACTCCGAAAACCATGATGTCGGAATCAGTTCCGGCTTGCAGCGCCTTCGAGATGACCGAGTCGTTTCGCATCGACTCCACAGTCGCCGGGTCGGCATATAGCGGAGCATTGAGGCGAATAGGATTGGCCTGCAACTGTTGTGCACATCGGCCGATGGTGAAGTCGACACCGGTTTGGTAGTCGGTCACCGTCATGGAGCCGTCAAGTTGTACCACAGCCGAGCACTTCGCCGCCTTGTCTGGCAAAGATCCTGCTACCGCAACGGTTTCCGGACCCCAGGTAAACCCGAGAACGCTCGACGGCTGCAGACGACGAACCAGAACTTCCGCTGCTCGTCGGCCGAGCGCGTCGAAGTCCGGATCGTCCGAGTCCGAATTTGCTTCGGGCACAATCAAAACTTCGGCCAACCCGAAGTGCTTCTCCAGTTTCGATTCCAACTCCGTGTTCACCGAACCTTCGAGCTCCGGCGGCACCATAATCTCGACCCTGACCAAACCTTGCGTCCGCGCCCTGGCCAACAGCCGCCCGGCCGTAGGCCGCGAGACGCCCAACTTCGCTGCAATCTCCGCCTGAGTAGCGCCTTCGAGGTGATACATGGTCGCTGCCCGCAAGGCGAGCCGCACATCCTCGGAAGCCGGCAACTTCGACGACTTGAGTCCTGCGGGCTGAGCCGACTGGTTCACACGGTCTCCTTGTGTATCAGGTTCAATGTTTCTTGATCGTGAGCAGATGCTCACTAGATGTTCTTATGCTCATTAAGCTAACATCTACGTTGTGACCCACACAACAGTTTCCGGAGAATCCGTCGATCTACCTGCGACAATTCGGGCAAATGTCCTCGTTGAGACCGGAAAGATGCAGATGGTCGAGAGACCACGACCGTCCCCGAAGACGGGTGAAGTCCTCGTTCGCATCCATGCAGTGGGCGTGTGCGGGTCGGACGCGCACTACTTTCACGAAGGTCGCATCGGCCCTTACGTAGTCAACTCACCGCTCGTTCTCGGACACGAAGCATCTGGACGCATCGCCGCAGTCGGTGACGGCGTCGACCCAAGACGCATCGGGCAGCGCGTCTCCATCGAGCCTCAGAAGCCCGATCCGACAAGTCCCGAATCCAAGGCAGGCAGATACAACCTCTGCCCTCATATGGAGTTCTTCGCGACGCCGCCGATCGACGGTGCGCTGACCGACTACGTCACGATCGGTGCCGACTTCGCCCATCCCATCGCAGATTCCGTGTCCTACGAGGCAGCTGCGCTGTTCGAGCCACTCTCCGTAGGGATCGCCTCAGCCCAGAAAGCGGGAATCACTGCCGGCTCTCGTGTGTTGATCGCCGGCGCCGGCCCGGTAGGAATCGTGACGACGCAGGTGGCCAAGGCATTCGGCGCGACGGAAGTCATCGTCTCGGACATCGATGCGGCCCGGCGTGATGTGGCACTGAAATTCGGCGCAACAACCGTCGTTGATCCTCGTGAAAGCGACGTACGCTCGCTGGCCGTCGATGCGTTCATCGACGCGTCGGGTGCCACGGCCGCAGTGATCGACGGGATTCACGCAGTTCGGCCCGCTGGGACCGTCGTTCTGGTCGGAATGGGTGCCGACGAGATACCGTTGCCGGTCCCGATCATTCAGAATCGCGAACTGATGCTCACCGGAGTGTTCCGGTACGCCAACACGTGGCCGATCGCCGCCGCACTGGTCGCTGCCGGGCGCGTCGATCTGGATTCGATGGTCACAGCACGCTTTTCACTCGAACGATCGCAAGAGGCCCTGGTGGCCGATCGCATTCCCGGCAGCATCAAAGCCGTAGTCATCGTCGCCGAAGGAGACTAGAACTTTCATGGAACTCAATACGAAGACCTTGCTCGACTTCGATGCTGAACTCGAAGTGCCGAACTACGACCGGAGCAAAGTCACTACCGGCATAGTGCATTTCGGTGTCGGAGGCTTTCACCGTGCACACCAGGCCATGTACATCGATACCCTCCTGCGACGAGGTGAAGCCTTCGACTGGGGAATCTGCGGAGTGGGAGTGATGCCGTCGGACAAGCAAATGAAAGACGCACTCCGCGCGCAGGACGGCCTCTACACGCTGGCGCTCAAGCATGCTGACGGAACCCTCCAAGGCCGGGTCATCGGGTCGATCGTCGAGTACTTGTTCGCGCCCGACGATCTGGAGGCGGTGATCGAAAAGATGGCATCCGAATCGACGAAAATCGTATCTCTCACCATCACCGAGGGCGGATACAACATCTCGCACACCACGGGCGAGTTCGACGCGTCCCATCCCGATGTGATGCACGATCTCGAGCCGGTAACACTCCCCCGCACAACCTTCGGTCTGATTTGTGCGGCACTCGCACTCCGTCGCGACCGGGGCCTCGCCCCCTTCACGATCATGAGTTGCGACAACATCGAAGGCAACGGATCGGTCGCCAGGACGGCAGTCGGAGCGTTCGCCGCCCTGAAGGATCCCGAACTTGCGGAGTGGATCGACGAGAACGGCGCCTTCCCCAACTCCATGGTCGACCGGATCACACCCGTCACGACAGCCGAGGTGACCACCGAGATCGCCGAGACGTTTGGCGTGGACGATCAGTGGCCGGTCGCAGCTGAGCCGTTCACCGCGTGGTTCCTCGAGGACGAGTTCACCTCAGGCAGGCCACCTCTGGAGAATGCCGGCGTCAATCTCGTGCCGGATGTTCGCCCGTACGAACTGATGAAACTGCGCCTTCTCAATGCCAGCCATCAAGGCATCGCGTACTTCGGCTACCTTGCCGGATACCGCCTGGTCCACGAGGCATGCCAGGACGAACTCTTGTCAGGGTTCCTGCTCGACTACATGAATCTGGAAGCGACGCCGACCCTTGATCCGGTACCCGGCGTCGACCTCGATCAGTACAAGAAGACCCTCATCGAACGATTCTCGAACCCCCAGGTCCGCGACACGATTGCGCGTCTGTGCGCCGAGTCGTCCGATCGAATTCCCAAGTGGCTGTTGCCCGTCATCCGGACCCAACTCGACACCGGTGGGTCGATCAACCTGTCCACCGCAATTGTCGCCAGCTGGGCCCGCTACGCCGAGGGCACAGACGAGAACGGAGATCCCATCACCGTCGTCGATCAGCTGTCGGATGCTCTGGTGCCGCTCGCCCAGAAACAATCGAGCGACCCGTTGGCCTTCATCGGGTACCGCCAAGTGTTCGGCGATCTCGTGGACGATCGCCGATTTGTCGCAAGCTTCCGAAAGACCCTCGACTCGTTGCACTCCGTCGGAGCCAGAAGAACCCTCGAGGAGGTGCGCGGGCTCTGACTACGCCGAGACGTCGTGCAGGTGATGGATCGGATCGTGAATGAAGTAGGCCGCCAACGATTCGACGGTGAACGCCGATCCGTCACTGCGGAGACCCCGTCGTTGGCGGCTACCCTCTGGCACGGTTTCGAAGGCGTTCGCGACTTCCGCCGCGGCGTCGGACAATTCCGATGCCACCGTTGCCGGATCTTGGTCGTTGTACCGCTCGGCCTCAGCTGTTGCGTCTTGATCCCAGTTCTCGAATTGCGGATCGTCGAATTCGAGCATCTGTTCCAACCTCACCTTGAAGATCCTGAACACGTCGCGTACGTGGGCGGAATACTCCAGCGCTGACCATGTTTCGCTGTCCGGTCGCTCCGTCACATTCTCGCGCTCCAGTACCTCGGCCCACGAGACGGCATTGCTACGCACAAGATCTGGAACATCCGCGAACGCAACAGCGGACGAATCAAACCCGCACTCGCCGCATGGGCGTTCGAGGACCCAGGTCCAGTTCTTTGTATCCGGGGTGATCGGCATGGATCGAGAATAGTCCGCCAGGGCGGGGTCAGTCTGCTTCGATCGGCCGATGAAGCGAATCGTGCTCGGTATTTCGGTTACCTTCGTGCTGACACTCTCCGCGTGTGGCGCGGAAGTGGGCGCACCCAAGCCGCGCAACAGCAAGAGCAGGCGGTGGTCGTCAATTCACTTCATTCGAGTGCCCGGGGCGAATGTTGATCCGTATTTCCATCATCGTTTGCGGCATCTGGTTTGATTCGTAACATGCGCTCTTCGCTCGCCTTGTCCACTCTCGCTGCCGGCTTGTTGATTGCGGGCTGCGGGTCGCAGACAGTGCAGCAACCCGACACCGCAACGACAACAACCGAAACGGGCGGAACGTGGGTCCGAAGGCTCGAAGTACCAGACTCCGTCGAAAAGATCTGCCAGTCGATACTCGGATTGGCCGAAGAATTGGGACGTACTCCTAGCGATTCCGCGTCACCGATCGATCGAGTCCGCGAATACATGAGCGGACCATACCGCGACTGGAGGGGATTCGACGCTGAGGGGCGTCAGCGCATCGAGGAGGCATTCGAGAAGGCAGAATCAGGATCCTGCGGTTGAGCAACACTGGACGTCTGGTTCGCCCCTCGCACAACGGAATTCCGGACAGCGACGTATCAACGCCATTCCGTTGGTGACAAATTTTCGTTCGTCTGCGACGGCCGGTCACTTGAAATTCCCCAGAGCTTTCAGTTCAACGTCAAAGATCCTGTGACGCGACTCTGGCCGAGACTTCAACTGGTCTCGTCGTCCCTCAGGTGAAAGGCGTCGAGTCGACATGTACCCCCTCCGAACGCAGCAAATGCTCGGCCGCACGAATCAACAAGGAGAGGGATTCGTAAGAGAGTCCCTCGGTCGCACGCATCAGCCTGTCAGACGCCGGAATCGACCGGTCGCCCGGCGCACCCTCGGGTCTCCGCGCAGAAAGCACGGTCGAGAGTTCTCGTTGATTCACCACCTGACCTGTGCTGTTCGCTCGCTCGAACATGGCATTCAGCCGCTGGACGAGTTCCTCACCTTCAGCTGATCGAATAGTGTTGCCGAACAGCCTGTTTCCATGATCGGCTATGACACCAGGCGCGATCGAGTTCTTGATTGTCACAGTACGTTCTCCGTTACGTTGGTCTGTCAGGTTGATCAGGGGTGCGACCGGGAGCAACTCGCAGAGCCTTTATCTGTGCCGCCCAACGGCGTCGCGTCCATCGACAGCAGACCAATCTCCCCCGGCGCCCATCGGCTTCCGGTAGCGCGACCTCGAAGCCGCTGTTCATTTGCGACTTATCGTTACATATTAACATCAACTGTAACTCTTCGACAAGCACTTTGTTCCGATTGCCCGGTTTGATCACGGGTGGCGCAGAACATCAAGGGTGGCCAACTTGTCGACATGATCTACGCCATCCCTGCCATCTCCGTTCAGACTGCAGTGATGGTCGAGCCACCGGCAAGGCACAAGAACGACATTCCGCCGACGAGCTCCCAGCGTAGATATCGCCGCGCGTGCATCACCTGCGGTGAACTGCGATGCACACAAGCCGCAACGCGGATAGGGGCGGCGACACAGCCCGCGAGAGCTTTCTTACCCGAACTTTTCCATCATCGTGTGAGGCAGCCGGCCATCCAAGACTGCACCCAAAGTCCTCGCTACTGATGACCTAAGTCCGACAATACTTTTCACGAAAAAAGGACCCCGCGCCTGCGGGGTCCTCTTCGCTTTCCTTCAGAGCTAGAGACCGAGCGAGTGAAGGTGCTCGCTGATCTTCTCGAACATGAGCCTTTGACCTGCCGGCGTGGGATGCATGCCGTCTTCCTTGAGTAACGTCGGGTCCGACAGCCAGTTCTCGGCGAGCGCATCAATGAAAGGCAGCTTGTACTGCTCAGCGGCGGAACGGATTCGATCGTTGACATTGACAGCGGTCTCGGATGGAGGCCGGTTGTCCATGATGGGGCCGATGACGACAACCTTGGCGTGAGGAAGCCGATCTCGTAGCTGCGCATACAACTCCCGAGTCGCATCTCGCACCTCGAGCGGGTACGAAACATCGTTCCGACCGCCGGCGATGATGACGACCTCGGGATTCACCGCAACGACCTGATCAATTTTCGCACCGAACGGTAGCTTGCCTTTTTCCTCGTTTCCCTGGACGTAGCCGGTGCCACCGCTCGCAAAATCTGCCAGGTACCAGCGACGATCGAAGGCGAGCAGCGCCGGCCAATGATCTCCCGTCGTGTTCGGAATCGAGTACGAGTCCCCCAAAATTGCGACCGTGTCGAAGTCGTCGGTAGGGGCATTCAGCGCCGGCGCCGAACTGTCAGGCTGCGATACAGAGGCAGTTGCCCGACTGTCTCGGGATTGCTCGTACGCAAATCCTACGATCACCGCTACGACGGTGAAAACCATGGCACCGATGACGGCGACAGTTCGCTTGTTGGGTTTGGTCACCCCGTAAACATACGGGGTCGAATCATGTTGCCTCTGAGCGAGTGTCAAGCATCTGTCGTTCCGCTTGAATCGGCCATCAACGAAGGAGTGAAATCCCGCTCTCACAGCAGACTGGGGCCAAGCTTGCTGGAAGTTAAGGCGCGGCAAAGCATTCAGGGCCCACTGTCCCCCATTCGACGGACCAAAGTCCATTTTCAAATCAACACTGCGACAAGCGGCAATCGCGCAGCTATATTTCGTCGACACTTCAACTACTTTCGGCACATCTGCACGGACGCGCGACAACACCCAGTCCCCTCGCTCGGCAATCCCCTCTATTTTTCTCATTCGAAGAAACCGGCACCAGGTGCCAGGAAGAACGTCGACATGCCGGAAACAGAAGCAAAGCGCAGCAATCGGCGACTGATCGCGATCGCAGCACTCGCAGTCGTACTCCTCGTGCAAGGCGCCTACTCGTTCGGTGTCCGCCCTGAGCCGTACCCGACAATTCGCATGCCCAGCTTCGGTGACGTGCCCAATGCAGACGGCGAGTTCAGTGGAAGTGGCTTGGATATCACTCTCCATTACACCGACGGATCCACGATCAGTCCCAACCCAGTGGATCTCGCCGGCGATATTCGCTACTCATCCGCGAGAGCATCACTCGATTATGCGTTCCGCCCCAGCGGGGCAGGCGACCGAAACACCCGAACCGCGGACCCTGAATTGGTCGAATGGCTCCGAAACCGCAGCGTCGAAGTCGGAAGTGGTGCCATCCCGGACAGTATCGAGTTCTGCTGGCGCAAAACAATTATCGACATCACCGACGGAACCGATGCGTCAACTGACCCGTGCGAAACGACAAGGGTTGATCTATGAGTGCCCGTGCGGGAACTCTGTTGTTCCTGCGCGACCACATCGATCAGTTGTGCGAGGCGTACCGCGGGGATGCGAGGTTCCTCGCTGTCATTCGAATTCTCTTCGCGCTATATGTGATCGCGTTTCCCATCGACTACACGTGGGCGGGCGAGGTTCCCTCGATTCTGTTTCATCCGCAATCCGGTCCGTTCTCCCTGCTGTCGTCACCACCCTCCGAGAACTTCCTCGTCGGACTCGAAGTCGCCCGATTCATCCTGGCGATCGCCATCTTGGTCGGATATCGAACGACGGCCGCGTCCATCGCAATGACCCTCACGCTCATGACCGGCAGCGGGTTGGTCAATTCCTTCGGCAAGGTCGACCACTTCATTCTTTTCGAAATCTTGCCGGTGGCCATGGCAGCCGCTGGATGGGGCGCCGCATGGTCCCTCGACGCACGACGTTCACGCACACAACGCAAAGCACTTCAAACCCGCGGACTGCCCATGCTCATCTGGGCAGTGACGGTCGCCTACGCCCTGTTTACAGCGGCACTACCCAAAGCTGCGTCCGGCTGGCTGAACCCCGAATTGCAGGCAACCCGGGGCTACGTTGCACGAGACGTCGCTGACCCCACCAAGCTCGGTCCGCTGACCCACGAACTATTCGACATCCATTCGGAGTGGCTATGGAAGGCACTCGACTACGCCACTGTCTTCGCTGAAGGCTGGTTGATCGTTGCCGTGCTCTTCCCTGTCTTGTTCAGAATCGGGATCGTCGTCTTACTCGGGTTTCACCTTGGGGTTTATCTCGCGTTGGGCATCGAGTTCGACAGCTATATCTTCGTGTATCTGCCGTTCCTGTCGGCACCTGCCGTATGGGTCACCAAGCGAGTCCTGGGCAGAAGGCCCGATATCGGTAGAACGTCGGCGCCGGAAACTCCACGTCAAGTATCTCCGGCCAGTTCGGACGCACCGTAAATCTAATATCCGGGAGCGGACCTTTCCGTCACAGTTCGTGAGTGCCCCAATCACAGGTAGGCGATCCCCAGACTCCCTCAACCTGGGGATCAAACAAACCTACTGTCTCCCAATGAAATTCCGAGAACTTCTACATTCACTGACATTCGGTTCGCAGACGGGCGCCCTAATCGCCAATTCGGCGCCGCCATTCGGACCCCACATCGCGTGTTGAGGGCAGCCGAGCCGCGGGGGGTCGGCTCGACTGCCTGCACCTACACCAGGCGAAGAAGGTTTCGTGCCAGCTATCTGCTTAACCAGCGTGCGTCGACGCTCAGGGGGTCACTGGAACGCATCGTCGTCACCTGTGGGCCGGGCTCGCGTCGGCAGGTACAGACAATTGTTCAGTGACCCCTGAGTTCGATCGTCGAAATCACCTTCGATCGCCGTGCGTAGGTACATCTAGAGCGTGACACTTCGGCTGGTTGAGCACATACGCTGAAATACCTGGATAGGTACCTACTTTTCCTTCGTCTTCCGAGTGGTCGCCATCTCGGTCACGTCCAGAAGCGTTGCACATCCGACACTGTCGGGAAATTGGTCATCTGGATCCGAGACTTTCACCTCATCTGCGATCGACGATCATGATGCGACGATTCGTTGTGTGACCACGAACGCTCGACTCAGACGCAACCGCAGGCGCATTGCCAGGCGATTCAATCCCAACAACGTGTGGGCAACTGTCCTGGTGATTGCACTTTGCGCACTAGTCGCCTTGGCGATCGTCTGCAGCATGATCTTCGACAAAAGTCATTGGGGCTGACCCGCGGGCTCACGGCACCTGAACGTGGGGCGGGCGGGGCTCGAACCCGCGACCAATGGATTATGAGTCCACGGCTCTAACCGACTGAGCTACCGCCCCATCCGGATGCGATGCATCGCGGCGAATCCGAATGTTACCGGCACATCCGACGCGGATCACAATCGGGCAGGCGGTGACGCGTTGCACTCTTTCGAGTCGAGTCTTCCAAGGTTGGTCGGCGCAGGAGCGATGAGCCGATACCGTGGGAGTGCACACCCCACGGAACAGGATCACCACATGAAGCTTGCACTGACCGAATTCAAGAACTCGAAGGCCACGATCCGGATCATCATGTCCGACGGCGCGAAGCTGAACGGCACCGTCACCGATTTCACCGAAGACACTCTCGTCCTCAATTCTCCGAATGGTGTCTATTACATCAACCCCAGCCACATCATCCGGCTGTTCGAGCCGTCGGATCGCGCAGCGAAGTAAGCGCACCCGTCAGACAGTTCGACGGTTCCACCGAAAGCCCGACGCAGACACTTGCGTCGGGCTTTGGTGTATCTGTCGCCAATATCTACGCGTCGCGTTCACGGGTGCAGCGGCCATCGGCGTCACTGAAAACGACAATGGGCCTGTCCTGTTGGCCGCCATCGAAAGTGTTGTAACTCCAGTGGCAATCGACGAGCATGTTTTCTCCTGCATGCTCGGAGCTACCAAACCCGACCCTGCGGCCTTCCTGGCTGCGCTGGAGTTTCTCGATGCGCGTCCACAGCAGACCTTCTTCGTCGACGACAACCCGGTGAACGTCCTCAGCGCTCGACGGCTGGGAATTCTCGCAGAACAAGCAAACAAAGCGGCAGACGTCGGATCGGCACTTCGATCGGTGGGTCTGCTGCAAACGCACTAGCGGCGACGAATACAAGAAAGCCCCCCACCCGATTTCTCAGGTGAGGGGCTTTGCTGCTCCCCCGGCTGGACTCGAACCAGCAACCGTCCGATTAACAGTCGGAAGCTCTGCCAATTGAGCTACAGGGGATTGTCTTGCTCGCTTCGCCCGTTCCGGCGTTGCCTGAGAAACTGTAGCGAATCCTCCACCGAAGTACCAAATCGCCTGCCCAGCGAGTCATCAGGCAGGATGGAGTCAGGACGATCGGTGCTGGAGGGAAGCAGGAATGATGCGTTTGTTGATCGGTGTTGCAGCTGGGTACGTCCTGGGAACCAAAGCGGGCCGCGCACGATACGAGCAGATCAGCCGGGCCGCGAAGGCGGTGGCCACTAGTCCGGCCACCAAGAAGGTGTTGGACGCGTCACGGCAGAAGCTGGCCGACTCACTGAGTACTCAGCCCAAGCTCGAGCCGATGAAGCCGATCAACGAGGAGACCACGATTCTGGTCCCCCACGACCAGTTGAAGAAAAACCGCTAGGTCAGACGCTTTGGTCGCCGACAGCCTGCTCACGCAGCTGTCGGCGATACTGCTCCAGGGCCACGAGGTCTCCGAACAGTGAGTTGTACTCCTCGGGGGCCGCAGCAGGTGAAACGCGCTGAAGCTTGGATTTGAGGTCGGCAACCTGCTCGCCCACCCACGCTTCCTGCAGTCGTGCGAGCACTCCGTTGATGTAGCGCGGAACCGTGTCTTCGTCGCACGGCATCGGTTCGACGGCCAGCTCAGATACAACCGAGGCCACCGTCATGTCCTCGACGCCCTTGGTGACGACTTCGATCCACTCGGCGCCACCGAGCCCCTTGCTCGTTCCACCGGCGTCAGCCATTGCCTGTCTGATGACAACGTAGGCGGGGTGGGTGAATGTCTCGGGAGGCAACGAGTCGAAGACACTGCCGGCGATGCCAGGGTGCTGCAATGCGGCCTTGAGGACAGCTCGCTGCGTCGAGAGCGCCGGATCGTTGGGCCGGGGCCTGGAGATTCCGATCGGCAGCGCAAGCGCATCGGCGGCAGGTGCCTCGACAACCTGACGACGCTTGGGCGCCGGCGAAGATCCGCGCGTCGACGCCCGTTTGCGAGCTTCGTCACGCACTCGTCGTCGAACCGACGGAAGATCGTCCCAACCGACCCATCCGCACAACAGATTCGCATAGCTGTCGCGCAGAGTTGATTCCTTGATCTGTGCAACGACGGGGACGGTACGACGCAGTGCCTCGACGCGACCTTCAGCGGTCTCCAGATCGTGTTCGGTGAGGATGGACTTCACCACGAACTCGAACATCGGAGTGCGCCGTGCCACGAGGTCGCGAACGGCGGCGTCACCAGACTTCAGACGCAGATCGCACGGGTCCATTCCATCGGGCGCGACGGCGACGAACGTCTGCCCGGCCATCTTCTGATCACCCTCGAACGCCTTCATCGCAGCGGCCTGCCCTGCGGCATCACCGTCGAAGGTGTAGATGATCTCACCGCGAAAGTAGCTGTCGTCCATCAGGAGTCGGCGGAGCATCGCGAGGTGCTCCTCACCGAAGGCGGTTCCACACGAAGCGACGGCGGTCTTGACGCCGGCCAAGTGCATCGCCATGACGTCGGTGTAGCCCTCGACGACTACCGCCTGGTGCCCCTTGGCGATGTCGCGCTTGGCGAGGTCCAAGCCGAACAGGACCTGAGACTTCTTGTAGAGGATCGTTTCCGGCGTGTTGACGTACTTACCCGGCATGGTGTCGTCGTCGAAAAGCTTGCGGGCACCGAAGCCGATGACGTCACCGGCGACGCTGCGGATCGGCCACAGAAGACGGCGATGGAACCGGTCGATCGGACCTCGTCGCCCCTCTTTGGACAGCCCGGCTGCTTCGAGTTCCTTGAATTCGAAGCCCTTGGACATCAAGTGTTTTGTGAGAGTGTCCCAACCTTCGGGCGCGTATCCACACCCGAACTGCAGTGCTGCGGCACCGTCGAAGTTTCTCTCGGTGAGGTAGTCGCGAGCCGCCTGGGCATCGGGTTCGCGCAGACGAGCGGCGTAGAACTCCTGAGCCGCCGCGTTTGCCGCGATCAAGCGTGCACGAGTGCCGCGATCGCGCTGAACGGACGGCCCACCACCCTCGTACGAAATCGTGTAGCTGAGCCGATCCGCCAACTGCTCGACAGCCTCGACAAAGCTGATGTGATCCATCTTCTGCAGGAACGAGTACACGTCCCCGCCCTCACCGCAGCCAAAGCAGTGGTAGAGGCCGTGGTTGGGTCGCACGTGGAACGACGGCGACTTCTCGTCGTGAAAGGGACACAGACCTTTGATCGAATCGCCACCGGCACGCTTGAGTGAAACGTATTCACCGACGATGTCCTCGATGCGAGTGCGTTCGCGAATGGCCGCGATGTCTCTGTCAGAAATTCGGCCCGCCACGTACATCAGTCTAGGCGGTCCCCCGGCACCTCCTGACAACGATATGTTGATGGCCGACTCTGCACCGCAGCGATGGGACCGACGATGACTGAAAACGCCTCGAGCTCGCACGAAGGGCGATCAGGAACCCGATTCGGCGTGTACGAGTTGCGTCGCCTCCTCGGCCGAGGCGGAATGGGTGAAGTGTACGAGGCGTACGACACCTCGAAGGATCGCCTGGTCGCACTCAAGTTGCTCCATCGCGAACTTGCGGCCGACCCGTCATTCCAAGCTCGTTTCCGCCGAGAATCTCGCACCACCGCCGCCTTGAACGAACCGCACGTGATCCCGGTGCACGACTGGGGCGAGATCGACGGAGTCCTCTTCATCGACATGCGTTTGGTCGAAGGTCATACGTTGCGCGCCGAGTTGGCCGAATTCGGCCGACTCACGCCTATACGAGCCGTCGACATCGTCTCGCAAATCGCCTCGGCGTTGGACGCCGCACATGCCCGCGGGCTCATCCATCGCGACGTCAAACCAGACAACATCATTCTCACGAACAACGGCTTCGCCTACCTCGTCGACTTCGGAATCGCATACTCACAGACGGACACGAAGATCACCACCGAGGGAAGCGCAGTCGGTTCCTATGCGTACATGGCGCCGGAGCGGTTCGGAATCGAAACGCCGACGGCCGCAGCGGATGTCTATTCCCTGGCTTGTGTCCTCTACCAATCACTCACCGGAACAACACCTTTCAACACCACAAGCATCGAGCATCTGGTCAATTCGCACCTGAACGCTCCGCCGCCACGCCCCACGCTGACGGTTCCATCGCTCCCGCAAGGTTTTGACGCCATCGTGGCTCGCGGCATGGCAAAGGATCCCGCACACCGCTATCCGACTACGGGAGCGCTCGCACTCCAAGCGCGGCAGGCCCTCTCGACGACCGACACCCCCGGTGCCGCCGGCAAATTGCACCCCACGATCGTCGCGCCGCCCATCTACACCACGGCGAATCCCGCTCACGGGAACTACACGCACATCGCGACAAAGACCAAGCGAAACCGAGCCCCGATCGCGATCGGTGCGGCTGGAGTTGCACTCGTTCTGGCCGCAGGAGGCACGGCGGCCTGGGTAATGCTGGGGAACTCGGGACCCGAATCACCCACCACTGCAGCAGCTTCCATCTCCACGTCGGCACCGGCACCCACTCAGGAGCCGGCCAGAACGCCCAAGCTCGAGCCGCTACCCACCGCCGGACTGCAGGCGACCACGACCACCCGGGCGTCGAACCCGTCCGCGAGAAATGGCGACCTCGGGGTCAGCAAGCCGATCACTGTCCCCTCGTGCAAAGGAACCGGAATCGTGGTGTTGGCCAATGCCACCGATCCGGCAACGTACGCCAGCGAGATCCAGAACTACCTCGACGCGTTCCCCGGCTCGAAATACCTACGCACAGACCAGTCCTGCCCGTCACTGCGTCAAGTCTCCGATTCGGGGACGGCGATCTACACGGTGTATCGCGAATCCGGGAACACCGAGTCGAAGATCTGCAAGGACGTTCGCGCAGCAGGCGGCGACGCTTACGGCAAGTGGCTCGATACCACTACCGACCCGTCGACGCGGATGACCTGCTGAAGGCGTAAGCGGCTCAGCCCCAGCTGGCCTGCGCGCCCAGGCTCGCTTTGTCCACCCGTTCCAGCCGACTCTCCGTGTACGACGCGATCTGATCCACCACTACCCGGACCCGAGCACCGTCGTCCGCGGCGCGTTCCCACGCGGGCAGCAGGATCGGATCGAGCCCGGCCGGCGCAGTTGCCAGCAGCCATTCCGCGACGCGATGAACACGATCACGCTGCCGATCCTGACGCGCCTTGTGTCCGGCGTCGGACATCACGTAGTACAGCGCCACGGTCTTGAGCAACGCCACCTCGGATGCGACGGCCTCGGGTATGTCGAGGTCGGCTTGATACCGCGAGAGGGGTCGGTCACCGTGTGTCAGCCGGGTGCTGGCGATCGCCGCGGTAGCGAAGCGACCCACCAATTCACTCGTGAGATTCTTCAACGCGACGGAACTTCCGAGTGTGCCGTCGAAACTTCCGACCCCGCGTACGACGGGGAGTTCGGACAACCGTTGAGCGGCGTCGATCAGATCGTCGACTACCAATCCCCGAAACTCGGAGGCCCCCAGTTCTGCCAGTGCGCGCTGCTCGGACGGATCGGCAAGCGAGCGAAGGTCGATACGGCCTGCGATCACCCCGTCCTCCACGTCGTGCACGGAATACGCGATGTCGTCGGCCCAGTCCATGACCTGAGCTTCCAGGCATTGCCGACGCTCGGGCGCCCCGTCTCGAACCCAGGCGAGCACCTCTGCGTCGTCGTCGTATGCCCCGAACTTCGCGCCGGGCTGCGGCCGGGTCCAGGGGTACTTGATGGCTGCGTCGAGTGATGCCCTGGTGAGATTGAGGCCGGCACTCAGACCGTCGGGGCGCAGGATCTTGGGTTCGAGGCTGGTCAATATCCGCAGATTCTGCGCGTTGCCCTCGAAACCTCCGCAGTCCTTGGCGACTTCGTCCAGGGCCTTCTCGCCGTTGTGACCGTACGGCGGGTGCCCGATGTCGTGCGCGAGACCGGCGAGGTCCACCAGGTCCGGATCGCAACCGAGTCCGTCGGCGATCCCTCGCCCGATCTGTGCGACCTCCATCGAGTGCGTCAACCGCGTGCGAGGTGTGTCACCGTCGCGCGGGCCGACAACCTGGGTCTTGTCGGCCAAGCGCCGCAAAGCCGCGGAGTGTTGGACACGCGCCCGATCTCGCGAGAAGTCCGAACGATGCTGCGCCGCTGCGATCTGCGAACCCGGCAACCCCGCACGCTTCGGCGCCTCGACGACACGACGTTCGAGGTCGTGTTCGGAGTATATGCCGCCTCCGTAGGTGGTGTGAGCTGTCATGGTCTCTATTGCCCTGCCGTGTAGGGGAAGTCTGCCGAGAAGTGCGTGAGCTGATACCAGAGCAGCGCGCCGGTTTCGCGAGCGATTCCGTGCAACTGGGATTCGCGGGTGAAGACAGCCGGGCCCTGACGAGTAGGTGCGGTCCACGCCTGGAGTCCTGTGTCGCGGGCCATCGTCCGCGTTCGCAAGGAGTGCCACGGGTCACTGACCAGGACAGCGGAATTGATTCCCTGCGAGGACATCTCGGCGCTCACCGCGTCGATACTGAGCAGTGTGTCCGAACCGGTCTCCACAGCAGTGATCGCACTCGACGGAATTCCGCGATCGGTCAGATACATCTTTCCCGACGCCGCTTCGGTGTACTCGTCACCTTCTTGTTTACCGCCGACAGTAATGATCTGCGGCGCCACTCCGCGCTTGTACAGCTTGTACGCCTGCTCGAGTCGGGCCTCGAAGACGGACGACGGAGTGCCGGAATACTGAGCCGCGCCCAGAACGACTATCGCGTCGGCCGGCCGCGTGTCGTCGATGCGCGCCACCTGCCACACCCGGAACGCAGTACCCCCGACCAGAACCACGGCCATCAACACGGCACCGGCGATCAGTCGGCGCGTCCAGCGAGCCAATCCTGCCCCGAAGCCGCCCGCCCGTGAGGGTGATGGGTCGTGGGGGCGGTTACCGAAAGCAGGTTTCACTCCCGCAATTCTGCCAGTTCGCGGCGATCACCTCCGATGCCGACGCGCCACAACGGATAGATTTGCGTCATGGCCCTCGCACCACACTTCGCGCAGTTGTCCTCGGTAGAGCAGAGTCGGACAATCACCCGACCCGTTCGCCGTCGGGGAAGCGCCGCCGCCGTCGCTGCGATTTTCGCTCTGCTGGCGCTCGTCTTCAGTCCTGCGCTCGCCTCGGCAGACGCCCCGATGGTGTTGCCGAATCACATCACCGACACCTCCGGGGTTCTCGACGCCGGGCAACGCAGCGACATACAAGCCGCGATCGATCAACTCAGCGAGGACCACCAGATCGATCTGTGGGTCGCGTTCGTCCCCGATTTCAACAACCTGGGTGGCCAGGCGTGGGCACAGCAGACAGCCACGAAGTCGACGCTGAGTACCAAGTCCGTCCTGCTTGCAGTTGCCACGGCGGAGCGTGCTTACTACCTCGACGTCCCTGCCGAGCTGAGCAACATCACGGATTCCGACATCGAATCGATCAATTCCGACGCGGTGGAACCGGCTCTTGCCGAGGATGATTGGACCGGCGCGGCAATTGCTGCAGCTGGAGCACTCGGCGACGCGAACAACACGAGCGGCGGAATGGGAGTCGGAACACTCCTCATCGCGGGCGGCGCTGTGGTGGTCGGGACGGGCGGCGTGGTCCTGTACTCACGTAAGCGCAAGAACGACAAGAACAAGGCAAGCGTCGAAGCCGCGAAGAACATCTCCCCCGACGACATCGCCAGCCTCAACGCACTCCCGCTGCCGACGCTCGACGAACGCGCGAAGGAGATCCTCGTCGAGACGGACAACGCGATCGCCGGCAGCCAGGAGGAGCTCGATCTGGCCCGCAGCGAGTTCGGAGATTCCGCCGTCGCACCCTTCTCGGCAGCATTCGACAAGGCCAAGGCCACCCTCGCCGAAGCCTTCGCGATCAGGCAGCGACTCGACGACGCCATCCCGGAAACTCCCGATCAACGCCGCCAGATGCTGATCGACATCATTTCCTCGTGCGGTCGAGCCGACCAAGAACTCGAAGCTCGCGTCGAGGAGTTCGACGGGCTTCGCGACCTTCTCATCAACGCCCCCGCACGTCTCGATGCGTTGACGCAGAGTGTTGTTTCTCTCAGCGTGCGCTTGCCCGAATCCGAGGCGATTCTGACCAAATTGAAGGATCAGTTCCCCGCGCCGACGCTGGCATCTGTCGTGAACAACGTCACCATGGCCAGCGAACGCCTGACGCTCGCCGAGAAGTCGATCGAGGAAGGCCGCGATGCCACCGCGCTGCCGGCCGGTAAGCAAGGCGCTGCCGTCACCGCGATTCGCACTGCCGAAGCGGCTCTCGATCAGGCACGCAAACTGCTCGACGGCGTCGATCACGCCGCCGACGACATCCGAAACGCCATCGCGACACTTCCGTCCGCGATGGACGACGTCCAGCAGGGCATCACTGCTGCGGACGCTTACCTGGCGCAGGGCGGGCAGAAGTTGGCGGACGCGAAGGCCGCGGCCCAGGCAGCGTTGGCGAATGCTCAGACGTCGAAGGACAGCGATCCGCTGACAGCCTTCAACCAGATCGTCGCGGCCGACGCCCAACTCGACGCGCTGCTTGCCGACGCTCAGGAGCAGAAGCAGCAGCTCGAACGTGCACAGCAGCGCCTCGCCCAGGACATTCTGGCCGCACAGGCTCAGGTGACCGCTGCAGGCGACTTCCTCGGAACCAGGCGCGGCGCGATCGGGGCGGAAGCGCGCACTCGCTACGCGGAGGCTCAGCGGCACCTGCAGGCGGCCCAGCAATTGCAGGCTTCGGATCCGTCGAAGGCACTGCAACACGCCCAGGCCGCTACAACCTTGGCGACGCACTCACTTCGCGCCGCGCAGAACGACGTCAACACCTGGGAAGCAAACCAACGACCCCGCGGTGGCGGCGGCGATGCGACGGGAGCGATCCTCGGCGGCATCCTGATCAACAGCATTCTGCGAGGTGGCGGCGGGCCCCGCTCGTACGGCGGACCGAGCAGCAGCGGACGCTCAGGTCGCGGTGGCGGCGGCGGTGGATTCGGCGGTGGCGGCGGCGGCCGAACCAGCCGAGGCGGCGGCGGCCGGTTCTGACGGATCCCGTCGAGGTAGTAAAATCCCTACTTTGTTCACGACCGCACTCGTCGTACGCTTCATCCGGCAAGTCGGGATCACAGATCATACGAAGGTGTTATGGAAAGCGTCGCCCCGCAGATAACCGTCGTTGTACCTACATACAACGAGCGTGAGAACCTGCCAAAGCTCGTCGATCGCCTCGCCGCGTTGAAGATCCCGAACCTGCACGTCCTCGTGGTGGATGACAACTCCCCCGATGGCACGGGCGAGGTTGCGGACAAGTTGGGTATCGATGGACCCATCCCGGTCGGAGTGCTTCACCGCACGGTCAAGGACGGACTCGGCCGTGCTTACGTCGCGGGCATGAGCCGGGCTCTGGCGGAGAACGCCGACATCGTCATTCAGATGGACGCGGATCTCTCCCATCCGTCCGAAGCGATCCCCGCCATGATCGAGATCCTCACCACGACCGATGCGGCAGTCGTTCTCGGCTCCCGTTACGTCGAGGGTGGCGCAGTTGCCGGCGACTGGCCGTGGCATCGCAAGGCTTTGTCCGCCTGGGCGAACTTCTACGTCAACGCTATTCTGCGACTGCACGTCAAGGATGCAACTGCAGGCTTCAAGGCGTGGCATGCAAAGACCTTGCGCGACATCGACGTCGAATCGGTGCAGAGCAACGGCTACGCGTTCCAGGTCGAGATGAACTACCGAGTTGTTCAGCGCGGCATGAAGATCGCCGAAACGCCAATCCGCTTCGAGGAACGCACCGAAGGTGTCTCCAAGATGAGCCTCTCGGTTCAGTTGGAGTCCGCTCTGGTGCCGTGGAAGCTCAAGTTCGGCAAGAAGTCTCTCTGACCTGCGCGGCTGATCGAAAATAATCGGCGGTCTGCGTGTCCGACGGGTAGAACGACTCAATCGCGATCTCTGCAAGCGTGACGTCGCGCGGCGTACCGAACACGGTGGTGGTGCTGAACATCGCCAATTCGGTATCGCCCGCGCGTACGCGCAACGGAACCAGCAGGGAATTCGCGCGGTCGTCGTGCCAGTCTCCGCCGCTCGGATAGGTGCGCAACTCGTCGAGCAACGACGCCAACTGCGCATCCGCACTGACCTCCACTTCCCGCGCCAACCTGGCGAGCAGGTGGGTCCGCCACTGCGCGAGGTTCACGATCCGCGGCGCCATGCCCTCGGGATGCAAGCTCAAACGCAATACGTTCACCGGTGGTTCCAGGAGGAATTCAGCGGCCCCCTCGGTCAGGATTCTCACGGCCTGGTTCCCGGCGATCATCTCCCATTGCTGATCGACCACCACGGCCGGATAAGGGTCATGCGCGTCGATGATGCGATCGATGGCCTCGCTCACCGCTGACATCGGCGCTTCCGCCAACGATTTTTGCGAGTACTCCGGCGAGTGGCCACTTGCCAGAAGCGTATTCTGTTGCCGTAGAGGAACATCCAGGCATTCGGACAGGTGAAGGATCATGTCCCGGCTGGGTTTGGAGCGGCCGGTTTCGATGAAGCTCAGGTGCCTGGTCGACACTCCTGCCGCTGCCGAGAGGCCCAACTGAGTGAGCCTTCGTCGCTCCCGCCACCGCTTGAGTTCGGTGCCAACGTCCATCGTCTCGAAGGTCATTCTTTCAAGTTAGCGACCCGAGGTAGCCGAGACCATGACCTCGGAGGTAATCGACCCGAAGCAGTTTCGGAGGAACAGTGGTCTCAGCCGGCGAGACCGCCGGATGTTCACCACCGGAACTGATCAAGGGAGCGACCATGAGCGACTTCGACGCAATCGCCGACGCCTATATCGACATGTGGAACGAAACAGATACCACCGCCCGTAGAGCACGGATCGAGCAATTGTTCGCACCCGGCGGCCGCTACACCGATCCGCTCACGGACGTCACCGGACACGATCAGATCGACGCGATGATCAACGCTGTGCAGCAACAATTTCCGGGCATGCACTTCACCCTCATCGGGCCGGTGGACGCGCACCACCGACAGGCTCGATTCGGTTGGGCTCTCGGCCCGGCGGGGGCCGAGTCACTGATCGACGGGTTCGACGTACTCGAACGCGACGACGACGGCCGGGTGACGCTTGTCCTCGGGTTTCTCGACAAGGTACCTACGGCCTGAATCGGGACTACCACCGACAGCGTTCGCCACGAAGGCTGTCGGTGGTCCGTGGCATCATCGTTGCCGATGAACGCCGACGGATTTACCTGGTCCACACCGATTCCCGAGTCCGAGGGTGCTGAGTACGGCGCTCACACGCTGACCGTCAACGGCCTCCCCTCCGTCTATCGATCCGCCAAGACGACGCCGACCAAGCTCGGTCAGTTCGTCACGCTGTGGCGCCGTTCCGAGGCCGGGCCCATCCGCCCCTTCGACACCAGCGACGGCGTCGCACTGTTTGTGGTGAAGGTCTACGACGAAGAACATCTGGGTCACTTCGTCTTTCCCACCGAAACCCTCGTCGAACACGACATCGTGTCGACGAACTTCTCGGGCGGCAAGCGCGCTATCCGGGTCTATCCGCCCTGGGTCACGCCGACCAGTGTGCAAGCCGTCAGAACCCAGCGTTGGCAGAAGCAGCATTTCGGCGAGTTCCCTGATGTATTCAACTCACCTGATACGTCGCGATGATGACGCCTGTTGTCGTAGGAACACTTTCGGTGAGGGTGAACTGAGCGAGCGCAGCACCGTCGGGGAACAATCTGCGCCCGGTTCCGAGAACCAGCGGATGAATCAGCAGAGTGTAGGTGTCGACGAGACGCCGTTCGGCCAATGACGTGATCAGGTCGCCACTGCCCAGAACCACCAGATCCGGGCCATCGCTTTCCTTCAGCGCGGCGACCGCGTCGGCGGCATCGCCTTTCAACACAGTCGAGTTCTTCCACGGCAGCGGTTCACCCAAAGTTCTTGACGCGACGTACTTCTGCGTGTTGTCGAGCACCTCGGTGAACGGATTGTCGGTCTGAAACGGCCAGTAGGAGGCGAAGTTCTCATAGGTTCGGCGGCCGAAGAGCAACTCCGATTTCTTCGCCATGCCCTCCCCCATTTTCTGTGCCATGACGGAATCGTTGAAGGGTGCCGCCCATCCACCGTGCTCGAATCCGCCACGACGGTCTTCGTCCGGCCCACCAGGTGCCTGCATGACACCGTCGAGAGTCACGCTGTTGGTCACGCTGAGTTTTCTCATAGCTTCGATCCTGCGCCTGAAGATCCGTCAAGGATAGAGAAAACGGGCGGTCCTTCTCGAATGAGAAGAACCGCCCGTCAGCTTCGAACGAATCAGGAACCGATCAGCCGCGCAGCCAGGTAGCTTTCCACCTGATCGAGGGCGACGCGTTCCTGCGCCATGGAGTCACGCTCACGCACCGTCACAGCCTGATCTTCGAGAGTGTCGAAGTCGACCGTGATGCAGAACGGTGTGCCGATCTCGTCCTGGCGACGGTAACGACGACCGATGGCACCGGCGTCGTCGAACTCGACGTTCCAGTTCTGACGCAACTGCGCCGCAAGATCTTTTGCCTTCGGCGTCAGATCCGCATTGCGCGAGAGCGGCAGCACTGCGGCCTTGACGGGAGCGAGTCGACGATCCAGTCGCAGCACCGTGCGCTTGTCGACGCCGCCCTTGGAGTTGGGAGCCTCGTCCTCGGTGTACGCGTCGACCAGGAAGGCCATCAGCGAACGCGTGAGACCTGCCGCCGGCTCGATGACGTACGGGGTGTACCGCTCACCCGTCGTCTGGTCGTAGTAGTTCAGCTCGGTGCCCGAGTGCTTGGAGTGCGTCGAGAGATCGAAGTCGGTACGGTTCGCGATACCTTCGAGCTCGCCCCATTCGCTGCCCTGGAAGTGGAAGCGGTACTCGATGTCGG
This sequence comes from Rhodococcus sp. 5A-K4, assembly GCF_046097995.1. Lineage (NCBI taxonomy): Bacteria > Bacillati > Actinomycetota > Actinomycetes > Mycobacteriales > Nocardiaceae > Rhodococcus > Rhodococcus sp. 5A-K4. Next base: position 82,343 of record NZ_JBJURM010000007.1, read on the forward strand.
TCGTGCCCTTCGAGTAGTGCGAAAGCTTTTCCGGCGCATGCTCGTACAGCCGCAGGTTGTCCTTGTTGATGCCGAGGCCGGTGTACCAGTCCAGGCGGTAGTCGATCCAGTACTGATGCCACTGCTCGTCCTCGCCCGGCTTGACGAAGAATTCCATCTCCATCTGCTCGAACTCGCGGGTGCGGAAGATGAAGTTGCCCGGGGTGATCTCGTTACGGAAGCTCTTGCCGATCTGACCGATGCCGAACGGCGGCTTCTTACGCGAGGTGGTCAGCACGTTGGCGAAGTTGACGAAGATGCCCTGTGCGGTCTCGGGGCGCAGGTAGTGCATGCCCTCTTCGCTCTCGACAGGGCCGAGGTAGGTCTTGAGCATCATGTTGAAGTCGCGCGGCTCGGTCCACTGGCCGACGGTGCCGCAATCGGGGCAACCGATGACATCCATCGAGACGTCGTCCGGGTTGTCGAGCTTCTTCTTCTCCGCGTACGCCTCCTGCAGGTGATCCTGACGGTGACGCTTGTGACAGTTGAGGCACTCGACGAGCGGGTCGTTGAAGACACCGACGTGACCGGATGCGACCCACACCTCGCGGGGCAGGATCACCGAGGAGTCGAGGCCGACGACGTCCTCGCGGCTGGTGACCATGTTGCGCCACCACTGACGCTTGATGTTCTCCTTGAGCTCGACACCCAATGGGCCGTAGTCCCATGCGGACTTGGTACCGCCGTAGATCTCACCGCACGGGTAGACCAGGCCTCGCCGCTTGGCGAGATTGACAACGGCTTCGATCTTGGACTTGGGTGCCACTCGATTGCTCTCCATCTGGGTAATAGATGCATGATTTTCGTGCGCTTTTCGCACCATCAGCCTATCTGGCGGCTGCCACGCACTTCCGTCCAAGGTTGACATGCATACTTGTGCATATCAAAATGAAAGTGATTTGCAATAATGTGGTGAGATGGCTATGCCCGGACATCATGATCTACCCCTCGAAGGAGCCTCGCTGTGAGCATTGCGGATACCGGCGATCTCCACAAAAGCCATGATCATTCCGACCTCGGACACACGCACGACCCGTTCGAAGCCGCACCCCCCGCGCCCGTGCCGCCCAAGGAAACTTTGGCGGCCGCCGGCGAAATTCTGCGGGCGCTGGCTGCACCCGTTCGCATCGCGATCGTGCTTCAACTCCACGAGTCGGAGCGTTGCGTTCACGAACTCGTCGGCGCTCTCGGCGTCACTCAGCCACTCATCAGCCAGCATTTGCGCGTTCTCAAAGCAGCGGGCGTCGTCCGCGGCGAACGCAACGGACGAGAAGTTCTCTATCGACTCGTCGACGATCACCTCGCACACATCGTCGTCGACGCTGTCGCCCACGCCGAAGAAGGATGAGATTCCACCGCATGAACACCCCGGGCAGTACGACCTCGAAACGTGGACCGGCCACCGTCGGCGTTCGTTCCACGAAACAGCGCAGCGCCATCTCCGCCCTGCTCGACGACATCGACGAATTCAAGTCGGCACAGGAACTGCACGACGAACTGCGCAAGCGCGGTGAAGGGATCGGCCTGACCACCGTCTACCGCACGCTCCAGGCACTGTCCGACGCCGGAACCATCGACGTCCTGCGCACCGACACAGGTGAGTCCGTCTACCGACGCTGCTCCTCCGGACACCACCATCACCTGGTGTGCCGCAACTGCGGATTCACCGTCGAGGTCGAGGGCCCGACGGTCGAGCAGTGGTCACAGACCATAGCCGAGGACAACGGATTCACCGAAGTGAGTCACACAGTCGAGATCTTCGGCACCTGCCGCGACTGCGCCGCCAGCTGACAGCGTCAGGGAATCAAACCCTGACGCGCGGTATCGGCGCCGGTCAGCGCGAGTAGCAACATCGTGGTCAGTGCCTCGTCGTCCAGTCCGGCCGCCGGGAACGTGTATCGCAGGATCACGTCCGCCAGACTGCCGTGGCCGAATACCGCGATCGAACCGAATTGGATGGTCCGGTTCCGCTCGGCCACCTTGCGATGCAGTGCCGCGCTGACCGGTCGGTCCCACGCGAGGACACACGTCATGGACAGCACGTCCAGACCCTCGGACAAATTCATCGCCTGGATCGAGCACAGCGCGCCGGAGTACTGGAAACCAAGCGAGCCGTCCGCAGCCACATCGACCGTCACGAAATGCGCCAGCGAGGCGGCCGCGCGTTCTTGTAGGCGGGCTGCTTCGTCGGTGGTGTCGGTCATGTTCTCCCCTGTCATTTGACGCCACCGAATCTACGGTCGCGTGAGGCGTATTCGACGCAGGCGGCCCAGAGATCGCGGCGGTCGAAATCGGGAAACAGCTTCTCCTGGTACACCATTTCGGCGTAGGCGGATTGCCAGATCAAGAAATTGGACGTCCGCTGTTCCCCCGACGGACGCAGGAAGAGATCGACGTCGGGCATGTCGGGTTCGTCGAGGTACTTGGCAACCGTCGCCTCGGTGATCTTGTCCGGATTGATCTCACCGGCCGCGACACGCTTCGCGATTTCCTTTACCGCATCGGCAATTTCGGCCCGCCCGCCGTAATTCACACACATGGTCAAGTTCATGACTGTGTTGTTCTTGGTCAGTTCTTCGGCGATCTCGAGTTCCTTGATCACACTGGCCCACAGGCGCGGCTTACGACCGGCCCAGCGAACACGCACACCCATTTCGTTCATCTCGTCGCGTCGGCGGCGGATGACGTCACGGTTGAAGCCCATCAGGAATCGAACCTCGTCGGGACTGCGCTTCCAGTTCTCGGTGGAGAAGGCGTAGGCGGAGAGCCACTCGACACCCATCTCGATGCACCCGCACACGGTGTCCATCAGGACAGCTTCACCGCGTTCGTGCCCGGCGGTTCGCGGCAGACCGCGCTCCTGCGCCCACCGTCCGTTGCCGTCCATCACCAACGCGACGTGGCGCGGGATGAGTTCGGTTTGCAGGATCGGCGGGGTCGCCCCGGACGGATGTGGGTCCGGTGGCCGGATCACCCGTTCAGCAGCAGGATCAAGCGGAGTTCGCGGTTCGCGTCGTCGAATCACGGGTTCCATCCTGCCTCACGGACAAGTCGACCTCGACGGCTGCATGCGGCCTCGAACGCTCGATCAGCGGCAACGTCCGCAATTGACGCTCGAGATGCCACTGCAGGTGTGCCGCGACCAGTCCGCTGGCTTGCGTCCGCAGCGTCGCGGGCGCCGAATCGGTGCCCTCCCACTCCCCTCGGAGCAGGGCTTCCATCAAGTCGAGCACTCCGGGCGACGGCGTCGCAGCACCCGCCGGGCGGCAGTAGGTACAGACGGCTCCGCCTGCTGCGACATGAAATGCACGGTGCGGTCCCGGAGCGCTGCAGCGGGCGCACTCTTCGAGGGCAGGCGCCCAACCCGCGTACCCCATGGCTCGCAACAAGAACGCGTCGAGCACGAACTCGACCGGCCGCGCCTGCTCGGCGATCGCACGCAGTGCTCCCACCGTCAATCGCTGAAGCTGCGGGGCCGGCGCGCGTTCCTCGCCGGCCAACCGCTCGGCAGTTTCGAGTACGGCGCAGGCCGTGGTGTACCGACTGTAGTCGTCGACGATGTCAGTGGCGAAGGCATCGACCGTCTGCACCTGAGTGATGATGTCGAGATTCTTGCCCGGAAGTAGTTGCACGTCGATGTGAGCAAACGGTTCGAGTCTGGCACCGAATTTGGAGGTGGTCCGGCGGACACCTTTGGCCACGGCACGTACCAACCCGAACTGACGGGTGAGCAACGTGACGATGTGGTCGGCTTCGCCCAGTTTGTGCAGGCGCAGCACCACCGCCGTGTCTCGATACAACCTCACTCGACCAGTGTCCCACGTTGTACCGACGACCGATCCCGATGCCGCGCCCGATGACAAGTCGGAAATACGGCGGGTCCGTCCGGATAGACTGGCCCGATGCCGAGCGACGCAATTGCGCAACCTGTCACTGCAGAGTTGACCGGTCGCGAAGCGCGGTGGGAGCGACACAACTCCGAGCGTCAGAAACGGATACTCACCTCGGCTGTCGAACTGATCGAAGAGCGCGCGGCAGGTGCCGAGGTGTCCGTCCAGCAGATCGCCGACCGTGCAGGCCTCGCCAAGTCGGTGGTGTACCGACAATTCAGCGGCCGAGACGACCTCGATCGACGAGTCCGAGCGTTTGTGCTCGGCCAATTTGCGGCGGCCCTGGATGCGTCGATGAGCATTTCGGTAGGCACTCTCGACCAGATCCTGACCCGAACCATCAGCGCCGTCGCCGAGTGGATCACTGAGCATCCACGGATTCACGAGTTCATGGGTACCGGCCCCACCGACTACGACGACGAGAGCATCGACGCGATCAGCAGCCTGAAGGCGACAATCGCCGACTCGGCCCTCACCACTATCACCGAAGTCGGTCGATCCGTGGGGATCGACTCCTCACCCTTCGATTCACTACCGTTCGCAGTGGTGACAATGGTCGAGGGCACGCTCACCCACTGGGTCCGAAGCACCGATCCGAAACCGAGCCGCGAAGAGATCGTCGCCGACCTCGCGAAATACACCTGGTACATGTTCGACGGCGTCGCCCGCTCGAGCGGGCTACAGATAGATCCCCATGTCGAATTGTCCACGCTCATAGCCGAGCTGGTGTCCTCCGACGGAGGAACTTCGCGGCCGGACTAGATCCGGGTCTTGTCGGAACGCTTCGGCTCGCCGCGGTAGCGGGCGTAGTCGCCGTCGATGCGCAGCTTTCGCCACGCACGCTTCGACACCGGATTCATCAATCCGAGTTCGTCTGCCAGGGCTCGCATTTCACCGAAGTAGTTACCCAGGATGCGGCGTGAATGTGGGCTCCCCCAGAAGGCGCTCTTCATCACCTCGTCCGGGATTCCGAATTCTTCGGCGAATTCCTTTGGCGGTGACATGATTTCGCCCGCAAGCCAACGCATCGTGCCGGGGAAGGCGACCGATGTGATGGCGCGACTCGTACGACTGAGTCTGGGGACGTGATTGCGCAGGAACTCGTGAGCAAACGAGATGTGTCTCGCTTCTTCGGCGATGTGAATCTCCATGGTGCGGAGCATCGCCGGCGGCGTGTCCTTACCCTCGCGGATGAGATCCTTCTGGAAGTGGTCGATCGGTTCTTCACCAGCCAGAATGCCGATGAAGAAGATGACCGGGAACTTTGCTCCCAGCACTCCGATGATCGGCGACAGCCGCCGGAACATCGGACGCATACCCGGTACGTCGATGTCCATACGATTGACGAGCTCTTGGAACATCTGGATGTGATTGCACTCTTCGGTCATCTCATGCAGGCAGTACCGGAACTCAGGCGACTGGTTGGGTAGCGCCATGATGTATTGCAGCATTCCCCGGATCAAGATGCTCTCGAATGCCGAACCCACCTTGGTCACATTCGCCTGACGCCACATTCCCATGGCGATTCGACGCTCCAACGACTGATCCTGGTACCACTGCGTCGCTCCGAGCGGATCCGACACGGATGAGAGTACCCACCTCGGATCATGCGGATCGATCGCGAACTCTGGTGAATCCCAGTCGATGTCGAGATAGGGATCGAAACTGCGGGCAACTGAGCCCTCGGACAAAGTCTGCAGTACCTGGCGGTACGGCTTTTCCACTTCGATCGACGCTGACCGAGCCATCGGTGTCTCCTCACGGCCAGTCCGTCGATTGGAGTCGACGGACTTGAATGAGGTCAAACATAATGGGACACCGCGTCCCACGCAACCCCTTCAGGGGCCTGATTTCAGGCCCGCCGCACCGGGATGATCTCGCGAACCTTCTCGTCTCGGAGATACAGACCCGCCCACATGACGATTCCGGTATAGACGGCAAACAATGTCGTGCTCAGCAGAGGCTGTTCCGCTCGAAGGTTGGTCAACACGGCTCCACCCAGGTAACCGGTGAGCAGAATCGCGCCGAGTATCGACGTTCGCGGAATCACGTACAGCGCAAGGCAGATCAGTTGCACCACCCCAGCCGTCAATGCCAGCGAGTCCGGCAACCCAAGTTCGGCGGAGGCATCCTTGACGGTCTGAAGGTTGAGAATGTGGATGATGCCGTCGAAGAGCATGAAAACGACGAACAGCCCACTCAGGACAAATCCGACCTTGCGAGCCGTGGCCGAAGGTGTCGTCGTCGTGGCGTTACCGGAAACAGTTTCGTTGTGGACGGGCTGGGTGGTCATCGGAATCTCCTGGGGCGAAGGCGAGCGGCCGGTTGCCACTTCGCTTGCAATTACGACTCCCGAGCGATCGAAAACTCATCGCGCCGGCCGTTACTACGCACCCGGCGTTCAGGACGATTCACCTCACGTGGTCTGATGGACGGTGACACGGGGTGCCGAAAAAGTCGGCTGAGATCAGACCCGATGAACCTGACCAGTTAGCACTGGCGGAGGGATGTCGACATGACCGAACAGCAATTTCAGCGCGCATTGAACCTCGACGAGCAGATCGTTCTGATCACCGGTGGCGCCCGCGGGCTCGGCGCCGCACTGAGCCGAGCATTCTCCCGCTCGGGCGCCCGCGTAATCGTGAACTACAACAAGAGCCGCGATGCCGCCGAGGCCCTGGTCGCCGAACTGGGTGAGAATCGCACCTTCGCAGTCCAGGCGGACGTGACGGACCGCAGTTCCGTCGACCAGTTGTTCTCCGCTGCACGCGAGAGATTCGACGCACCGATCTCGACCGTGGTCGACAATGCACTGGTCGACTTCTCGTTCAACGGCGATGCCCGGCCGAACGCGGACACGATCACCTGGGCCGACTTCGACTCTCAACTACGCGGAGCTGTTGCCGGAACACTCAATACCACCCAGGCAGCGCTACCAGGCATGCGCGAACTCGGCTTCGGCCGAATCATCACTGTCGGAACCAATCTGGTCCAGAATCCGGTAGTTCCGTACCACGACTACACCGCTGCCAAGGCCGCACTGCTGGCACTGACACGGACGCTGTCCGCCGACCTCGGTCCGGACGGGATCACAGTCAACATGGTCTCCGGCGGCTTGCTCCGCACCACCGATGCGAGTGCCGCGACACCGGAAGCCGTGTTCGACATGATCGCGGCAAGCACTCCCCTGCGCCGAGTCACGACGCCGGACGAATTTGCCGACGCTGCACTCTTTTTCGCCTCCCCATGGTCGCGGGCCGTGACCGGCCAGAATCTGGTTGTCGACGGCGGACTCGTCAAGAACTGATGGGCGCACAGCTACGGATAGGTGCGTTCCTGCTCGGTTGCGGGCATCACAGTGCGGCGTGGCGACACCGCGACTCACCGGTCGAAAGTCTCGGTGACATCACGTATTACGAGTCGCTCGCGCAGATCGCCGAACGCGGCAAGCTGGACGCCGTTTTCTTCGCTGACGGTCACAGTGTTCGAGAACCCGAGTCTGGTGCGTCGTGGTTTCTCGAACCGATCACCGCGTTGACTGCCATGGCACGAGCGACGGCGAACGTCGGCCTGGTCACCACCATCTCCACGACCTTTTACACGCCATTCCACGCGGCACGACTTTTGGCATCGCTCGACCACATCAGCGGCGGACGGGCCGGATGGAACGTCGTGACCTCGATGTTCGACCAGGAGGCGCGCAACCACGGACTCGAGGCGATGCCCGATCACGCATCCCGATATGAACGAGCCGACGAATTTGTCGAAGTGGCCCTCGCATTGTGGGATTCGTGGTCGGAAGACGCGCTGATCCTCGACCGGGCGGGACGTTTTGCCGACGCAGGCAAGATTTCTCGCATCGATCACGACGGCAAGCATTTTCGTGTCGACGGCCCGTTGACGGTTCCTCGATCCCCGCAGGGCAGGCCGGTCTTGTTTCAGGCCGGGGCGTCCGAGCAGGGTCGCGATCTGGCTGCGCAGCGCGCCGAGGCGATCTATTCAGTTGCCTACGACCTACCCAGCGCGCAGAGCTACTACGCGGACATGAAGTCGAGAATCGAGCGCGCCGGCCGGGATTCGAACTCGGTCGCCGTCATGCCGGGGCTGGTCACCTACGTCGGAAGTACTGTCGCCGAGGCACGGGCCAAGAAGGCCGAACTTGATCGCCTGCTGCCCACCGAACAGTCGATACGCCAACTCTCGTTGTTCACCGGACAGGATTGCGAGGACTGGGATCTCGACGGGCCCGTGCCCCCGTTGCCTCCACTCGAAGCATTCAGCGGGCCGCAAGGACGCTACGCAACTATTCTGCGGATCGTCGAGAAGGACGCACCGACTGTGCGGGAACTCCTCGGGACGCTCGCTGCGGGTGGTGGTCACGCAACGATGATCGGCACACCGGAGTCGATTGCCGACGAGATGGAATCCTGGTTGGACGGCCGCGGTGCCGACGGTTTCAATCTGATGCCGCCGACCTATCCGCAGGGCCTGGAAGATTTTGTCGATCACGTGATTCCAGTGCTGCAGGCGCGTGGGTTGTTCCGACACGAATACGAGGGAGCGACTCTGAGAGAAAACCTCACCTAGTCCGGCAGTAGCGGCACCGACAGGTCCGGATCGCGTCCCAGGAGCACTCCCCTCGTGAGAGCCGCCGAGCCGAACTTCTTCCGGACGCTGTCCATCGCCGAGTCGAGGGCGGCAGTGTCCGGACCCGCGAATCCTGGACCGTCGAAGGGCAATTCGAGTTGTTCGGCGCCGTCCCGATCCAGGTTGGAGACAGCGACACCGATCAACGTGATGCCCTTGTCCGCGATCATCGGTATCGCTTCGTCCAGCAGCACCATCGAGGCGTTCAGCAATTCCACTGTGTCGGCGGTGGACCGGCGCAGTGTGTGAGATCGAGTTGCCCGCGTGAAATCCGCGAAGCGAAGCCGGAGCGTGATCGTGCGCCCCGTCCGCTGCGCCGAACGCATGCGTCGACTGACACGGTCGACAAGGGACATCAACGACGCATCGAGTTCTGCGCGGGAATGGGATCCGCGACCAAGCGCATGCTGAGCACCCATCGAACTGCGGCCACGATAGGCGCGGACGGGGCGCGGATCTCGATTGTGCGAGAGCGCGTAGAGATGGCGACCGGCGCCGCCCCCGAGAATCGAGACGATCGAGGATTCGTCGTGCCGAGCGATGTCACCCACCGTCACGATGTCGAAGTTTCGCAACTTCTGGGCCGTGATCTTGCCGACGCCCCACAGCTTCTCGACCGGCAACGGATGCAGGAATTCGGTCTCGCCCTCCGGCGGCACTCGCAGCAATCCGTCGGGTTTCGCGAATGCACTCGCGACCTTGGCCAGGAACTTGGTGCGTGCGATCCCGACCGTGATCGGGAGTCCGACCTGCTCGGCCACGTCGCGCCTGAGGTTGGCCCCGATCTGCAGCGGGTTTCCCACGATTTTGGCGAGCCCGCCGACCTCGAGAAAGGCCTCGTCTATGGAGATTCCTTCGACCAGCGGCGACGTGTCGTGAAAGACGTCGAACACGTCTTTGCTCGCCTGCGAGTACGCCGACATTCGCGGGGGAACGACGATCGCCTGGGGACACAGTGATCGAGCCTGACCACCACTCATCGCAGTTCGAACCCCGAACGCCTTGGCCTCGTAGCTTGCCGCCAGGACCACGCCACCACCGACGATGACCGGCCTGCCCGCCAGAGTCGGGTCGTCACGTTGCTCGACCGATGCGTAGAACGAATCGAGGTCCGCATGGAGGATCGTTGCGTCACCCGTAGGTCGACCACCCCCAGAATGATTACCGCCAGAACGAGCACCGCCAGGGTGATTACCTGGCGTTTCTCGATCCAGCGGTTCATGCGACACGAACATATGTTCCCATGCGCCACCGACACAACGAAAGGCCGCAAATAGATTCCATGGAATTGATCACGAATCGGGCGTACGGTGAAAGAATGATTCCACGGAATGCATATCGGTTCGGGGTCTGCTCATGACGGGGTCGGACCTGAGCGGTCACTTCGACAACCTCGTCCGCTTCGAAACCGAACTGTGGACGGCCGTCGACCAGCGACTCCGAATCGAGCACGACCTGCCACTGAGTCGATTCGAGCCGATGCAGATCATCGACAGGCTAGGTTCCTGTCGGGTCTTCGACATTGCCGAAGCGCTCGCGATCACCGTCGGTGGCACGAGCAAATTAGTGGATCGGATCGAGTCCTCGGGGCACTGCCGTCGACAATCCAATCCCGCCGACAAACGATCCTCACTCATCGCGTTGACCCCCGACGGCATTGGCCTCTTGCAGCGGGCGAAGTCCACGTTCGACGACGAACTGGCACGCCGTCTCGGTTCCGTGCTGACGCCCGAGGCTCTCGATCGGTTCGGCGCCACACTGGCCACGCTGCGCGAAGTCAACCGTCGACTGACACTCATCACCAAGGAGAAAGCATGACCGACACAATGCGCGCAATCGTGCTCGACGCCCCCGGCCCGCCAGAAGCATTGACGATCAGGGAGATTCCCATACCGGCGCCTACCATCGGCTGGGTCCTCATCCGTGTGAAGGCCTTCGGTCTCAATCGATCCGAACTGCACACCCGCCTCGGCCTCGCCGAAGGCGTGACGTTCCCGAGGGTGCTGGGCATCGAGGCCGTCGGCGAAGTGGTGAACTGCCCCGGCGGGGAGTTGACCGAAGGGCAGCAGGTCGCCGCCATGATGGGCGGGATGGGTCGGGTCTTCGACGGCGGATATGCCGAGTACACATGCGTTCCCGTCAGCCAGGTCGTTCCCTTCTCCAGCAAACTGGACTGGTCGACAGTGGGAGCTGTTCCCGAGATGCTGCAGACGTCGTACGGCTCGCTGACGGTGGGACTGGATGCGAAATCCGGTCAATCCCTACTGATTCGAGGCGGAACCTCCTCGGTCGGCATGGCAACCGCAGTCCTGGCGAAGCAGTGGGGGCTCACGGTCCTTGCGACCACCCGCGATGCGAGCAAGACGTCATCGTTGACCGCGATCGGGGTCGACCACGTTGTCCTCGACGACGGTGCCGTGGCAGGCCAGGTGCGAGACATTTTCCCGGACGGTGTTGATCTGGCTCTCGAATTAGTCGGAACACCAACACTTCCCGACACGTTGCGCGCCACTCGCGTTCACGGGACCGTGTGTTTCACGGGCATGTTGTCCAACGAGTGGACAGTCAAGGACTTCTATCCGATCGACTACATTCCACGCGGAGTGCGATTGACCTCGTACGGCGGGGACGCGTCCGACCTGCCTGCCGACGTACTGCAAGACTTCCTCTCCGCTGTCGCGTCAGGCGAGGCGGTGGTACCGATCGACGAGGTATTCGCATTCGAGGACATCGCGCAAGCGCATGCCAAGATGGAAGCCGGTACGGCTCGTGGCAAATTGGTGGTGATGATCTGACCTGGTTTCTCACACCTGGTTTCTCACACCACGAATCGATAACCCATCCCCGCCTCGGTGATCAGATGCTTGGGGTTGGCCGGGTCGTCCTCGAGCTTGCGACGAAGTTGAGCCAGGTAGACACGCAGATAGTGAGTCTCGGTGTCGTAAGCGGGTCCCCACACCTCCCGAAGCAATTCCTTCTGCCCGACCAGCTTTCCGCGGTTGCGCACAAGCATCTCGAGCATGCCCCACTCCGTCGGAGTCAGATGCACCTGTTCACCGCGCCGACTCACCGTTTTGGCAGCCAAGTCCACCGTGAACGACGCAGTCTCGACCGACGGTTCCGAGGTATCGGCCGCCGAGGTTCCACGCCTCGCCGCTGCGCGCACGCGGGCCAGAAACTCGTCCATCCCGAAGGGCTTGGTGACGTAATCGTCGGCACCGGCATCGAGGGCCTCGACTTTGTCCGCGGAGTCGGTGCGCGCCGACAGCACGATGACCGGCGCCGTGCACCAGCCACGCAGGCCTGCAAGTACTTCGGTGCCGTCCATGTCCGGCAGTCCGAGATCGAGAATCACCACGTCCGGCGGCCGTTCCGCTGCAGCGCGCAGGGCCCCTGCTCCGGTGGACGCCGTCACCACGTCATATCCACGCACAGTGAGGTTGATGCGTAGTGCCCGCAAGATCTGCGGTTCGTCGTCGACAACCAGTATCCGGCTCATGACTCGCTTCCATTCGTTCCTGCACCGGCCAGTTCGACCATCATCGTCAACCCACCGCCCGGAGTGTCGGTGGCACTGACCGTTCCGCCCATCGCGTCGACAAATCCACGAACCACGGACAGCCCGAGGCCCACTCCGCCGGTGTTGTCGCGATCTCCCATCCGCTGGAACGGCTCGAACATCGATTCGGCTTCACCACGGGGTACACCGGGGCCGGTATCTGCGACGGTGATGACGGTGCGGTCTCCGACGCGTGCTGCTCCCACTCGCACCGGTGTTGTGCCGCCGTACCGCAATGCGTTGTCGACGAGGTTGGCGATCACTCTCTCGAGCAAACCCTGATCGGCTTGCACGGCAACAGTACCCACGTCGACGATCACACTGTAGGACCGGGAGTCCGACCGGCCGCCGATGCCTAATCCAAGCAACGCCCGGTGAACAACTTCGTCGAGGTACACCGCCCGCAACGTCGGCTTGACCACTCCCGCAGCCAGTCTGGACGAATCAAGAAGGTTGCCGACCAGCGCGGTCAACTGATCCGCAGACTCCTCGATGGTGGCCAGTAGTTCTGCCGTGTCCTCAGGTGAGAACTCGATGTCGTCGCTGCGCAAGCTCGACACAGCAGCCTTCACGCCGGCGAGCGGTGTCCGAAGGTCATGGCTCACAGCCGAAAGCAATGCTCGGCGCAGTTGATCAGCCTCGGTCAATGCAGCCGCCTTGCTCGCTTCGACCGTGAGCTTGTCCTGACGGATCATGCCGACCGCCTGGTGCGCGACAACGGTCAACACCCGACGATCACGCGCACTCAACTCCGGCCCCGACAGCATCAGTGCGTATTCGCCGTCGTTTACCTCGCACACGGAATCCGCGTCAGCTTCACGTGCCGGCGGTTCTGCACCCACGGCCGCGACTACGCCATCCTCATGATGCACCACTGAAACCCCCCGTTGACGGTAGATTTCGCGAGCTTTCTCGAGCAGCGTGGACAGGTCAGCACCGCGGAGAACCGACCCCGCAAACAGTGTCAGAAGTTCCGCTTCCTCCGAAGCGCGCTTCGCTTCTCGAGCTTTTTTGGCGGCAGCGTCCACCAGAACGGCCACTGCCACAGCCACTATCAGCAGCACCACCGTCGTGATGAAGTTGTCGGGTTCGGCGATCGTGAAGCTGTACCTGGGGTCGGTGAAGAAGTAATTGAGCAGCAGTCCCGATAACAGAGCAGACAGCATTGCCGGCCCGACACCACCGAGCAGCGCGACCAGAACCACCACCACGAAGAACAACGCATTTTCGCCCGGCACGCCGGAGATCCGGTCGATCAGACCCATGAGTCCGGCTGCGGCCGTCGGAACCACCACTGCCGCAATCCACGACAGCAAGCGGTACTCGGATCGGCCGAACAACGAGATCCGCCGACGGACGGTCGTTTCCTCATGGGTGACCATGTGAACGTCGATGCCGCCGGACTGCTGAACCACCGCGGCGCCGATCCCCTCGTCGAGGATGCGCGCCAGCCGAGAACGTCGAGACGTTCCCAGAACCAACTGTGTGGCGTTCTCCTCGCGGGCGAATTCGAGAAGCGTCGACGGTACGTCGTCACCGACAACGGTGTGAAGCGTGGCGCCGACCCCGACGGCCAACGCGCGCACCTTGCCCATCTCCGGAGCCGAGACGCCGGTGAGTCCGTCACCGCGCACGACGTGGACCACCATCAGCTCGGCACTCGATTTCGACGCGATACGGGATGCGCGTCGTACCAGCGTTTCCGACTCCGGTCCCCCGGTCACGGCAACGACGACACGCTCGCGCGCCTCCCAGGTATCGGTGATCTTGTTCTCGGCCCGGTACTTCGCCAGGGCGGCGTCCACCTGATCGGCCACCCACAGCAGAGCCAGTTCGCGTAGCGCCGTGAGGTTTCCGCGTCTGAAGTAGTTACCCAATGCCGCATCGACACGCTCCGGCGAATACACGTTGCCGTGAGAAAGTCTGCGGCGCAGCGCCTCCGGAGTGATGTCGACCAGCTCGACCTGCGCCGCACTACGCACTATCGCGTCCGGAACCGTCTCCTGCTGAACCACGCCGGTGATGTGCGCGACAACGTCGTTGAGGCTTTCGAGGTGTTGCACGTTGACCGTGGACAGGACGTCGATCCCGGCTTCGAGCAGTTCCTGCACGTCCTGCCAGCGCTTGTGATTCTTACTCCCCGGCGTGTTGGTGTGTGCCAACTCGTCCACGAGGACAAGGGCCGGCCGCCGAGCCAACACGGCCTCGACGTCCAGTTCCGGCATCCGTGTTCCGCGATAGTCCACCAGCTTCGGCGGAATGATCTCGAGGTCACCGATCTGCGCCGCCGTGCGGGCGCGGCCGTGTGTCTCCACAACAGCCGCGACCACGTCACAGCCACGATCTCGACGTCGATGAGCCTCACCGAGCATCGCGAAGGTCTTTCCGACGCCGGGGGCAGCGCCGAGGTAGATACGCAATTCACCACGTTTGCGTGCCCTACCGAAAGATTGACCGACCTTCTCCGAAGAACTCACGTGACAATCATCCACCAGTCGTCGGCGCAGCACACGTAGGTGCCGTCAATCCGAGTGCCAGGTTCAATTCCAGGACGTTGACTCGCTCGGCTCCGAGAAATCCGAGTTGCCGACCGTCGGTGTGCTCAGCCACCAAGTCCCGCACCTGGTCTTCCGAGATGCCGTTGTTCGCCGCCACCCTCGCGACCTGCAGCTCGGCGTACGCCGGACTGATGTGGGGATCGATACCCGAGCCCGAACCGGTGACTGCGTCGACGGGAACCGATGCCGGGTCGACGCCCTCACGTGCCGCGATGGCTGCCCGGCGCTCGATGATGAATCCGGCCAGAATCTCGCTGCTCGGCCCCTGGTTGGACGGTAGTGCCGCAGCGGGATCACCGGTGGCAAAAGGATCCTCGTCCGAAACGGATCCGACAACGCGGTTGTGGAAGAACGGGTCCTGCTGCCCTTCGGCAACCTGCGGATCAACACCCACCCAGGCACTGCCGACCACGCAACCGGCGGCATCAGTGACCGGTGAGCCTTCGGCAGATCCGGAGCTGATCCGGCTGACCCCCCACACCGCGGCGGGATAGATCACACCGAGAACGACCGTGAGTGCAAGTAATACGAGCAAACCCGCCCACACCTGTTTGGCAAAACCGATAGTGAAACGCATGTCAGGTCACCCAATTCCAGGAATCAAACGCACGACGAGATCGATCAACCAGATACCGACGAACGGTGTGATCACACCGCCGAGACCGTAGACGAGCAGGTTACGTCCGAGCAACTGCGATGCTGTCGACGGTCGGTATCGAACACCCTTGAGTGCCAACGGAATCAACCCGATGATCACCAAGGCGTTGAAGATCACGGCCGAGACGATCGCGGATTCGGGGGTGGCGAGCCGCATGATGTTCAACGCGTCCAGCTGCGGGTAGATGCCGCTGAACAATGCCGGCAGGATTGCGAAGTACTTCGCCAGGTCGTTCGCCAACGAGAATGTGGTCAAGGCGCCGCGGGTGATCAGCAATTGCTTGCCGATTTCCACTACCTCGATCAACTTGGTGGGATCAGAATCGAGATCGACCATGTTCCCGGCCTCTTTGGCTGCCGAGGTTCCCGTGTTCATCGCGACCCCGACATCTGCCTGGGCAAGGGCGGGCGCATCATTGGTCCCGTCACCGGTCATCGCGACGAGACGTCCGCCTTCCTGCTCCTTCCGGATCAGGGCCAGTTTGTCTTCCGGGGTGGCCTCCGCCATGAAGTCGTCGACGCCCGCCTCATCGGCAATCGCCTTCGCGGTCAACGGATTGTCGCCGGTGATCATGATCGTGCGAATACCCATCGCCCGGAGTTCGGCGAACCTGTCAGCCATTCCCGGCTTGACGACGTCGGACAACGCGATCACGCCGAGGATCGAGGTGCTCTCACCGTGTTTGACGGCAACTACCAGTGGTGTTCCGCCGGCTTGGGCGATGTCGTTCACGGTGTCGGTCACCGCGGTCTCTGCATGTCCACCGCCACTGACGACCCAGTTCATCACCGCATCTGCTGCACCCTTTCGGATTTGGCGTCCGGAGTGGTCGAGCCCGCTCATCCGCGTTTGTGCCGTGAAGGGAACGAACTCGGCGCGTTCCTCGTCGAGCGTCGGTTCGGCCGCGAGAGAGAACTCTGCTGCGCACAACTCGACGATGCTCCGTCCCTCGGGAGTTCCGTCGGCCAGGCTCGACAAGCGCGCTGCCGCAGCAAGATCGTCGGCGGATACGCCGGGTGCCGGGTGGAGCGCGGTCGCCCGGCGGTTGCCGAAGGTGATGGTTCCGGTCTTGTCCATCAACAGGGTGTCGATGTCGCCCGCAGCTTCCACGGCACGCCCCGACATCGCGAGAACGTTGCGCTGGACGAGGCGGTCCATGCCCGCGATACCGATTGCCGAGAGCAGCGCTCCGATGGTCGTCGGGATCAGGCAGACGAGGAGTGCGATCAGCTTGATCGGATCCTGCTCGTGCCCCGCGTACAAGCCCATCGGGCCGATGGCTACGACGGCGAGGAGGAAGATGACCGTCAACGACGCGAGCAGGATGTTGAGCGCAATCTCGTTGGGTGTCTTCTGACGCGAGGCGCCTTCGACGAGCGCGATCATCCGGTCCACGAACGAACTGCCCGGTGCTGCGGTGATTTCCACGACGATCCGGTCGGAGAGAACCGTCGTACCACCGGTGACGGCGCAGCGGTCGCCACCGGATTCACGGACTACCGGGGCGGATTCACCGGTGATCGCCGATTCGTCCACGGAGGCAATACCTTCGACCACGTCGCCGTCGCCGGGGATGACCTCGCCGGCAACCACGATCACCCGGTCGCCGACCACCAGTTCGGTGCCGGAAACCGATTCGATCGCGCCGCTCATCGTGATCCGATGTGCTGTGGTGTCCTGCTTGACCTTGCGCAGGCTGGCCGCCTGAGCCTTGCCTCGCCCTTCGGCCACGGATTCGGCGAGGTTCGCGAAGATCACCGTGAACCAGAGCCACAGGGTGATCACCCATGAGAACACCGAGGGATCGGCGATCGCCATGACGGTGGTGATGACGGAACCGACGAACACCACGAACATGACCGGGTTACGCGCCAAGTGGCGTGGATCGAGTTTGCGTACGGCCCCCGGCAACGCGGTGATCATCTGCCGCGGGTTGAATACGCCTGCGTGTACTTGACGGGACTGCCCTGGATCAACCTTGTCGGCAGCGTCTTGCGCTACCACGGGTTTCTCACTGATACGCACGGTCATTGAAGAGCCTCCGCTAGCGGGCCCAGCGCGAGGGCCGGGAAGAATGTAAGTGCAGCAACAAGAACGACGGTGCCGGTCAACAGGCCGGTGAACATCGGGCCGGATGTGGGGAGGGTGCCCGCCGTCGGCGCCACCTTCTTCTGAGAGGCCAGCGCACCGGCCAGAGCGAGAACGAAGATGATGGGCAGGAATCGGCCCAGAAGCATGCAGATTCCGAGGGACGACTGGAACCAGTCGCTGGTGACGGTCAGACCGCCGAACGCGCTGCCGTTGTTGTTCGAGGCGGAAGCGAAGGCATAGAGGACCTCGCTGAACCCGTGGATCGATCCCGGCGTGCCCGGATCTCCCCCGTTGCCTTGATAACCGGTGGTCGAACCGAGGATCACGGTGATGGCGGTACCGATCAGGACCAGTGCGGGCATGACCAGGATCGACAGCGCCGCAAGGGTTATCTCGCGACGACCCAACTTCTTGCCGAGGTATTCGGGCGTGCGACCGACCAACAGTCCGCCGACGAACACTGCGATCAGCGCCAGCACGAGAATCCCGTAGAGGCCGGTTCCGACTCCGCCCGGCGCGATTTCGCCGAGCAACATGTTGAGCAGGACCGCGCCGCCGCCGAGGGGCGACATGCTGTCGTGGGCCGAGTTCACCGCACCCGTCGACGTTCCCGTGGTCGCCACCGCGAACAATGCCGATCCGGGGATTCCGAAGCGAACTTCCTTGCCCTCCATCATCGAACCAGCTGCTGTGGCGGCAACACCGCGTGCGCCGGATTCGGCAGCGAGCGTCACCGCGAGCAGTCCGCTCCACAGGATTCCCATCACTGCGAGCAGGGTGAGGCCTTGCCTACGATCACCGACGAGCGTTCCGAATGTTCGTGTGAGGCAGACCGGAATCAACAGGATCGCCAGAATCTCGACGATATTGCTCAGCGGGGTGGGGTTCTCGAACGGGTGCGCCGAGTTGGCAGCCAAGATCCCGCCGCCGTTCGTGCCGAGTTCCTTGATCGCTTCCTGGGACGCGACGGGAGCTAGTGCATTGGTCACCGCATTGCCGTCGAGGCCAGTGGAGGCGAAACCGCTGTGGAACGACTGGATCACTCCCTGGCTCAACAGGATCAGGGCGATCACGAAGGAGAACGGGAGGAGGATGCGCAGAGAACCACGCGTCAGATCGACCCAGAAGTTGCCGATTTCGCCGCCCCGGGCAACCCGAATGAAGCCACGAACCAATGCGATGGCCACCGCCATCCCGACTGCGGCAGAGACGAAGTTCTGCACCGCCAGGCCGACGGGCTGAACGAAGTTGCTCATCGTCGTTTCCGGCGTGTACGACTGCCAGTTCGTGTTCGCCACAAAGGAAATCGCGGTGTTGAAGGCAACGGCAGGGCTGACGCCGGACAGTCCGTCACTCAGCGGTAGTACACCCTGAATCCGTTGGAGAAAGTACAAGAACAATGCGCTCGCCAACGAGAATCCGAGAACGCTTGCGGCGTAGCCGTACCACGTCTGCTCGGCCCGCGAGTCGATCCGGCCGACGCGGTAGATCACACTCTCGACCCGCAGATCTCGCGTCGACGTGTAAACGCGTGCCATGTAGTCGCCCACCGGAACGTAGGCAATTGCCAGAACGGCGAGGACAAAAGCGATCTGCAGGCCGGCTGCAAGAGCGGGCGACATCAGAACCTCTCAGGATCTACGAGTGCAACGAGCAGATAAATGACCAATGCCGCGGCGACGGCGATCAGAACCACGCTGACCACACCGGCAACCGTCATTTGGGAGCGCTCGCCTGTAGGGCGCGCAGCACCAGCGCGCACACGAGAAAACCACCGAGAATCAGAGCAACGTAGGCCAGATCGGCCATGAGCTTCCCTCTTCGAAATCTTTTGCCGTGCTGCTGTGCATCGCAGCCATGACGCTCGGTCGCCCTCGACCGGATGCGCTCTCTCAGCTTCGACCTCCAGAGAGGCCGATTCCGTGTCTCTGACGATCCACTTACGCACTGACCTGGCGTCTTGACGCGATCTTGACGCGGAACCCAAGTTCGCCAATACTGAAACAAGTTACTGTTCGTTCGAACGAACAGTTTTGCGAAGGGAACCTGATGACTTCTCGAACCGACCACGATCTCGCCCCCGGCCTTGTCGACCAGGTTGCGAGTCTGGCTTCGGGTGCTACCTCGTCCGTCGCGGCCACGGAGGCAACGCTGAGCCGGATCGAGGCCACTCAGCCTCACCTCAATGCGTTCAAGATCGTGCGGCGCGAGAAGGCACTCGAAGAAGCTGCCGAGGCCGACAGGCGTCTCGCACTCGGCGAGCGCCTACCTCTTCTCGGCGTGCCGATCGCAGTGAAGGACGACGTCGACATCACCGGCGAACCCACCGCCTTCGGTTGCCCTGGCGATTTCCCGGCCAAGACCGAGGACTCGGAGATGGTTCGACGCCTCCGCGACGCCGGCGCAGTGATCGTGGGCAAGACCAACAGCCCGGAACTGGGCCAGTGGCCGCTCACGAGCGGTTCAGCCTTCGGTTACACGCGCAATCCGTGGTCGCGTCACCACACTCCAGGCGGATCGTCGGGCGGCACCGCGGCGGCCGTCGCTGCCGGATTAGTCAGCGCCGGAATCGGTTCCGATGGAGCCGGTTCCATCCGAATCCCCGCGGCCTGGACCAACCTCGTCGGAATCAAGCCGCAGCGCGGGCGCATCTCCACCTGGCCCGACGCCGAAGCCTTCTACGGCCTGACGGTCAACGGCCCGCTCGCTCGCACCGTCGCCGACGCGGCACTGTTGCTCGACGTCGCTGCCGGCAACCATGACGGCGATCTCCACAAGCCGACACCGGTCACCGTCAGCGACGCGGTGGGACGCGACCCCGGAAAACTGAAAATCGCTCTTTCCCTTCGTAATCCGTTCACCGCCACTCCTGTGAAGCTGGACCCGGAAGTGCGCCTGGCGGTTCATTCGATCGCCGACACGCTGCGGGAACTCGGACACCACGTCGTCGTCGACGATCCCGCATACGGCCTGATCTTCGGCCTGAACTTTCTGCCCCGCTCACTCGTCGGGGTCCACGACTGGCTCGGACGCGTTCCCGACCCGACACTGGTCGATGCCAGAACACGCGGAAATGCACAGAACGGCAAGCTACTTCGTGGTGCGCCACTGCGCGCGGCCCGCGCGGCCGAACCGCGGATGCGAAAGCGGATCGGGGCGATCTTCGACACCTACGACGTCGTCCTGGCACCCACGACGGCAACTCCACCGATCATGGCGACCGCGATCGACGGCATCGGTGGTTGGGACACCGACAAGGTCATGACCGGCGCCTGCCCGTACGCGTGGCCGTGGAACGTCCTCGGCTGGCCCTCGGTCAACGTGCCGGCCGGATTCAGCAAGGCCGGCCTGCCCATCGGTGCGCAGTTGATGGGCAACGAGAACACCGAACCTCTGTTGGTCTCCCTCGCTTCACAATTGGAATCGGTCCTGCGTTGGGATCAGGTCCGCCCCGAGCCGTGGTGGTGACCCGATGAGTAACCGGGACGTTCGCGAGCGAATACTCGATGCCGTTCTGCACGTCGTCGGTACCGACGGCATCCCGGGTGTGAGCAACCGGCGCATCGCCGCGCAGGCCGGCGTCTCACTCGGATCGATCACGTATCACTTCGCGAGCCAGTCGGACATGCTCCGCGCTGCTCTGTCTCGTTTCGTGACAGACGAGACGACGCGCCTGCGCGCCTTGGCCGAGGAGTACCGCGACAAAGGTCTCAGCGTCGAGGATGCCGCGGCAATAGCTGAGAAGGTGACGCGAGATCTTTCGTTCTCGGCCGAGCGGATCGCGCCGTTCGAGATGTACATCGCCGCCGGCCGCGACCACGAACTCCATGAAGTGGCGGTCGAATGCTTTGCCGCCTACGACGATTTGACCGTCACGATTCTGACGGCACTCGGCGTACCGGATCCCGAATCGATTGCATCGACGCTCGTCGCCGTCATCACTGGACTCCAACTCCGACGCCTGGCCACCGGCGTCGACGAGCAGGACATCGGCGCGGCGATCCTCAGGGTCCTCCGGCCCCTGTGAGTGGTTAGGCAGTCCCTGGACTCCTTAACCGCTCACGGGGCCGGAGGCCCTAGAAGCCCAACCGGCCGAGCTGCTTCGGGTCGCGCTGCCAGTCCTTGGCGACCTTGACGTGCAACTCCAGGAAGATCCGCACACCGAGCAGCTTCTCGATCTGCAGGCGCGCACTGGTACCGACTTCCCGCAGACGCGCTCCGCCCTTACCGATGACGATGCCCTTCTGGCTGGGCCGCTCGACGTAGAGCAACGCGTGGACGTCCAGCATCTCGCCCTGCTTCTCGGTGCGTCCTTCGCGCGGGATGACCTCCTCGATCACCACGGCCAGGGAGTGCGGCAATTCCTCACCGAGACCCTCGAGCGCAGCCTCACGGATGAGTTCGGCCATGAGCACCTCTTCGGGCTCGTCCGTCAATTCACCGTCCGGGTAGAAGGCCGGGCCCTCGTCCATCAGACCGGCGAGGACGTCGACCAGGATCTCGACCTGTTCGCCCGACTTCGCGGACACCGGAACGACCTCGGATTCGGGACCGAGCAAGGTGGACAGCGCAAGCAACTGCTTTCCGACGGCGTCGCGGCTGACCTTGTCGATCTTGGTGACGATGCCGACCAGCTTGGTCTTGGGCGCCATCTGACGGATCTGCTGCACGATCCAGCGGTCTCCGGGCCCGATGGCCTCGTCGGCCGGGATGCACAGGCAGATGACGTCGACCTCGGAGTACGTGTCGCGAACCAGGTCGTTGAGGCGCTGCCCGAGCAATGTGCGCGGCTTGTGCAGTCCAGGGGTGTCCACCAGGATCAGCTGCGCATGCTCGCGGTGAACGATGCCACGAATCGTATGGCGCGTCGTCTGCGGGCGCGAGGACGTGATCGCGATCTTGCTGCCGACCAACGCATTGGTCAGCGTGGACTTACCCGTATTGGGTCGACCCACGAAACACACGAAGCCTGACCGGAATTCGTTCTTGCTCATAACTGCTCCTCGCTGAACACTCGCTCAGTCATCGGTGTCTTCTGTCTCTTCGTCTTCGGACCGCGGGATGCGCTGCACGAACACCGTGCTGATGCGTACCCGGCCTCGGCCCGTATTGGTTCCCTCACCGCGCAGGATCAAACCGTCGTATTCCACCTCGGAACCAGGAAGCGGAACTCGGCCGAGTACGTATCCGATCAGCCCGCCGACGGTCTCCACCTCGTCGAGTTCGAGTTCGAGATCGAACAATTCGCCGAGGTCTTCGATGGGAAGTCTCGCGGATACGCGGAACATTCCGTCACCGAGATCCTCGATGGGCGGCGTCTCGTCCTCGTCGTACTCGTCGGCGATCTCACCGACGATCTCTTCGATGACGTCCTCGATCGTGACCAGCCCGGCGATTCCGCCGTACTCGTCGACGAGGATCGCCATGTGATTGCGGTCGCGCTGCATCTCGGCCAGCAAGCTGTCGAGTGGCTTCGAATCGGGAACGAAGACCGCCGGCCGCATGACGTCGCAGACGTTGACGTTCCGGCCGCCGTCGGGCAGGTGGTAGGTCTGCTTGACCAGATCCTTGAGGTAGACGACACCGAGCACGTCGTCGACGTTCTCCCCGATGACCGGCAAGCGCGAGTGACCACTGCGCACGGCCAACGACGTCGCCTGTCCGGCATTCTTGTCATTTTCGATCCACACCATGTCGGTGCGAGGCACCATCACCTCGCGTGCCGACGTGTCTCCGAGTTCGAAGACGGACTGGATCATTCGGCGTTCTTCGTCGGCGACGACGCCGCGTTCCTGCGCCATGTCCACGAGTTCACGCAACTCGATTTCCGAAGCGAACGGACCGTTGCGGAAGCCCTTACCCGGGGTCAAGGCGTTACCCACGAGGATCAGGACGCGACTGATGGGCCCGAGCAGAACACCGATCCACAGCAGTGGCAACGACGCGGCCATCGCGATGGAGTACGCATGTTGGCGCCCAAGCGTTCTCGGTCCGACGCCGATGACCACGTACGAGACGAGAACCATGATCACCGCGGTGACGGTCAGCGCCCAGCCCAACGAGAGGATGTCGATCAGACCGCCCACGAGTACGACGGTGGCCGTGATCTCGCACAAAATGCGAAGCAGGACCATCAGGTTCACGTATCGCGGACGATCGGTCAGAATGCGCTGCACGCGCGCGGCGCCGGCTCGCTCTTCCTTTGCCATCTCGTCGATGCGCGCCGACGAAATGGTGTTGAGCGCCGAGTCGACGGCCGCGAAGACACCACCGACCGGGACAAGAGCAATCGCCAGAACAAAGAGCGCTATGGCGCTACTCACTACAGAACCCCCGGATAACTGTTATCGGTCCACTCCGTCGACGAAACCGGTCTTGCCGAGCAGCTTCTGATCGCGTTCGGCCAGTGCTGCTTCGCGGTCGATACGGCGAAGGTCTTCGTACCACTCTTCGAGGAGGCTGTTCTGCAAGCCGAACATCTCCTTCTCCTCTTCCGGCTCCGCATGGTCGTAGCCGAGGAGGTGCAACACACCGTGGACGGTCAGGAGGGCAAGTTCGTGAGCCAGTGAATGCCCGGCCTTGTCAGCCTGATCCGCGGCAAAAGACGGACACAACACGATGTCGCCGAGCATCGACGGTCCAGGCTCCGGGGAATCAGGACGGCCACCCGGCTCGAGTTCGTCCATCGGGAACGACATGACGTCGGTCGGGCCCGGCAGGTCCATCCAGCGAACGTGCAGATCCGCCATCGTCGCGGAGTCGACGAGAACCATCGACAGCTCGGCCGCCGGATGGACATCCATCCGAGCGATCACGAAACGGGCAACGCTGATCAACTCCGGTTCGGAGATGTCCATGCCCGATTCGTTCGAGACCTCGATGCTCATGTGCGACGCTCTTTCCTGGGAAAAGTAGGGGTTGATGCGTCGATCAGCCTACCGTCGCGGTGAATGAGCATGTGCAGCGCGGCGCTGCGCCCGGTTTCCGACCGCTAACTCGCCGGACCGATCCGATTCGTGACGCTCGTAAGCGTCGACGATGTGGGAGACCAGCCGATGCCGTACGACGTCACTGCTGTCGAGGGTGGCGAAATGAATATCGTCGATCCCGGTGAGGATTTCGGATGCCGCACGCAGACCCGAACGGGCCCCACCAGGTAGATCGACCTGGGTCACGTCTCCGGTGACCACGATCTTGGAACCGAACCCGAGACGGGTCAGGAACATCTTCATCTGCTCGGCCGTGGTGTTCTGCGCTTCGTCCAAGATGATGAAGGCGTCGTTGAGCGTCCGGCCGCGCATGTAGGCGAGCGGAGCGACCTCGATGACTCCGGCCTGCATCAACTTCGGAATCGCCTCGGGATCCATCATGTCGTGCAATGCGTCGTGCAGCGGGCGCAGGTACGGATCGATCTTCTCGTGCAGCGTGCCGGGCAGAAAGCCCAGTCGCTCGCCTGCCTCGACTGCCGGCCTGGTCAAGATGATCCGAGAGACCTGCTTGGCCTGCAACGCCTGAACGGCCTTGGCCATGGCGAGGTAGGTCTTGCCGGTACCGGCCGGGCCGACTCCGAACACGATGGTGTTCTCGTCGATGGCGTCGACGTAGCGTTTCTGGTTGAGGGTCTTGGGCCGAATCGTCTTGCCCCGACGCGAAAGAATGTCGAGGGAGAGCACCTCGGCCGGAGACTCGCCGACCTCGTTGGTGAGCATGCCGATGGTTCGTCGAACAGCATCCGGTGCGATGGGTTGCCCCCGACCGGCCAGCGACGCCAATTCACTGAACACACGTTCTGCCAGCGCAACGTCTGCAGCCGTCCCCGACAAGGAGACAGTTCCGCCACGTACGTGAATGTCGGCACGAAGCTCACGTTCGATCGCGGTGAGATTCTCGTCCGTCGCCCCCAGGATTTGGCGCACGGTCTCCGGCGCCAGATCCATACTCGAACGGACGGTGCGCTCTGCGGGCAGAGCGCGATCGGTGATGGTGGTTACACGGTTCCCGTCGAGTTCACTGTGTTCACTCACGTGGTGAATATGGCCTGCTTTCTGGTCCGATCAGCCCACTCGACTCGTGAGCCTCGATACTTCGAAGTCTAGCGCCAGAGTCGGACACGGCCCACTTGTTAATCGTCCCGGCCTAATCCTCGCGGCGACCGGACGGCAGCGATTCTCGGATCCATTCCGACGCTTCGGCGACGACCTCGGCGCTTCTGTCCGGACTGATACCCGCGATGACCAGGCATACGGCGGCAAAGGATTCGCCAGAGTCGGTGATGAGCCCACTGTTGGCCTGATCGAACAAAGTGATCGTGATCGCCTCGGTCATCGCTACCAGAGTCTCGGCCGGCAGGTATGTCGAGAAGGTGCCGTCACGCTGACCTCGCTCGACGACGCTGACACTCACGGCGCGCGCGGGCTCCATCAAATCGAGAATCCGCTGCTCCCCCAACTCTTTGCGGGCAAAACTGAGCAGCATCCGGAATCGATCACCGACCGGCCATGACAGCAATGCCAGTACGGCAGTCGCCAGATCGGGGCGCTCGGGCGGCTCACCGGCTTGGCTCAGCGCAGCAACGAGATCGGTCGACGCCTCGTCCACGATGCCGTTGATCAGCGCCTCACGGCTGTCGAAATGCGCGTACACGGTTCGTCTGACCACACCGGCAGCCTTTGCGACGTCGTCCATGCTCGCATCCGGATCAGCAGCGAACGCCGTGATCGCCGCCTCGATGATGCGATTGCGATTCGCCGCGGCCTGACTACGACGCTGCCTTCCGCCCGATTCGGCAGTTCCCGAAACGACTGTGCCCGAATGCGTCAACGCGCGTTCCACCTCTTTCGACTGCCCAACTGTGATCTAGGTCAATCATAGTTGCACATCGGTGTGCAAGTTATTAACTTACACATCAGTGTGCAAATAGATCGAGGAGTCTCTTCGATCATCAGGAACGGAGTCGCGTCATGACGACACTCATGAGCAAACCTGTCTCGGAGATGGACCAGCCGTACTCACGGCGGTGGGCCGCGCTCGGGGTGTTATGCCTGAGTTTGCTGATCGTCGTGATGGCGAATACCGCGCTGATCGTCGCGGCGCCGGACATGACCAGAGACCTCGGGCTCACCAGCACTCAACTGCAATGGGTCATCGACGGCTACACAGTCCCCTACGCCGCGCTGATGTTGCTGTTCGGCGTGATCGGTGACAAGTACAGTCGCCGCGGAGCGCTTCTGGCCGGACTCGCCGTGTTCGCCGGCGGCGCCGTCTTCGGCAGTATCGCGGACACCACCAACGCCGTCATCGCGGCACGAATGATCATGGGCGTCGGCGCCGCGATCATCATGCCCGCGACGCTCTCGCTTCTGGTCGCCACCTTTCCCAAAGCGGAGCGATCACGCGCCATCGCGGCGTGGGCGGCGACGTCGGGTCTGGCGATTGCCCTCGGTCCGCTACTGGCCGGCTGGATTCTCGACAGTCATTCCTGGAGCATCACTTTCCTGATCAACGTCCCGATCGCCGCCGTCGCTGCCGTCGCCGCCGTAATCCTGGTGCCGCCGAGCAAGGCCGAGCACCTGGGCCGGATCGACTGGATCGGCGGCGCACTCTCGGTGGTCACCATCGGCTCGCTCGTGTACTCGATCATCAACGGATTCCACTTCGGGTGGACCGGCGGACCCATCGGCACCGCCGTGCTCGCTGCGATCGGTCTCGTCTCGTTCGTCGTCTGGGAACTGCGTCACCCGCAGCCACTGCTCGACGTCCGCAAACTCGGCCAGCGCATGGTCGGCGGCGCGACACTCGCCGTACTTCTGCTCTTCCTGGCCGCCTTCGGTGCCATCTACTTCATCTCACAGCAGTTCCAGTTCATCCTCGGCTACGGCGCACTCGAAACCGGTGTTCGTCTGCTGCCCTTGGCAATTGCCGTTTCGATCGGCGCCGTGGTCAGTGGCCGGATCACTCCGCTGATCGGCGTCCGGGCATCCATCGTCGGCGGCATGGTCGTCGCCGCGGTCGGTGTTCTGATTCTCACGCAGGTAGACGGCGATTCGGGCTACTGGATGTTCGCTGTCCCACTGATCCTGCTCGGCCTGGGCATCGGCTTGAGTGAACCGCCGGCCACCGACGCCATCATGGACAACTTCTCCGAGGACGATCTCGGCGCTGCTGGTGGCCTCAACGACACCGCCATCGAACTCGGCGGCTCTCTGGGAATCGCGATCCTGGGCTCGATCCTCGCTGCGAGCTACAAGGATTCGATCGCAGGATTCATCAGCGGTATGCAGGTTCCACAGTTGACGGGTGAGCTGGCGCAACAGGCCGCGTACGCGATGGAGGTGTCGGGAGAATCCGTCGGCGGCGCTTCGTTGGTCGCCGAAGAGATGGCAGGCAACCCCTTGGCTGCAGCTCAGGCAGCGCCGTTGCTCGACGCCGCCGGCAGTGCCTACGCCGACGCGATTTCGGCGGCCAGCTGGGCGGGCGGCCTTGCACTGTTCGTGGGGGCAGTTGTCGTGGCGTTCATCCTGCCGGGCAAGAAGGCCCCTGTGCAAGAAGGCCCCGTGTCAGTCTGACGTGCTCGGAGCCAGCGGGTCTTCGGCGAGAACCAACTCGCGGGAGACCCGCCAGGACTCGGTCGAGGGTGAGAGAAATGCGTCGTGCCCTTCGCCCTCGATCACACGCAGTGCCACGGGATCACCAGCCGCTTCGGCAGCCTTCGCATACCGGTAGCTCACCTTGGCCGGCACCTGCAGATCCTCCGCACCCGTGACGCACACAACGGGAACGCCGATCGGCAGTCGATGCTGTGGCGACGCATTGCGATACAGATCCGGGTCCGCTTCGAACGGAACGCCGAACAGATCCTCGATGAAGCTGATCCGTCGTCCACGCTCGCCTGCCGACGCCAGATCGAGTGCGGCAGCCTGCGCGATTACCCGTTCAGGCCGGGTGAACGTGTCCTTCTCTCCCGCCAGCCACACTGCAAGATGTCCGCCGGCCGAATGCCCGAGCAGGCGAATCTGATTCAGATCGAATTCGGCCGAGGACTTCGCGGCAACCAGTCCGGGGATTTCGTCGTACGCCGTTTTCACGTCGGCGGACATTTCCGGCCAACCACCGCCCGCCCCGAGGCGGCGGTATTCGATGTTCCACACTGCGACGCCGTGCCGCGCGAGTTCGACGGCAAATGCGGTGCCCAGATTCAATCCGTACTGCCCGCTCCAGAAGCCGCCGTGGATCTGCATGACGATCGGGATCGGGCCGTCAACCGCCTCGTCGGGAACGTAGAGATGCCCGAACTGTTGCTCGTGTCGGCCGTACGGAATCTTGAATCGAGGCACCGAGGAAATCTATCTCAGGCGAGGGCGCTGCCTGCGGCCCAGTCTGCCCACGAGAGGGTCCAGTCGCCGTTCTGCCACACCTCCAGCGGAGCCCCGCCGGTGTTCTTGATCTCGACGACATCTCCTGGCTGCGAGAAATCGAAGAACCATTTGGCATTGGCCGCACTGAGATTGAGGCAACCGTGCGAGGTGTCGGTGTTTCCCTGCGCCCAGACGGTGCTCTCCAACTCGTGAAGATAGATACCGTCCGTGCTGATGCGGGTGGCCCAGTTGATGGATTCCTTGTAGCCCAGGCGCGAGTTGATCGGCAGACCGTAGGTCGACGAATCCATGATGACGGGATTGGCCTTGTCCATCACGGTGTACGTGCCGGGCTGGGTCCAGAACGAGAGCGTCGTGCCGCCGATCGTTTCGGTGCCGCCCATTCCCATCGAGGTCGGCATCTCCTTGATCACCTGACCGTTTTCGTAGACGGTCACCATCTTGGTGTTGTCGTCGGCGACCGAGACGTGGGAGTCGCCGATCTTGAAGGACACGGTGTCGTCCTGTTGGCCGTACAGTCCGTTGCCGAGTTGCTTGCCGTAGATGTTCGCGTTCACCGAGACCGTCGTGCCTGGTGCGTAGTAATTCTGCGGGCGCCAGTGAACGTTCTGACCGTCGACCCAGTACCACGATCCTTGTACGGGCGGATTGGTGGTGACCACCAGAGACTTCTCGGCCGCGGCTTTGTCACCGATCAACTCGTCGAAATGAACGGCGACGACCGTGCCGACGCCGTACGTGCCACCGTCCGAAATCGAGGCGCCACCGGTGGTGTTGATGTACGCGCGAGTCTGATTACTCGGCGCGACGGTGGTCAGCGTCGTGTTCTTGGTCGTGGCAACACCATTCGCGTCGACGGCATCGACGACAAGCTTGTAGGTCTTGCCGTATCCGAGTGGTTCGCTCGGCTTCCAGGACGTCTTGTCAGGCGTCGTGATACCGGCGACTTCCTTACCTTCGGGATTGGTCAGCGCGACGGTCGTCAGTGTTCCCTTCGCGACCTGGACCTCGATGGGATCGAGGGGGCTCACGGGGGTTCCGCCGTCGGCGGGAGTGACGGTGACGAGCGCCTCGCTGGTCGGTGTGGTGGTGACGGCATTACCGGAAGAGCCCGGGTTGTCTCCGGTGGAGACCGTGCACCCCGCAACCAGCATCATCGCCGCCGCGGCACACACCGCTCCGGCAATTCGCATATGCGCACGTGACAACATCTGGCCTCCTGAAATCCCCGAACCAACTCACGCCGAAGGCGACCCCCGACGTCCTTACGATAGTGCGCAAATCTGACACTTCGCTGAGCGCCGGATCCGATTCAGCTCGGGATCACACCAACGTCAGTGCAGTCACAACAAGATCAGTGCAGTCACAACAAGATCAGTGCAGTGGCCGTGGTCCCCAGCGATCGGTCAGCACTCCGATCGCGCCGAGAGCAACAGCCCCGGCGGTCGACGTGCGCAGGACCGTCGGCCCGAGAAGCACCGGAGTGGCCCCGGCCTCCGACAACGCACTGATCTCCGAATCGTCGAGGCCACCTTCGGGACCGACAACGAGAAATACCTCGTCCGCGCTCGCCAACGGCAAGCCAGCCAACGGCGTCGTCGCCGATTCGTGAAGCACCGCAACCACAGCGCCGCGGGCAACGGCGTCGCGAACCAACGCGATCACCGCCGCCGTCTTGTGCAGATCCGAAATCTCCGGGACGAACGCGCGTCTGGACTGCTTCGCCGCAGACACTGCGGCACTTCGCCAGCGTGCGACGCCCTTGGCGAGCTTCGGGCCTTCCCATTTGGCGACACAACGCAGGGACTGCCACGGAATCACGGCGTCGATACCAGCCTCGGTGGCCAGTTCGACGGCCAACTCGGAGCGCTCGGCCTTGGGCAGTGCCTGAATCAGGGTCACCAACGGCTTGGGCTGCTCGAGAACCTGAACGTCGCTGACCAACAGTTCGAGGCGATCCTTGCCGACGCTCGTCACCTCGGCGTCGGCTACCCGGCCACGTCCGTCGGCCAACACCAAACGCTCGCCGACACCGATCCGGCGGACAGTGGCCGCGTGGCGGCCCTCCTGCCCGTCCAGAACTGCGATTTCACCGACGCCGGGAACCGGGTCGAGAAAGAAGACCGTTGCGGCCACCGTCAGCGGCCGCTGAATGCTTCGCGAAGACGCGAGAACAGACCACCGCTGTTCTGCGACGTCGTCGAAACGACCTCGGCTTCGTCACGATCGCGGAGCAGCTTGAATTCCTTGAGCAGCTTGGACTGCTTGTGATCGAGGCGGCTCGGGATGACCACCTCGAGGTGAGCGTGGACGTCGCCGCGCACTCCCGACCGCAGTTTCGGCATACCGTGACCGCGAAGAACAGCAACGTGCCCGGGCTGGGTGCCTGGCTCGATGGTGATTTCCTTGGGGCCGTCGATGATGGTGTCGACGGTGACGCTGGTACCCAGTGCTGCGTCGACCATGGGAACACGGATGGTGCAGTGCAGGTCTTCACCGTCCCGAACGAAGACGTCGTGCTGCTGCTCGACGATCTCGACGTAGAGGTCGCCGGGGTGTCCGCCGCCTGGGCCGACTTCACCCTGCGCAGTCAAACGGATGCGCATGCCACCGGCAACGCCCGCCGGAACCTTCACCGTGATGTCGCGCTTGGCCCGCACTCGGCCGTCGCCGCCACACTTGTGGCAGGGATCCGGGATGGTCTCACCGGCACCGCGGCACGTCGGGCAGGGACGCGAGGTCATGACCTGGCCGAGGAACGATCGCTGGATGGACTGAACTTCGCCGGCACCGTTGCAGGTCTCACAGCGGACAGGCTTGGAGTCGCCGTTGGTTCCGGCTCCGGTGCAGCTGTCGCACAGAATGGCCGTCTCGACGGTCACGTGCTTGCTGACGCCCGTCGCACATTCTGCGAGGGTCAGCTTGGTGCGAAGCAACGAGTCGGCTCCGGGCTGAACGCGACCGCGCGGCCCACGACCTGCGCCGCCACCGCCGCCGAAGAAGGCTTCGAAGACGTCGCCGAGGCCACCGCCACCGAATCCGCCGCCGAAGCCACCACCTCCGCCGCCACCGGACTCGAGCGGGTCTCCGCCGAGATCGACGATGCGACGCTTCTCCGGGTCGGTCAGGACCTCGTAGGCCGTCGAGATCTCCTTGAACTTGGCCTGCGCCGCCTCGTCAGGGTTGACGTCCGGGTGCAGTTCGCGTGCCAGCTTGCGGTAAGCGCGCTTGAGCTCCTGGTCTGTCGCGTTCTTGCCGACGCCGAGCAATCCGTAGTAATCCCGTGCCACGTTGAGTCTCTCGTCCTTCTCTTACTTCTAGGTTTTCCTCAGTCCTCGCGAGGAGGTGTGCCGACCAAATGTCGACGTCCGTCATCGCTCGGAGAGAACTTCGCCGATGTATCTGGCAACGGCGGCAACCGATGCAATTGTTCCCGGATAGTCCATCCGAGTGGGTCCGAGCACACCGACACCACCGAAAACGGTACCGGCCGCGCCGTAGCCAGTCGAAATCACGGAGGTTCCGCGCATCTGTTCGACCTGCGTCTCTTCACCGATCTGGACGGTGACCGTGCCGGAATTCTGAGTCGCAGCGAGCAGTTTGAGGACCACTACCTGCTCTTCCAGTGCTTCGAGCACTGCGCGCAGCGAACCGGGGAAGCCGGCCAGACCGGAGAAATCGGCGGCGTTGCGCGTGAGGTTGGAGGTTCCGCCCAGAACGAGGCGATCTTCCGGATGTTCGACCAGGGTCTCGACCAGAACCGTTGCCGACCGGATCACGGCGTCGCGCAGGTCGGCCGGAGACTCGTCGGCCAGTTCCGCCACGGCAATCGACGCGGCGGCCAGGCGCTTACCTTCCAGGGCCCCGCCGAGAAGCGCGCGCAACCGGGACAGGTCTTCGTCTTCGAGGACGTCCCCGAGCTCGACGATTCGCTGATCGACTCGCCCGGAATCGGTGATGAGAACGAGAAGCAGGCGCGCCGGCGTCAATGCGACCACCTCGAGGTGGCGAACCGACGACGCGGACAGCGACGGATATTGGACAACCGCGACCTGACGGGTCAGTTGCGCGAGCAGTCGCACACCGCGGCGCAGAACGTCGTCGAGGTCGACACCCGACTCCAAGAACTCGAGGATCGCTCGTCGCTCGGGTCCGGACATGGGCTTGACGTCGGCGATGCGATCGACGAATTCGCGGTATCCCTTGTCGGTCGGAACGCGGCCGGAACTGGTGTGCGGTTGGGCGATGTAGCCCTCGGCCTCGAGGAATGCCATGTCGTTGCGCACAGTGGCGCTCGACACTCCGAGGTTGTGACGCTCGACCAGGGCCTTGGATCCCACCGGGTCCTGGGTGGAGACGTAATCGGCCACGATTGCACGTAAGACCTCGAAACGCCTGTCGTCGGTACTCGACATCGTTGCCACCTCCGTTTCCTGAACAGAACGAACACCGACATTTACACATCGGTTCCCACTGGCAGTCTAATCGCCCGAGCGCCAGAGACGGCTGTTGCCCTTACTGTGGAGTGAGATCGGCGAAGGGTCGATCGCACAACCATGGACAAGGCGGCACATGATCTTCAAAGGCGTGATGGACGGCAAACCGTATCCCGATCACGGACTGTCTCTACGCGACTGGTCGAAGTTCCCTCCACGTCAGGTTCGACTCGACGAGATCGTGACCACCACGAAGGTCCTCGAACTCGATCGCCTGCTGTCGGAGGACTCGACCTTCTACGGCGATCTGTTCCCTCACGCAGTGCAGTGGCGCGGCACTCTCTACCTCGAGGACGGCCTGCACCGAGCGGTTCGTTCGGCCCTGCGAAACCGCGTCGTGCTGCACGCGCGTGTCTTCGACTTCGACGCGATGCCCGGTGTCATCGAGGGCGTCCGCTGACGCTCACGCGACTCAGGCGCCGAGACTCAACCGACGAACGCGAGCAGTGCGGGATTCGGCTGCCCCGGCCAGGTTCCGGTGAGCGTCGCTGAGCCTGACACTCGATCTGCGTCGATCACTCTCACCACGGTCAATTCCAGTTCTCCCGCGCTGATGATCGTGTCGGTGCCGACTGTCGAGCCGGTCACCGATTCGACGTCCGGTACGGAAGCGCCGGCCGTACCGCTGCCTACTACGTGAGCCGTCACCGTGATGTGATCGGCGGAGTCCGCGAAAACCAGATCGACTCCGGCCCCACCGGTCAGAATCGCGGTCGCCACCGCGCTCACGTAGACCGGATCGCAGCAAGCGTCGTACACCCACCGCTCGCCCAGTACCGAATGATCCATGGTTGCGATCAGCGCAGTCTCCGCCCCGTCCAGCGGAGCACCACGATAAGTGAGCGGGACCTGAAGAATTCGACCGTCGGCAGAGCGGAGCAGGTGCGTCTCGATTCCGACCTCGCCGTCCGGGTCGTCGAAACGATAGGCGTCGACGCGTTCGAGCGTCGAACAGTCGACCGACCCGACCCATGGCTGCTTGGGCACCCACGCTCGGAGCAGGTCGTTCTTGGACGGATTCAGCTGCGCACGATGAATGATGGCCACCACGGCCACATTACGCGGCGAAGGATGGTGCCGCGTCAGGTCAGGATCGTGCGAATCACCGCATCAGCGAGCAGGCGGCCACGGTCGGTGAGAACCACGTGATCGTTCTCGATCACGGCCAACCCGTCGACTACCACCTGTTCGACCGAAAGGCGTTCGGATGCAGACAGTTCCGACAACGGAAGTCCCGTACGCAACCGCGCGGTCAACATGACGCGCTCCATGTGTTCGTCCTCGGCGGTCAGTTCTTCGCTGCCGCCGACGGGAAGTTCACCGAGGGCCAACTGTTCCGCGTACCGTGCCGGGTGCTTGACGTTCCACCACCGCACTCCGCCGACGTGACTATGCGCGCCCGGTCCGGCGCCCCACCAGTCACCACCGTCCCAGTAGCCGAGGTTGTGACGGCACCGGGTGTCACCGGAGTCCGCGGTTTCCGCCTTTGCCCAGTTGGAGACCTCGTACCAGTGCAAGCCGGCCTCGGACAGGCGTGAATCGATTCGTTCGTATCGTGAGGCCAGCACGTCGTCGTCCGGCGCGGGCAGCTCGCCGCGCCTGACCTTGCGAGCCATGGCGGTGCCGTCCTCGACGATCAACGCGTAGGCCGAGACGTGGTCGACATCGGCGGAGAGAACCGCGTCGAGTGAGGCGTCCAGATCTTGGTCTCGCTCCCCTGGCGTTCCATAGATCAAATCCAAGTTCACGTGCGAAAAACCAGCTGCGCGAGCCTCTTTCGCGGCAGCGACGGCGCGGCCGGGAGTGTGGGTGCGGTCGAGGATCTTCAGGACGTGCTGAGCCGCGGACTGCATGCCGAGGGAAATGCGGGTGAATCCCGCACTGCGGAGAGCGTCGAAGAATTCCGGCGACGTCGATTCGGGGTTCGATTCCGTGGTCACTTCGGCGCCGGACGCCAAGCCGAAGCTGCTGCGAACCGCCGACAGCACGTCGGACAGCCCGTCGCCACCGAGCAGCGACGGCGTTCCACCGCCCACGAACACCGTCTCGGCCGCCGGGGCGCCCGTCATCTCGGCCGCGAGATCGAGTTCGCGTCGCAGACCCTCCAGCCACGACTGCGGCGACGCCGAGGTTCCGAGCTCACCGGCCGTGTAGGTGTTGAAATCGCAGTACCCACACCTGGTGGCACAGAACGGGACGTGGATGTAGATCCCGAACGGCCGTTTCCCGACACCCTCGAGCGATCGCGCGGGCAAGGCGAAGGGCGTCGCCTCGCTCTGTCGAGTGGGAGTCGTGCTGGTGGCATTCACGCCTCCAGTGTCCCAGCATCCGGAACGCACACCTATTCAGCCTGCGATGCAGGTCGGCGCGTGGCCTGAACTCGATATTTCCCCCGTTTTTCGTGGAAATATGCGCCCGAGTCGGAATTATCGAGTTGACGTGGCACAATGGTCCGCATGACCGGACTCGGAGTGCGACTTGTGGCGCGTCGCCATGTCGACTTCAAGCGTGTGTGCAGCTCGTCGTGTCTGCACCTGTGTAGCTGTTGATCTTTCACTGATCTTCCAGCCTTTCCCGCTCATCTCCATCTGCTTCACCGAAACAACTCTCTGCAGAGACACGTCGTTTCAGAGATACAGCTTCTCCAGCTGTTCGTTTTCGTGAGCACACCTGCCGGCCGCGAGCTTTCCGAGACCGAGGACAGCCCCCTCGATTTCCGACACGGACCGGTGCGTCCCGATCAGACACCGCCACAGTTCGTCGATAGTGCGTGCCGCGTGCCGATCAACCGCCCAGATCCAGGAGTTCATCGATGACGTCGACCACCGACGCCGCCACACCCGCCGATTCGGCAGCACCTGCCGAAGCCCGGCCCGCACGCGCTGCGCGTCCCGCCAAGCGTCGCGCCGAAGGTCAGTGGGCCCTCGGTTACCGCGAGCCGCTCAACGCCAACGAGCAGGCCAAGAAGGACGACAACCCGCTCAACGTTCGGGCCCGCATCGAGAACATCTACTCCAAGCAGGGATTCGACAGCATCGACAAGGGCGACCTTCGCGGCCGCTTCCGCTGGTGGGGTCTCTACACCCAGCGCGAAGAAGGCTACGACGGCACCTTCACCGGCGACGAGAATATCGACCTGCTCGAGGCCAAATACTTCATGATGCGCGTGCGTTGCGACGCCGGCGCTCTCAACGTCGAGCAGCTGCGCACCATCGCCGGCATCTCGAAGGAATTCGGCCGGAACACCGCCGACCTGTCCGACCGCGAAAACGTCCAGTTCCACTGGATCGAGGTCGAGAACGTTCCGGAGATCTGGAAGCGGCTCGAAGCCGTCGGACTCAAGACCACCGAAGCGTGCGGTGACTGCCCCCGCGTCGTCCTCGGTTCTCCCCTGGCCGGCGAATCGCTCGACGAGGTCCTCGATCCCACCCCGGCGATCGACGAGATCGTGCGCCGCTACATCGGCGACCCCAAGTACTCCAACCTGCCGCGCAAGTTCAAGACCGCCATCTCCGGTCAGCAGGACGTCGTTCACGAGATCAACGACATCGCCTTCATCGGCGTGAACCACCCCGAACACGGCCCGGGCCTCGACCTCTGGGTCGGCGGCGGACTGTCCACCAACCCGATGCTGGCGCAGCGCGTCGGCGCCTGGATTCCGCTCGACGAGGTCCCCGATGTCTGGGAGGGTGTCGTCTCGATCTTCCGTGACTACGGCTACCGCCGTCTGCGCGCGAAGGCAAGGCTCAAGTTCCTCATCAAGGACTGGGGCATCGAAAAATTCCGCGAGGTTCTCGAGACCGAGTACCTCAAGCGCCCGCTCATCGACGGCCCCGCGCCGGAGAAGCCCAAGCGCCCGATCGACCACGTCGGCATCCAGAAGACCCGCAACGGCCACAACGCAGTCGGCTTCGCTCCGATCGCCGGCCGCGTCTCGGGAGACATCCTGGCTCAGGTCGCCGACGCCGCGGAGAAAGCCGGCAGCGACCGGATCCGCTTCACGCCGTACCAGAAGCTGATCATCCTCGACGTCGCCGACGAGACCCTCGAGCCGCTCATCGCCGATCTCGACGCGCTGGGCCTTCCCGCCCGTCCGTCGCACTGGCGCAAGAACCTGATGGCCTGCTCCGGCATCGAGTTCTGCAAGCTCTCGTTCGCCGAGACCCGCAAGCGTTCGCAGGTGCTCGTGCCCGAACTCGAACAGCGTCTCGCCGACATCAACAGCCAGCTCGACGTGCCGATCACCATCAACATCAACGGTTGCCCCAACTCCTGCGCTCGCTCGCAGATCGCCGACATCGGCTTCAAGGGCCAGCTCGTCGACGACGGTGAGGGGAATCAAGTCGAGGGTTTCCAGGTTCACCTGGGAGGCAGCCTCGGATTCGACAGCGCCTTCGGACGCAAGCTGCGCCAGCACAAGGTCACCAGCGTCGAGATGGGTGACTACATCGACCGCGTCGTACGTCAGTTCGTCAAGAACCGCAACGAAGGTGAACGGTTCGCCGAATGGGCAGTGCGCGCAGACGAAGGAGATTTGCGATGACAGTGGACATTTCGCGAGCAACCGCCGACGAGCTTCGGTCCATCGCCGAGCGCGGTGCCGTAGAACTCGACGGAGCCAGCGCACAGGAGCTGTTGCAGTGGACCGAGGACACGTTCGGCGACGGGGCGAGCGCAGCGACGGGGGAACGTAGCGGTTACATCGTGGCGTCGAACATGCAGGATGGAGTGCTGGTTCACCTTGCCGCACAAGTTCATCCGGGCGTCGACGTACTCTTCCTCGACACCGGCTACCACTTCCCCGAGACCATCGGCACACGTGACGCGGTCGAGCAGGTCTACGGCGTCAACGTCATCAATGCACGCGCGCTGGCAAGCGTCGCCGAGCAGGATGTCGCCGAGGGCAAGGATCTGTTCGCCCGTGATCCCAACCGCTGCTGCGCATTGCGCAAGGTCGCACCCCTCAAGCAGACACTGTCCGGCTACAGCGCGTGGGTGACCGGCATCCGCCGCGTCGAAGCGCCCACCCGCGCCAACGCTCCCCTGATCTCCTTCGACGACGCCTTCGGCCTCGTGAAGATCAACCCGATCGCTCCGTGGTCGGACGAGGAGATGCAGAACTACATCGACACCAATTCCATCCTCGTCAATCCTCTTGTCGACGAGGGCTATCCGTCCATCGGCTGCGCACCCTGCACCAGCAAGCCAGCCCCCGGCAGCGATCCGCGTAGCGGTCGTTGGGCCGGTGCCTCCAAGACAGAATGCGGGTTGCACGCATCATGACAGTTGACTTGACACTTTCACGTCCTCAGCTCGACGGCACACAGTTCGATACTCTCGACGCCCTCGAGTCCGAAGCGATCCACATCTTCCGAGAGGTAGCCGGCGAGTTCGAACGCCCGGTCATTCTCTTCTCGGGAGGTAAGGACTCCACCGTGCTGCTGCATCTGGCGATCAAGGCCTTCTGGCCTGCGCCGCTGCCGTTCACCCTGCTGCACGTCGATACCGGCCACAACCTGCAGGAAGTTCTCGACTTCCGCGATCACGTCGTGGCCAAGTACAACCTGCGCCTGCACGTGGCCAGCGTCGAGGAGTACATCGCGGACGGTCGCCTCACCGAGCGCCCCGACGGTATCCGCAACCCGCTGCAGACCGTTCCGTTGCTGGACGCGATCTCCGAGAACCGCTTCGACGCCGTCTTCGGTGGCGCTCGCCGCGACGAGGAGCGCGCCCGCGCCAAGGAGCGGATCTTCTCGCTGCGCAACGCTTTCGGCCAGTGGGATCCCAAGAAGCAGCGCCCGGAACTGTGGAACCTCTACAACGGTCGCCACTCCCCCGGCGAGCAGGTGCGCGTCTTCCCGCTCAGCAACTTCACCGAGCTGGACATCTGGCGTTACATCGCCCGCGACAACGTCGAACTCGCCAGCATCTACTACGCCCACCAGCGTCCGGTGTACCAGCGCGACGGCATGTGGATGACCCCCGGAGTCTGGGGTGGTCCGGCTGACGGCGAAGAGCTGCAGACCCTTTCGGTGCGTTACCGCACCGTCGGCGACGGTTCGACCACGGGTGCTGTTCTCTCCGATGCGGCTGACAACGAAGCGATTCTCGCCGAGGTTGCGGCATCACGTTTGACCGAGCGCGGCGCGACCCGTGGCGACGACCGAGTTTCCGAAGCGGCCATGGAAGACCGCAAGCGAGAGGGCTACTTCTGATGAGCGATCTGCTCAGACTGGCAACTGCCGGCAGCGTCGACGACGGAAAGTCCACCCTCGTGGGCCGCCTGTTGTACGACACTAAATCCGTTCTCGCCGACCAGATCGACGCCGTTACCCGTGCGTCGGTGGACCGGGGTCTCGACACCCCTGACCTGTCGCTCCTGGTGGACGGACTGCGCGCCGAGCGTGAGCAGGGCATCACCATCGACGTGGCGTACCGCTACTTCGCGACCCCCAAGCGCACCTTCGTGCTTGCCGATACACCGGGCCACGTGCAGTACACCCGCAACACGGTCTCCGGTGCCTCGACGGCTCAGCTCGTGATCCTGCTGGTCGATGCTCGCAAGGGCGTCATCGCGCAGACTCGTAGGCACGCAGCGGTTCTCGCGTTGCTCGGTGTCCCGAAGCTCGTTCTCGCCGTGAACAAGATCGACCTCGTCGAGAACCCCGAAGAGGTATTCACCTCGATCTCCGCCGAGTTCAACGAACTCACCAGCTCACTGGGCTGGGCAAGCGAAGACGTCGTCGAGATCCCGGTATCGGCACTGCACGGTGACAACGTCGCCATCCGCTCCGACAAGACCCCGTACTACACCGGCCCCACGCTGATCGAGCACCTCGAGTCGATTCCCGTCGACGCCGAGCCGCATCGCGTCGGCCTGCGTTTCCCGGTGCAGTACGTGATCCGTCCGCGTACCGCCGAGTTCCTCGACTACCGCGGATACGCCGGCCAGGTTGCCGCCGGTTCCGTCGTACCCGGCGACGAAGTGGTGATCCTGCCCTCGGGTACGCGCACCACCGTCACTCGTATCGACACGGCCGACGGTGAACTCGACGTCGCCCACGCGGGACGCAGCGTCACGCTGATCCTGGCCGACGACGTCGACGTCTCTCGCGGCGACACCATCGCCTCGCCGTCTGACGCACCCGAGCCGATCGGCGAATTCGACGCCACCGTCTGCTGGTTGGCCGAGAAGTCGCTGCGCCCCGGCGCACGTCTGCTGCTCAAGCACGGCACGCGCACGACGCAGGCCATCGTCGGCAGCTTGGTGGAGCGCTTCAACGAGCAGGATCTCACCACGGATCAGGGCCCGGATACTCTCGAGCTCAACGAGATCGGCAAGATTTCGATCCGCGTGGCCGAGCCGATCGTGGCCGACGACTACACAGTGAACCGCCACACCGGCAGCTTCCTGTTGATCGATCCCGCTGGTGGAAACACTCTCGCAGCCGGCTTGGTCGGCGACGTCATTTCCGCTGTCGAACTGGGCGAGCGCGTCTAAGTCGATGGTTCCGCTCATTGCTGTTGCGCACGGCAGCCGTGATCCCCGTTCTGCTCGGGTGATCGCGGCTGCCGTGGCGGCTCTTCGTGAAGCCCGGCCAGACCTCGATGTCCGGCTGGCGTTTCTCGATCTCAATGCACCGTCCATCGATCAGGTCCTGGACGGAGTTGCACACGACGGCCACACTCACGCCGTTGTTGTTCCGATGCTGCTGGGCAACGCCTTCCACGCTCGGGTAGATCTGCCCGGGCTCTTGGCCGCTGCCGCGACACGCCACCCCCAACTGACCGTGTTCCAAGCAGACGTACTAGGTCGCGATGCTCGGCTTATCGAGGCAGTGCGCGAGCGAATCCTCGAAGCGGGCGCCCGGCCGGACGATCCGTCGGTCGGTGTCGCTCTTGCGGCAGTCGGCTCGTCCGACGCGCGTGCCAACGCCGCGACCGCAGAACTGGCGTCCACTCTCCTGAGCGGAACCAACTGGTCGGGCGTTCGAATCTGTTTCGCGACATCCGCGGAACCAACAGTTGCCCAGGCGATCTCCGCTCTCGAGCAGAACGGCGCCGAACGCGTTGTCGTCGCACCCTGGTTCTTGGCTCCCGGCCTACTGACCGACCGGCTCAGCGCTGCAGCAGCAACGGTATGTCCGCGCGCGCGTTTCGCCGAAACGATCGGTGGGCACTCTCTACTGATCGAAACGATGATCGACCGTTACCGACAAGTCGCTGATGCACTACCCGACCGTCTGGTCCGCTCCGCCTGATCCGGTTTCACAGGCCGTTATCAGATTGTTACCGTAGTGTTGGATCTGTCCAGCCTGCGAAGGTTCATCCTTCGCCTGCGAAACAGATCTTTGGGTGCAATCCCCTCAGAGCGCCGCGAGAGGGAACACCATCACTCACAATCTTCGCCTCGGCACAGCCGGCACCGCCTGGGTCCTGTCGGTGCTCTACCTGCTTGTCGAGATCTTCACGGCCGGAGCCTGGAAGACGCCGTACAGCTTCGCGCGTGACTCCATCAGTTCGCTGGGCGTGACGACATGCAGCGTGGATTCGTGTTCGCCGATGCACGACGTCATGAACGCGGCCTTCATGATCCTCGGTGCGCTCACCATCCTCGGTGCAGCCTTGCTGCACAAGTACATTCCGGACGGTCGTGCGAAAAAGTGGATTCTCGGCCTTGCCGTCGTCGTTGCACTGAGCACCGCGGCTACCGGCCTCTTCCCGGCCAACGACGGGACCTTCGTTCACTGGACCGCAGTACTTCCCGGCTTCGTCGCCCGTCATGCCGTTCTCGTACTCATGGCAATTCAATTTTGGAAGCACAGCAAATGGA
This sequence comes from Rhodococcus sp. 5A-K4, assembly GCF_046097995.1. NCBI lineage: Bacteria > Bacillati > Actinomycetota > Actinomycetes > Mycobacteriales > Nocardiaceae > Rhodococcus > Rhodococcus sp. 5A-K4. The sequence continues at coordinate 124,489 of NZ_JBJURM010000007.1, forward strand.
TCGCAGTATGGTCGGGACTGTGCGCGGCCACCGGAATCGTCGGCGCCGTACTGCTTCTCGGACGAACCCTCACTTTCGGCTTGGGTGAACGCTTGACGCTGTACCCGCTGCCGATGTGGATGGCAGTCACCGGCGTCGCAGCCCTGCTCGCGTTGATGCGCCGAACCGTGTTGAAGAACGTGGAATTGACACTGCCCGGTAACGGATTCATCACCGCTCTGTCGTCGTTGCGCCCGCGTCGGACTCGCGCAGCAGTGCCTACCGACGTTCTCGCACCGCGGGAGCTGACGAGTTTGTAGCGAACCCGGGGTGACCAGGGACACACTGGTAGGGAGGCGACGCGAGGAGACTTCCATGACCAGTGCATCTGTTCGACACGGAATCGTGGCCGGCATCGACGGCTCGGCAAGCGCGGTCAACGCCGCGAGGTGGGCAGCATCGGCTGCAAAGAGATTCGACGAACCATTGCGACTGACCCACGTTCTGCCGGGACAACCCGAGTCAGGTGGCGGTACCAACGTCACCGACGAAGAGATGTTCGACCACCACCTTCGCGTCGAGGGTGCAAAGTTACTCGACGAGGCCGAGGACGCCATTCGCGACGATCACACCGACGTCACCGTCGAACGCGGCCTCGTGACCGGCACTCCCGCAACCACACTCGTCGAACTTTCGAAATCCGCTCGCATCGTTGCACTTGGTCAGGCCGGTACCAGCGAAATGCAATCGGTGTTTCTCGGTTCCGACACCATTCGAGTGGTCAACCGGGCGCACTGCCCCGTGGCGGTGTTCCGCGGTACCGGCGAGCACGCGGTAGCCGACACCAGGCCCATCGTCGTCGGCGTCGACGGAAGCAAGCTCAGCGAACTCGCCGTCGCGCATGCTTTCGAGTTTGCCGCGTTCCTCGGCGCTCCCTTGGTTGCGGTCCACACCTGGAACGAGCACGCCTCGCTCGGCGGATACTCCGAAGCCAGGCGCTTCGTCGACTGGGGACCGTACGAACAGCATGAGCATGCTCTGCTGTCCGAGTGCCTCGCCGGCTGGACGGAGAAGTACCCGGATGTCGAAGTCACCCGGAGTGTCCAGCGCAGCGGACCGATGAAGGCACTGCTCGAGCACTCGGCGGAAGCGCAACTCGTAGTCGTCGGTAGCCACGGCCGCAGCCCGTTCATGGCGTCGATAGTCGGATCGACCAGTCAGAGCCTCATCCACCACGCCCAATGCCCGGTCCTCGTCTGCCGAGAGGGCTGAACTCGTCTGCCGAGAGGGCTGAGCTCGTCTCGCTGTTGCCCGACCCCCACCTCTGAGCGAACGGCACTTTCGGCGCCATCAGGAGGCCGAAAGTGCCGTTCGCTCAAACAGGAGTGGGGGTGAAACAGGTCAAACAGGGCAAGCAGGTCATACCTGGCCGACGACGCTCACCGTCACCGGCTCCTGCTCCGGCGTCACCACCGGAGTCTCCGGCAGATCCGGCACCCGGGTAGCCCGGGCGTAGACCGTCTCCCCCGCCTCGAGGCGCAGAGCTGCACTGTCACCGCGGGTGACCTGAGCCGAGAACAACTCACCGGTTGCCTCGTTGCGCAGGTCGACTCGAACCTCGAAGCCGAGATACACGACGCGCTCGACGGTTGCGCGTGTGACGCCGAGGGACTCGGCCGTTCCGGACTCCTGAGCGAGAGCCATGCTCGGATCGCGGCCGAGACGGATGTCGTGCGGACGGACCAACTGCCCGTTGAGCTTCGCGACGGATCCGAGGAAGGACATCACGAAGTCGTTGGACGGGCGGTCGTACAGGTCAGCAGGTTCACCGATCTGCTCGATCCGCCCCTTGTTCAGCACCGCGATGCGGTCGGCGACGTCGAGAGCCTCTTCCTGGTCGTGTGTGACCAGGACGGTGGTGACGTGCACCTCGTCATGCAGGCGACGCAACCACGTGCGCAGGTCGGCACGGACCTTTGCGTCGAGGGCGCCGAAGGGCTCGTCGAGCAGGAGCACCTGCGGATCCACCGCCAGAGCGCGCGCCAACGCCATGCGCTGGCGTTGACCACCGGACAGCTGCGCGGGGTACCGATGCTGAAAGCCGTCGAGGCCGACGATCTCGAGAAGTTCGTTGACCTTCTTCTCGATCTCCGGCTTCGGGCGCTTGCGGATCTTGAGCCCGAACGCCACGTTGTCTCGCACCGTCATGTGCTTGAACGCTGCGTAGTGCTGGAACACGAAACCGATGTCACGCTTCTGCGGCGAGACGCCGGTGACGTCCTTGCCTGCGATGGTGATGGTTCCCGAATCGAGCTCTTCGAGCCCTGCGATCGAACGCAGCAACGTCGACTTTCCCGAGCCACTTGGCCCGAGCAATGCCGTCAACGAACCCGAGGGAATGTTGACCGTCACGTCGTCGAGCGCCGCGAAGTCACCGTAGTTCTTGCGGGCCCCGGTCACTGTGATCATGTGGTGCTCCTCTTACGGTCCAGCAGCGTCATCAGCAACAGGACAATGATGGCGATGCCCATCAGCAGCGTTGCCGCCGAATACGCACCAAAAGTGTTGTGGTCGTCGATGTATCGCGAATGCACCAGCAATGTCAGTGTCTGGGATACCCCCGGGAAGCCGGAAGAGACCATGATGACTGCGCCGAATTCACCGAGCGAACGCGCCACCGTCAACACGATTCCGTACGTCAAGCCCCAACGGATCGCGGGCAAGGTGATCCGCCAGAACGTCTGCCAGCCCGAGGCACCGAGCGTCGCGGCTGCTTGTTCCTGCTCGTCGCCGATCTCGTGAAGTACGGGTTCAACTTCCCGGACGACGAAGGGCAGCGTCACGAAAATCGTCGCGATCACCATGCCTGGCAAGCCGAAGATGACCTTGAACCCCAACGATTCGATGCCGCCGAACCAACCGTTGGCACCCCACAGAAGAATCAACGACACACCGACGACGACGGGCGAGACTGCGAAGGGCAGGTCGACCACCGACTGCAGTACGCCCCGCCCAGGGAAACGCCCACGCACGAGTGCCAGAGCCGTGACAACACCGAACACCACGTTGATCGGGACCACGATCGCCACGATGATCAGCGAAAGATTCAGCGCGGAGATCGCTGCCGGTGTCGTGATCGATTCGAGGAACGGGCCGATTCCGTTCTCGAACGTTCGCGTCAGGATCACACCGATCGGCACGACCAACAACACGAACAGGTAGACGAGAGCGATGGTCCGCAGACCGATCTTCGATCCTCTGGACACGTTCATCGGGAACTCTCCTCACGTCGCTGTCCCCGCGAGGCGAAGATTCGCAGGACGAACAGCGTCACGAATGCGATGGCCAGCAACGCTACCGAGACGGCAGCGGCGTTGGTCGGACGATCGATCTCGATCTGCTGCTGAATGTACTGCGACGTCATCTGTGTCACGCGTGGGATGTTGCCGCCGATCAGAACGACCGAGCCGTATTCACCGATCGCTCGGGCGAATGCGAGCCCCGCGCCGGAGATGACGGCAGGCGCCAGCGTCGGAAGAACGACGGAACGAAAGATCGTCCAGTTGGAAGCCCCCAACGATGCAGCGGCTTCCTCGACTTCGCGGTCGACCTCCATCAGCACCGGCTGCACCGAGCGAACCACGAACGGCAAGGTCACGAAGGCCAATGCCACGATCAGTCCGGGCTGGGTTGCATTGAGGTGGATGTCGATCGGTGACTGCGGGCCGTAGAGAGACAGCAGCACGATCGACGCCACGATGGTGGGTAGCGCGAACGGCAGATCGATCATCGAGTTGACGATGCGCTTGCCCGGGAAGTCGTCCCGGACCAGCACCCACGCGATGATCGTGCCCATCACGACGTTGATCAATGCCACGATCACCGAGACCAACAACGTCACGCGCAACGACGCCAAGGCGACGGGTGCGGTGATGGCGTCCCAGAATCCGGAGATCCCCTCGTCGAACGCGGTGGCGGTCAACGCGGCGAGCGGAAGCAGAACGATCACGGAGAGCCACAGGGTGGCCACTCCGATTCCGAGCGGCCCCACACTCCCCGTGACCCGCGCGAGTTTTCGCCGACGAGCCACGGGGGTGGGGTCAATAGTGTCAGTCACGTCAGACTTACTTGGTCGCGTTGTCGTAGATCACTGCGATCGAACCGGTGTCCTTGGTGAACAGAGCGCTGTCCACGGCCTTCCAGCCGCCGAGGTCTGCGATGGTCCACAGCTTGGTCGGCTCGGGGAACTTGTCGGTGAACTTGGCAGCGACGGCGGGATCAACGGGACGGAATCCTGCTTCGGCCCAGAGCGTCTGACCCTCGGTCGTGTACAGGTAGTCCTTGAACGCGGTCGCCTTGTCGAGGACCTTGCTGTTCGAGATCACGGCAACCGGGTTCTCGATCTTGAAGGTCGTGGGCGGGGTGACGTGCTCGACCGGGTCGCCGTTGCCTTCGATGAACAGTGCCTCGTTCTCGTAGCTGATCAGAACGTCACCGCTGCCCTGCAGGAAGGCTTCCGAAGCCTCGCGTCCCGACTTGGGCTGGATCTTGACGTGATCGTTGACCAAGGCGGTGACGTAGTCGAGACCCGCCTGCGGGTTCTTGCCACCGTCGCTCTTGGCGGCGTACGGCGCCAAGAGGTTCCACTTGGCCGAGCCGGAGCTGAACGGGTTCGGCGTGACGACCTCGAGGCCGGGCTGAAGCAGGTCGTCCCAGTCCTTGATGCCCTTCGGGTTCCCCGGACGCGTCACGATGGTGACTACCGATCCGAACGGAATTCCGTTGTAGGCGTCCTGGTTCCAGTTCTGATCTACCAGACCGGCATCGACCAGGCGGGTGATGTCGGGCTCGACGGAGAAGTTGACGAAGTCTGCCTCGGCGCCGTCCTTCACCTTGCGCGACTGGTCGCCCGAGGCGCCGTACGAAGGATTGAAGTTGACGTTCTTGCCCTCGTCTGTCGCCTGGAAGGCTGCGGTGAGCTTGTCGAAGCCGGGCTTCGGCACGGCGTAGGCGAACAGGTTGATCGTGCCGGCGCTACCGTCGCTGGCGGCGCTGTCACCACCCACGGTGTCGCTCGAGCCACCACTGCACGCTGTGAGTACCACGGCCCCCATGGTCGCGATAGCAGTGAGAAGTGTGCGGGAACGGCGTTTCATTGCAGATACCTTCCTGAAAGGACTGACAAACGAGGGTTGGTCAAACGACAAGTCCGAGACCTCTGGGGCTGATTCCATCGGGATGTTCAGACATGGAGAGCCGACGGGCAATGAGCCCTGAATCGGGGGCGCGAGTTACGCGCAGAGAAGTTCGAGTGGGGTGCGCAGCACCACCGGAGAGGTCGAACTCAGGAAATCAACAACAGGCGACGTCAGCGACGTCGAGCATGCCGACAGCAATCAACGCCAACTGGTGGCGGATTACGGGAGCTGTTGCTTCGGACACGCGGTGGACTTTAGCAGAGCACCGGCGCCCGCTCTAATCGGGAGAACTAACGGGTGAGAAGCCACGCGACGATCACGAGGAGAATCAGGGCTATCAGGGCGAGAGTGACCCGTGAGCGGGGCATCAGCTTTCCTCTACTTCTCGAGAATTCCTACGCAACCAGCCGAAGAGCGGCAGAGCGAGAACGGCGGCCAACGCGCGATCCAGACCGATGGCCACCAGGCGGCACAGCGGAACGACGACGATCAGGACCAACGCGACCTGCGGGATGAACGGGAGCCCCGCCATCCACAGCTCGAAGCTGTCCCACCAATCCGCTATCCGATCCACGCCAACACCCTATCCTTCGGACGATACGGTCCCGACAGCGTGTGGATTGGACGTGTGTCGATTCTGGCCGGATGATGGCCGAATGAGTGCTGACGACGAAGTGGTGCAGACTATTCCTCCCGCCTCCACGGGTCACCATCGAAGCAACTTTCCCCCTATCGACGACTACGCGTTTCTTTCCGATTGCGAAACCTCGTGCCTGATTGCCCGCAACGGATCCGTCGAGTGGATGTGCGTTCCCCGCCCGGACTCCCCCAGCGTGTTCGGTGCCATCCTCGACCGCAGCGCAGGCCATTTCCGCATCGGCCCGTACGGCCAGAACGTCCCGGCCGCCCGACGCTATCTGCCGGGTGGACTCATTCTCGAGACCACCTGGCAGACCGAGACCGGCTGGCTCGTCGTACGCGACGCCCTGGTTCTCGGTCCCTGGCACAACGTCGACAAGCGATCGAACACCCACAAGCGCACACCCACAGACTGGGATGCCGAACACACCCTTCTCCGTACGGTCAAATGCGTCAGCGGCACCGTTGAACTCGAGATGAGCTGCGAGCCCGCGTTCGACTATCACCGCGGCACGGCGAATTGGGAGTACACCGGAAAGGTCTACGAGGAAGCAACGGCAACGTGTCGCTCCGCCAAGCCCGGAGACCACCCAACTCTGCGCTTGACCACCGACCTACGACTGGGCCTGGAAGGTCGTGAGGCTCGGGCCCGGACGCGACTGGTCGAAGGCGACAACGTGTACGTCGCGCTCTCGTGGTCGGATCTTCCCGCGCCGCAGACGTTCGACGAGGCCGCCGACAAGATGTGGCAGACGTCCAAGTCGTGGCGCGAGTGGGTGACGATCGGCAAGTTCCCCGATCACCCGTGGCGCGGATACCTGCAGCGCAGTGCGCTCACACTCAAGGGGCTCACCTACGCGCCGACCGGAGCCTTGCTCGCGGCATCGACGACCTCGCTTCCGGAAACACCAGGCGGAGAACGTAACTGGGACTATCGCTACGCGTGGGTTCGCGATTCCACCTTCGCACTGTGGGGTCTCTACACGCTCGGGTTGGACCGTGAGGCCAACGACTTCTTCAACTTCATCTACGACGTGTCGAGTTCGGACAACGGTCAGCCGCATCCCTTGCAGGTGATGTACGGCATCGGCGGCGAGCGCACACTCGAGGAATCCGAACTCAACCATCTCTCCGGATACGACGGTGCCCGTCCGGTGCGCATCGGCAACGGCGCATTCGATCAACAGCAGCACGACATCTGGGGCACCATGCTCGACTCGGTGTACCTCCACATCCGCACCCGCGAGCGTGTCCCCGAAGCGCTGTGGCCGCTACTCAAGAAGCAGGTCGAGGAAGCGATCAAGCACTGGCGCCAACCCGACCGTGGGATCTGGGAAGTGCGCGGCGAACCACAGCACTTCACGTCGTCGAAGATCATGTGCTGGGTCGCACTCGATCGCGGCGCCAAGCTGGCGGAGATGCAGGGCGAGAAGAGCTTTGCGCAGCAATGGACGGCCATCGCGGACGAGATCAAGGCCGACATCCTCGCGCACGGCGTCGACTCGCGCGGAGTTCTGACACAACGGTACGGCCACGATTCACTCGACGCGTCGCTCTTGTTGGCACCGCTGCTGCGCTTCCTGCCGGCCGACGATCCGCGCATCCGGGCGACGGTGCTGGCGATCGCCGACGAGCTCACCGAGGAGGGGCTGGTCCTGCGCTATCGCGTCGACACCACCGACGACGGATTGAGCGGAGAGGAGGGCACGTTCACCATCTGTTCCTTCTGGCTCGTCTCCGCCCTCGTCGAGATCGGCGAACTGGATCGGGCAAAGCATCTCTGCGAGCGCCTGCTCGGGTTCGCGAGCCCGCTCAAGCTGTACGCCGAAGAGATCGACGCCCACACCGGTCGCCATCTGGGTAACTTCCCGCAGGCGTTCACACACCTGGCGCTGATCAACGCCGTGGTCCACGTGATCCGCGCCGAGGAAGCTGCCGAAGCCGGAGCTTTCCAGCCCGCGCACAACGCGACCTAGACCCCCTGCTGTGCGCCTTTATTAACCGCCCGCGGTTAATAAAGGCGCACAGCAGTGCTAGCCGGCCACCGCTTCGAGCTGCGGCGTGATCGATTCGAGCGAGTACTTCAGCGACAGCGAAGACGGAGTGTTCAACCCGGCGACAGTCGGATAGTCGACGATCGCCAGACCGCCACTCTTGACTGCGGGTAGGTCGGCGAACCCCGGCAGCGTCATCATGTCTTCCAGCGTTCCGCCGTTCGGCAGTAACACCACGACGTCGGCGCTCAGAGCGTCGACCCGTTCAGGGCTGAGCATCAGCCGGCCACCGGTAACGCCCGCCTCTTCGACGAGCTTGGGCGGCAACGACATTCCCAGGCTAGTGAACAATCCCGATGCGCCGTCCTTGGGATCGGCGACGATCACCAACTGCGACGTCGGGAAGACGTACTGCGACAGAAGCGCCGTCTTGCCCTTCAGGCCTGGCAGCCGCTGCGCGAGCGCATCGATCTGCCCGCTTGTCGCCTCGACGATCTCGTCGGCGCGCGACTCCTTGTCGAGAACTCGACCGAGAATCTCGACCTGGTCCTGCCACGGATCGACCTGGACGTCGGACAGACCGGCAATTGTCGGAGCGATCTTGCTCAACTGGTCGAAATCGTCTTGATCGGCGACGGAGAACCCGCCGAGAATCAGATCGGGATCCAATGCTGCAATTTCTTCTGCTTTGAGCGGGACACCGAACTGCTGGATCGCCGAGCGATCAAGTTCCTTCGCCGACGCGTCCACGCCGCTCTCCCACGGGAACAGGCCACGCTCGTCGCCCATCGGGCCGGCAGCCAGGTACCCCACCGGCTGGATTCCGAGTTCGAGCAGAGCGTCGAGCCACTGGGTGTCGGCCGCGACGATACGCGTCGGCGTCCCGGTGATCGTGGTGGCGCCGAACTTGTGATCGATCGTGGTGACCCGACCGTCCGCGATCTCGTCGGCGTCCGAGGACGAACATCCACTGATACCTACGACCAGTGCTCCCAAGAGAGCCACCGCCGAGAACTTCATCGCACGCACGAAAATACTCCTCCACTAGTTAGTAGAGGCTTACCTTCTCATATGGGACCCGGCTGTGTCCGACCTTGCTTTCAGGCGAAACGAGAGAGCAGACGCTCCGCATCCGCGCCGATGCGTCGAACCACATCGCCGGCCGGATGGGTTCCGTGCACGAGTCCGACAGCTTCTCCGGCATAGACGACTCCGCTGTGCGGATCCGACGGGTCGTACGCCTGTGCCAGCGTTTCCTCGTCGGCGTCGACTCCGTGCCACGCGGCAGTGAACTCGTTGGCCACCGCGCGGCCACCCCACCGCTGCGGCCACGGTTGACTGCGCGCTCGGTCGAATACCGAGGTGTAAATCGTGTCCGCACTTCCGGCTTCGACGACGCGGTCGCGGGCATAGTCCGGCCCGACCGTCTCCGGGCTGGCGAGCAGCGCCGTTCCGATCATCACGCCTTCGCCACCGGCTGCCAGGACGGCGGCCAAACCGCGTCCGGTTCCGATTCCGCCGGCTGCCAGCACCGGAAGTGATGTCGCTTCGAGGATCTCTTGCAGCAGCGGCAAGGTGCCGATTCGGCCCGTGTGGCCGCCTGCCTCACCGCCTTGCGCGATCACAGCGTCGACACCTGCGGCCTCGACAATGCGAAGGTCCGCGAGCGTATTGATCTGTGACACAACGGGAATGCCCGCATCGTGGATTCGTCCGACATACGCGGCGGGATCACCGAACGACAAGGTGATCATGGTCGGCTCGACGGCAATCGCGGCGTCGAGCATCAACTCGTTCTCGGGCAGCGACCACGTCATCAGGCCGACGCCGAATTTTCCGCCGATCGAGCGGGCCACTTCGGCTTCGGCCTCGATCCACTCCGGTGTGTTGTACCGGGCCGCACCGAGCAGACCCAACCCACCGGCCGCCGAAACAGCTCCGGCGAGCGCGCCGCCCGCGCGACCACCCATGGGCGCCCCGAGAACTGGGATTTCGATTCCGAACTCTCGGGACAACCAGGTGGTGACCATGCGCTCCTACTTCTTGGGCTTCTCGCCGACCGATTCCGACGTCAGGGCCGCCACGAATGCTTCCTGCGGCACCTCGACGCGACCAATGGTCTTCATGCGCTTCTTGCCTTCCTTCTGCTTCTCGAGCAGCTTGCGCTTACGGCTGATGTCGCCGCCGTAGCACTTGGCAAGAACGTCCTTGCGGATTGCGCGAATGTTCTCGCGCGAGATGATCTTCGCGCCGATCGCAGCCTGAATCGGAACCTCGAACTGCTGGCGCGGAATCAGCTCACGAAGCTTCGACGTCATGCGTCCGCCGTAGGCACCGGCGTTGGAGCGGTGCACGATCGAGGAGAACGCGTCGACGGCCTCGCCCTGCAGAAGGATGTCGACCTTCACCAGGTCGGCCTGCTGCTCACCGGCCTCCTCGTAATCGAGGCTGGCGTATCCCTTGGTGCGGGACTTGAGGGCGTCGAAGAAGTCGAACATGATCTCGCCCATGGGCAGTTCGTAGCGCAGTTCGACGCGAGTCTCGGAGAGGTAGTCCATGCCGCCGAGCTCACCGCGACGGGACTGGCACAGCTCCATGATGGCGCCGACGTACTCGCTCGGGGCAATGACGGTGCACTTGGCGACCGGCTCGTAGACCTCGCGCACCTTGCCTTCCGGCCAGTACGACGGGTTGGTGACGATGACCTCGGCCCCGTCCTCCATCACGACGCGGTAGACGACGTTGGGCGCAGTGGAAATCAGTTCGAGGCCGAACTCACGTTCGAGGCGGTCGCGGGTGATCTCCATGTGCAGCAGGCCGAGGAAGCCGCAGCGGAAGCCGAATCCGAGGGCAACCGACGTCTCCGGCTCGTACGCCAGGGCGGCGTCGTTGAGACGGAGCTTGTCGAGAGCGTCGCGCAGCACCGGGTAGTCCGAGCCGTCCATCGGGTAGAGACCGGAATAGACCATCGGCTTTGGATCGCGGTAGCCGACCAGCGGTTCGGTCGCGCCGTTGCGGGTTGTGGTGACGGTGTCACCGACGCGCGACTGGCGGACGTCCTTCACACCCGTGATGAGGTAGCCCACCTCGCCGACGCCCAGACCGATACTGGCCTTCGGCTCGGGCGAGATGATGCCGACCTCGAGCAGTTCGTGTGTGGTGCCCGTGGACATCATCGTGATCTTCTCGCGGGGACGGATCCGACCGTCGACCACACGCACGTAGGTGACCACGCCGCGGTACGCGTCGTAAACGGAGTCGAAGATCATCGCGCGGGCGGGGCCGTCTGCATCGCCGACGGGTGCAGGTACCTGCTTGATCACCTCGTCGAGCAGTTCCTTGACGCCCATGCCGGTCTTGCCCGAGACGCGCAGGACATCGCCTGGCTCGCAGCCGGTGATGTGCGCAATCTCTTCGGCATAGCGGTCGGGATCCGCGGCCGGGAGGTCGATCTTGTTGAGGACGGGAATGATCTTGAGATCCTTCTCCATCGCCAGGTACAGATTGGCCAGCGTCTGAGCTTCGATGCCCTGAGCTGCGTCGACCAGCAGAATTGCACCCTCACATGCTTCGAGCGCGCGGGAGACCTCGTACGTGAAGTCGACGTGGCCGGGTGTGTCGATGAGGTGGAGGACGAATTCTTCGCCGTCGACGGTCCAGGGCAGACGAACGTTCTGGGCCTTGATGGTGATGCCGCGTTCACGCTCGATGTCCATGCGGTCCAGGTACTGCGCACGCATCGCCCGCTCTTCGACCACGCCGGTGAGCTGAAGCATGCGATCTGCCAGCGTCGACTTACCGTGGTCGATGTGCGCGATGATGCAGAAGTTCCGGATCTGCGCAGGATCCGTGAACGTCTTGTCGGCGAAGCTGCTGATGGGAGACCCCTTAGTCGGACCGGCACCGGCCCGGATCCGGGCCACTGTCAACCCTCAGGATATCCAAGTCTCGGCGCCGCCGTACCAGGGGTTCCCACGGGTGGGTGATTATGCTCGAACGCTATGGCAAGCATGTGGAAGCAGATCGGCAGAACCCTCGGCGCCCTCGCGGTGGAGAAGGGCCCTGCGTTGCTGCGCCAGTTGCAGTCGTCCACGTCTCAGTCGTCTGCCTCGAAGCCGGGTCCGACCGGCCGCCCGATCGCCGCGCGAACGTCTCCGACCGCACATCGCGCCCGCAAGGTCGAGTACTCCCCCGACCTCGACGGCAAGGCCGATCCGGGCGAGATCGTCTGGACCTGGGTTGCCTACGAGGAGGATCCGACCCAGGGCAAAGACCGCCCGGTGCTGGTTGTCGGCCGCGACGGCAACACGCTGCTCGGTTTGATGCTGTCCTCGCAGAGCAAACGCGAAGGCGAGCGTGATTGGCTCGCAATCGGTTCGGGCCCGTGGGACGGCGAGGGAAGGCCCAGCTGGGTCCGGCTCGACCGGGTGCTCGACGTTCCCGAGAGCGGGATTCGGCGCGAGGGCGCCGTCATGGATCACAAGAAGTTCGACGCCGTCGCGGCAAAACTTCGGGCCGACTTCAGCTGGAGCTGAAGCCGACCCGAACGATGGAAACAGTATCGATCAGCTGTCCAGACGGTTGAACCGTCCGAAGAGTGCTCGATAGATGAGTGCACCGAGCGCACCGCCGATCAGCGGGAACACGATGAACAACCACACCTGACCGAGTGCACCGTCCTGGAACGGCGCGACAGCGAGACTTCGAGCGGGGTTGACGGAGGTGTTGTCGATCGGGATCGAGATCAGGTGAATGACGGCCAGGGTGAAGCCGATGGACACCCCGGCGAGCGGCACGTCGGAGATCTGGTCGGTCGACGCGAGAACGACGAACACGAGCAGAGCGGTCAGGAGAATCTCGATGATCATCGCGGCACCGATGCCGTAACCGTCGGAAACCACCTGTCCGAGAAGATTCTTCTCGGCTGACGGACTGTGTGCGCCCCAACCGTTTGCGCCGAGTCCGTCTGCGGCCCGGTTGTACGCCGGGAGACTGTTGGCCACCGTGTAGATCACGACGCCGGCGACCAAGCCGCCGATCACTTGCGCGACAACGTAAATCGCCGCATTGACGGCCGAGATGCGCCCGATCACGAATTGGCCGAGAGTCACGGCTGGGTTGACGTGGCAACCGGAAATCGGTCCGATCGCATATACGAGGAACAGCAGGGTCAAGCCGAATGCGAAGGCAACTCCGAGATTGCCGACTTTCGCACCTGCGAAGACGGCAGTTCCGACCGCGGAGAACACGAGCACAAATGTCCCCACCGCTTCGGCCGCATACTTCTTCACATCCGAGATCGGTTCGATCTCAGTCAATTCCTGTGCAGTTGGAGACATATTCCCACCTTCTTCTCATCGAACGGTAGTAATGCTCACGCGCCTAGATTTGCCGGACTTTACGCAAGCCTGGTGATCTCCACAACAACTTCGAGATCTGTGGAGCGTCCACCGGAAAAGATTCCCTTCAAAGGCGGCACATCCGAATAGTCCCTTCCTATTCCGACCGAGACATGCTGTTCATTCACAGCTATCGCATTGGTCGGGTCATATCCCCACCACGCGCCGGTCCACGCTTCGATCCACGCGTGCGATTCCCCGACCACCGTGTCCCCGACTGCCGCATCACGTTTGGGGTGGAGATAGCCGGAAACGTACCGACAGGGAATGCCCATCGTTCGAAGCAACACCAAGGTCAGATGTGCATAATCCTGGCAGACGCCTTTCCTGGCCGACCAGGCCTCGACCGCCGACGTATGCACTCCGGTCGTACCCGGAACATATGACATTTCACCGTAAACCCATTGCGACGCAGCCACTACTGCATCTTCAGGTGATTTATCTTTGCGCAATTCCTTGGCAATTGTCGCCAGCTTACGATCACGCGGAACATATCTCGTGAAACTCAGTTGTTCGTTGAATCGATCTTTAATCGCGTTTCCCGACAATTCATCCCAGTCGACGGTTTCCTCGGGCTGAACAAACGGTTCCGTCTCCACCACCGACAGTCCGGTCACTTCCAGCTCCGTGTGCGGGGCGTGCAAGTCGAAGGCGGTCACCGCGGTGCCCCAGTAATCGGTGTACCTATAGGAACGCGTTGCCGGCTGGGTTTCGACGCGCGTGAGGATCACCGTCTGCCTGGTGTCGCCGCGGGGTGTCAATCGCGCTTCGTTGTACGACGACGTCACCGGGGCGTCGTACGCATATCCCGTGGTGTGCACGACCCTCATTCGCCAGCTCACAGCTCTCCCTCCACCGTCGACTCCGCATACGCGGCGCCGGCATCCGTCCACGCGACCCACGGCGCAGCGTGGAAGTACTGCAATGCAATCGCCTCACCCAGTTCGCGACAGGTCTCCTGCCAACCGAGCAACCGTCCTTGCAGATCTTCGAGCAACACGCCCTGCGGCAGAAACTCCAGTTCGCTGCGTGCGCGGCCGAGAAGCCGCGGCGCCTCCGCCCGGATTCCGACGCGGCTGCCCGGCTGCGGGTCGAGTTCCTGCAGGCACTTCTCGGCCTGCCTGATCGAATGGAACACCGAGCGCGGAAAGAGTCTGTCCAACAAGATGAACTCGACGACGCGGTTGGCGTCGAGCGCTCCGCGATACGTACGCAGATACGTGTCATGTGCGCCCGCCGAGCGAAGAACACTGACCCACGCCGGCGACGACGGGCGGTCACCGGCGCGCGCCAGGAGCATCCGCACAATCATGTCGACACGTTCGATCGACCTGCCCAGCAGAAGGAACCGGTAACCGTCGTCGCGGCTGAGTGTGGAATCCGCCAGCCCCGCGAACATCGCTGCGCGTTCCTCCACATAACGGAAGAACTCGTGTGGCCCCAGCCTGCGTGACGCGCGTTCACGCTCCGCCAGTCCGTTGTACGTGGTGTTCAGGCACTCCCACATCTCACTCGACGTGACCTCACGTGCTCCGCGAGCATTCTCACGGGCACTTGCCAGCGAGTCCACGATCGATCCAACCTGATTGCGGCTGAACGCAACCAGGTCGGTGAGCGAGCGCACGTCGAGCTTCTCCTCCGGCGCTTCGATGCCGAGGACACGCAGGAGCAGACGCGACGTGCGGTCCGGGTCGACGGTTGCGTCGTCGAGCAGTTGGTGGACGGCGACGTCGAGGATCCGAGCGGTGTCGTCGGCGCGCTCGACGTAGCGGCCGATCCAGTAGAGGGACTCTGCGTTGCGAGCAAGCATCGGTCACCACGCTCCGTTCGCTGATAGTTCTTGGTAGCTGGGCACTTCTGAGGTGTTCACTGTTGTTGCTGCTGCTGTTGAGAGGTGCTCAGTTCGGGTCCCTGCACCGGCTCCGCGGATTCCGGGGGCTCGGACACCAGTTCCTCACCGGACAGCTCTGGGTCCTCGTCCGAGCTGCGGCTGGCGAGCACCCATGTGTCCTTGCTTCCGCCGCCCTGGCTCGAGTTGACCACCAGCGAACCTTCCGGAAGTGCCACCCGGGTCAGGCCGCCGGGCAACACCCACACGTCCTCACCGTCGTTGACGGCAAAGGGTCGCAAGTCCACGTGGCGCGGCGAGAGAACGTCGTCGATCTTGGTCGGCACCGTGGACAACTGCACGAGAGGCTGCGCGATCCACCCGCGCGGGTCTGCCTTGATCTTGCGGGTGATCGCGGCCAGTTCCTTGGGACTCGCGTCCGGTCCGAAGACGATTCCGTAGCCGCCGGACCCTTCCACCGGCTTGATGACGAGTTCGGCGACGCGGTCGAGGACTTGCTCGCACTCCTCGTCCAACCAACAGCGGAACGTGTCGACGTTCTGCAAGAGCGGCTTCTCACCGAGGTAGTAGTCGATGATCTGCGGAACATAGGTATAGACGAGTTTGTCGTCACCGACTCCGTTGCCGACGGCACTCGAGATCACCACGTTGCCCGCTCGCGCCGCATTCAGTAGGCCTGCGACGCCGAGAATCGAATCCGGACGGAAGTGCATCGGGTCGAGATACTCGTCGTCGATGCGGCGATAGATGACGTCGACCTGACGCTCGCCTTCCGTCGTGCGCATGTACACCATGTTGTCGCGGCAGAACAGGTCGCGACCTTCGACGAGTTCCACACCCATCTGACGAGCGAGCAATGAATGCTCGAAATAGGCGGAATTGGCGATACCCGGTGTGAGAACAACCACTGTCGGGTCCGCTTCGTTGAGTGCAGCACCCGCACGCAGCGCCCTCAGCAGGTGTGTTGCGTAATCACCTACCGCCCGCACCTTGTGGGACATGAACAGATCCGGGAACACCCGAGTCATGGTGCGACGGTTTTCCATCACATAGGAGACACCGGACGGAGATCGCAGATTGTCCTCGAGAACTCGGAACTCTCCCGCCTCGTCTCGGACCAGGTCGATACCCGCGACGTGGATTCGCACACCGTTTGGCGGCACGATGCCGGCTGCTTCACGGTGGAAGTGCTCGCACGAGGTCACCAGGCGGCGCGGCAACACGTGATCGCGCAGGATTCGCTGCTCGCCGTAAATGTCCGCAAGGAACAACTCGAGCGCCTTCACCCGCTGCTTGATGCCCTTTTCCAGCCGCGACCACTCCTGCGCGGCGATGACGCGCGGCACCAGATCCAACGGAAACGGTCGCTCCTGCCCGGACAGCGAGAACGTCACGCCCTGGTCGATGAATGCGCGTCCGAGTGCGTCGGCACGCGCGGCAAGGTCGGCGCTGCTCGTCGGCGCCAGGGCTTTGTACACACCCTTGTACGGGGCACGCACCGAGCCGTCGGGCTCGAACATCTCGTCGAAAGCCAACTCGTAGCGACCGATGTCTGAATATCCGTCGAACACTGCGGCTGGACGCGCTCGGGTGGTGGTCGAACCTGTTTTACTCGAACTTTTCGAAGGCGGCGGCGTCATAGGGCAACATGCTGCTACAAGTGGGGCTATTCGGCAGCGCGGCGAGAAATCGGGCGCTCGGTGTACTCTTCTCGACAGACGCAACGTGCGACGGTTTGGGTTCTTGGGCCCTCGGCTGGTAATCTTGCCAGTCGGTGCATCAGTGCGCCCACAGCTTTCTCGACCGTAACCAGCTAAAGACGACAAGGATTTTACGCGTGGCCAACATCAAGTCCCAGGTGAAGCGAATCCGTACCAACGAGGCGGCCCGACTCCGTAACCAGTCGGTGAAGTCCTCGCTGCGTACCGCGATCCGTTCATTCCGCGAGGCTGCGGCAGCCGGTGACAAGGACAAGGCCAACGAGCTCCTCGTCTCCACCAGCCGCAAGCTCGACAAGGCAGCCAGCAAGGGCGTCATTCACGCCAACCAGGCTGCCAACAAGAAGTCTGCACTCTCGCAGGCTGCCAACAAGCTCTGACGTTTCCACTGTGACGGTTCGCCGTCATACTGGTTCGTCTCGATAGCCGCCAGGTCGAAAGACCAGGCGGCTATTTTGCGTGCTCAATCGGATCAGAGCAAAAACCCGCCATCCATGTCTTGCACGGAATATGTGGATCGGGCTGCGACCATCTGATGATGGCGGTCAACGGGAAACGCCCTCGTAGCTGGTTGTTCACGACTGTCTTCTGGGCGGTCGTCGCTTTCGGCGTATTGGCAGCCCTGGGGATCCCTCGTTGGTGGGAATCATTGACGGTTGCAGTCGTCGGAGTCGCAGCAAGCTACGGATGGTGGAGGCGCAGGCAACGGAGCGAATTCTGGATCTTCTTCGGCGTGATGTGTTCACTCGTTGCGATTCTGGCGTTTCTCGTCACTGGACGAGCGCTTCTCACCACCGTGAAGGTGCCGGTAGACAGCATCGGCCAAGAAACAATTGTCTGCGGCAGTGTGATGAATCCGGCGCCGAACGACTCCCTACGAGTGACCGACATCAGGACTGGTGAACCAACGACACGGCCTCAGGCCATTCCGCACACCCAGTTGGAGCAAGCCTGCGTGAAACGCCTCGACTACCGGGTGGCCGAGGCCACGGCCGCCACTGTCGTCGGACTACTTCTGGCCGGCCGCGCGATCGGCCATGTTGTCCTCAGTTCTTCCGCAACGCGCACACTTTCCGCACTGCCATCTCCAGGGCGAAGGACGAGTCGACTGCGGCGCCCTTCACGTCGGCATTGAGAGCGGCGACGATCTGCATCGCAGCGCCGATCGACGTGGGATCCCAACCGCCGACTTCCTTGATCGCCTTCTTGACCTTCCACGGCGGCATCCCGAGATCCGACGCCAACCGGAACGGGTCACCGCCCCGTGCAAACGGGCCGACCTTCGCGATGGTGTGGACTGCATCGGCGAGGGCGTCAGCGAGCAGAACGTGCGCAGTTCCGATCTGGTCAGCCCATCGCAGAGCCTCGAGCGCACCCCGGGTATCGCCGACGATAACTTTGTCGGCCACATCGAATCCGGAAACCTCGGCCTTGCCCGAGTAGTACTTGTGGACTGCATCCACGTCGATCTTGCCGCCGGTATCGGCCGCCAATTGCGAGCAGGCCGACGCAAGTTCGCGAAGGTTGGAGCCGACGCTTTCGATCATCGCGGCGATCGCATCGGGAGCAACCCTCACGTCGGCGGTCCGAAACTCACCCCGGACGAAGTCGACAAGCTGACTCTTGTTCAGTTTTCCGCAGTTGTGAACCGTCGCGCCGAGCTTCTCGAGGGCCGGCGCCAACGCCTTTGCGCGACCGCCGCCCGAGTGCACGACGATCAGAACGACGCCTTCTGCCGGCTCACGCGCCGCCTCGAGAACAAGAGCTACGGCATCTTTGCCTGCTTCTGCGGCCGATTCCAGGACGATCACACGGTCTTCGGCAAAAAGAGAGGGGCTGAGCAGCTCAGCCAACTCGGGAGCATTGGTGTCTCCGGCACGCATCTTGGTCACCGGGAGATCCGAAATACCCTGGCCGCGGTCACCGCGGACGGCTCTGATGAGCTGCGATACCGTGCGGTCGATCAGGAACTCGTCGTCCCCGAGAACAAGATGCAGCGGATCGACTCCAGACGGATTACTCACCCGAAGATGGTCCCACGAGGAACCGACACGATCGACACAGACCCGCCGCCCCCGCCGTACACAGCGACGGTGCCGTCGACGTCGGTCCGAACCACCGCCCCGCCCAACGAAACCAGTTCGTCGAGAACCTCCTCATTCGGGTGCCCGAAACTGTTGCCGTCGCCGACGCTGATCATCGTCAACCTCGGACGCACCGCTTCCAGAAATGCCGACGACGTGGTCCGAGAACCGTGATGGGGCAGCTTCAACACATCGGCCTTCACGTCCGTTCCCGATCGGAGGATGGCCTCCTCCCCCGCAACTTCGGCGTCGCCCGTCAACAGAATTCGACCCGCGTCCGTGTGTGCCATCACCACCAGCGACTGATCGTTGGCGGCGTCCGCGGCGTCCCCCGTATCGCGGGGAGCCGGAAGCAACGGTCCGAGAACCTCCATGTTCACCGATCCCAACGTCAACTCCATACCTGCACGCAACGAGACAACCGGAACGCCGTGCGACTCGGCGGCATCCTTTACCGCCCGAAAACCTGACTCCGGCAACAACATCGACCCGACTCCGACCGCAGCGACCGAACGCCCACCCAGAACTGCTTCCAATCCACCGATGTGATCGGCATGAAAATGACTGATCATCAGCAACGCAATGTCGTTGACGTCCAACATGTTCAGGCAACGATCCATCGACGTGGGATCAGGACCGACATCGATGACGATCACCCTGCGGTCTCCAGTCGAGAGCACAAGACCGTCCCCTTGACCGACGTCGCACATCACCAGTACCCACCCCGGAGCAATACGACCACCGCCGAACACGTGCTGAAAGATGAGGGCTAGAACAACTCCCAGAACGAGGACGCCGACCACCCATCTCGAGATCCGATTCCACAGCGTCAGGGCCGCGGCCAGTAAGACGCCCACGACGACCAGAGCACCGATGAGCCCTGACGGCACCGCCACCGACGCTCCGGGAAGCGCCGCCGCCCGCTCGGACACGTACAGCAGCCACCCCATCGGCGGCCGGACCAGTGGCGTGATGAACACCGCGATCGGTGGACAGATCAGCGCACACAAGGCAATCACCGCACCGAACACCGTGATGATTCCGATCACAGGCGCCACGGCCATGTTCGCGGCAATCGTAACCACACTGAAGGTTCCCGCCATGGCGCCCACCAGTGGCGCAGACACGACAAACGCAGCACTTGAGACAGCTGTCATCTCCGAAAACCAACGGGGCCAACCTCGTCGACGAAGCACGTCCACCCACACCGGAGCAATGATTACCAACGCGCACGTGGCCGTGGTCGACAGCGCAAACCCCCAGTCGACGGCAAGTTCGGGCATCACGACAACCAAAACGATGACGGCTGCGGCAAGAGCGGGCAGTGCCTGTTTGCGTCGACCGGTCACCAGACTGAGCAGGCCGATCAGGCCCATCACCGAGGCGCGCAGAACACTCGGCGACGGCCTCGCGACGACAACAAACGCAATGAGGGCTACCAGCGCCAAAGCAGCGCCGACGCGCGGACTGAGCGCCGCGGCTCTGACCAGCAGCAGAACCGCCCCGAGCAGAATGCTGATATTGGCGCCGGACACCGCGGTGAGATGGGAAAGCCCGGCAACGGTGAAGTTGTCCTTCACCACCGGCGACAACGCCGATGTGTCTCCGACGACGAGGCCAGGCAACAGACCTGCCTGATCCGGCGGGAGCGCAGCCGAGCACGCAGCGGCGAAACGAGTACGCACCACACTCGCCCATCGCTGATACCAGGGCACTTCTCCCACCGCGACGGGAGGGCCTTCGGACGTGATCACCGCGAGTGTGGAATCGCTACGCCATGGCTGACTCGCCCGGCCGCGAACCGTGAGGCTCTGCCCTGGAACAACTTCGAGCCACGACGAACTGGGCGCCCGGATCGTGACCAGGCCGCCTCCGGAGTACCTGTGATTCTGGGAAGTCACCGAATTGACGGTTGCCCTGAAGAAAACCTGACCTTGACCCGCCGCGCCGGAGACCGCGTGCGGATCCTCCGCGGGTTCCACTTCGACACTCACCCACGATCCATCGAGGGCAGCCCCGGTCAGTGGGTGCCCCTCGACCTCGGTCGCCCGCCACGCGCTGACGGCACTACACCCGGCACCGAACAGCAATGCAACCAACATGATTCGTGCCCACGCCGCAGATGTCCGGCGTACAACCACGTAAGTGAGGATTGCCGCTGGAATAGCGCATGCCACCGCCAGTACCCACGCGGCGACCGCGCCGAACAGGATCCCCACCGCACTGCTCCCCCACACTGCGACGGCCGACAGAAGCAGTCGAGCGTCGAGGACCGGCGAGGCTTCCGGTTCGTTCACACCGATACCAGCACTCGCAGTTTGGCCAACCTTGCCGGGCCGATCCCGTCGACTTCCCCCAATTGTTCGATGTCCGTGAATTTTCCGTTGGAAGTTCGCCAGGAGATGATCGCCGCAGCCGTTACCGGCCCTACCCCGGGAAGGTCGTCCAGTTCGGCCTCGGTAGCGGTGTTGAGGTTCACCAGACCAGCCCCGCCGGATTCCCCCGCAGCGGCGGGGCCGGTCACTCCCGCAGTGGTACTCGAACTCGCTGAAACACCACCGGACTGATCGGCGGCCCCCACCACGATCTGATCACCATCGGCAAGCTTCTGTGCCAGATTCAGGCCCACCGTCTCGGCGCCCTCGAGCACTCCACCTGCCGCAGCGAGCGCGTCGGCGATGCGCGAGCCCGAATGAAGGTTGACAAGCCCAGGCGTGCGCACGAGTCCGACGACACTGACCACCAAAGCCTCAGGCGGCTGCTCCGCTACGACGCCGGTCGGTACGGGACTGACTGATTCACCATCGTCGGCAGTGACATTCTGCTCCGTGACATTCTGGGGCGAGGGCAACGGTGGGACCGCCTGCAAACTCGGAGAATCCCACCACGCCGTGAAAAAGCCGATTGCGGTGGCCAGAACTGCAACAATCGCCAACACCCAGGTCGCCGATCGGCTCGGGCGCCAACGCGTACCGCGCCAGCGCTCGGGCAGCCGATCGAACCGTGACGAGTCGGGTTGAGCCTCGTATTCGTCTTCGTCGAAGTCCTGAAGCCACTCGGGGGACCTCTCGAATGGCTGCGGGGACCTCTCGAAAGACGCTGAATCCTCGAAGTCGTCGACGGCCTGTCGCTGCCGGTAGTTCCCGTCCATCGCCGCGAGGCGATCACGCGCCCGCTCGCGCTCCTCGCTGATCCTCATGACTGGACGCTAACGAGAGACCATGCCGCCGAAGACGAACAATTTCAGTCTGTGGAGAACTCGCGGATTGTGGAGGAACGGTCAGGCGCTCGTGTCGATCTCCGGCAGCGGGCACACCACAACACCGATCGCGCCGACACCGACGTGCGCTCCGATAACCGCGCTGAAGTCGGTGACCACGGATTCCGCCACATCGGGAATGCGCTCGGCCAACTGTTCCGCTATCGCGTCGGCACGCTCTCGCGCTCGCATGTGATGCACGGCTATCGCCACGCGGCCGAGACCGGCGCGCTCGACTGCCGAATCCACCAAGCGTGCAAGCGCTTTGGTGGTCGTACGGGTTTTTTCACCGAGCACGAGCTTGCCGTCCACCAGATGCAGGATCGGCTTCATCGCCAATGCAGTACCCAACAACGCGGCTGCGGTTCCGATTCGTCCGCCCCGACGCAATTGATCAAGTTTGTCGACGACGATGTAGCAGCGCCCACGACTCGCGACGTCGACCGCCCGGCCGTACGCCTCTTCGAGTGACGCACCCTTCTCGGCCAAGCGCGCAGCTTCGAGAGCGGGATAGCCCAAACCCATTCCGGCCGACTGCGAATCGACGATCCGGACGGCGCCACCGAACTCCTGGGCTGCGACTCGTCCGGCTTCCCACGTTCCCGAGAGTTGCCGTGAAATGTGCACGGCGAGAACGCCGTCACCGTCGCTCATGTCCAGGGCGCGTGCATACGCTTCGGACAACTCGGCGGGCGACGCTCCGGCCGTTGTCACTCCTGACAGGTCGCTCGGCATTGCGTCGACACCCTCACGCAAGTCGCAGCCGTCACGGAGCACATGGAGCGGAACCACCTGAATCCCACATGCGTCGGCCGACTCCTGCGGGATGCAGGCGGAGGAATCCGTGACGACGACGACCGGCATTCTGCTACCCGACTTCGCTCGGCGGTGATACCAGTTGCGGCGAAACCACTTTCTTCGACTCCACCCCGCGAATCGCAGCGATCATCGCGCGGGCTACACCGACATGACCGTCCCAACCCCAGTGAATACCGTCGGGGTTGCCGTTCTCGGAAAAGA
This sequence comes from Rhodococcus sp. 5A-K4, assembly GCF_046097995.1. Classification (NCBI taxonomy): domain Bacteria; kingdom Bacillati; phylum Actinomycetota; class Actinomycetes; order Mycobacteriales; family Nocardiaceae; genus Rhodococcus; species Rhodococcus sp. 5A-K4. The sequence continues at coordinate 147,628 of NZ_JBJURM010000007.1, forward strand.
CGTTGTCACGCACTGCATCCGCGAGATCGACTACGGGAACGTCTTTCTCCGTAGCCCACTCGGTGATCGCGGACACCGCGGCAGGTCGTCCGGCGTGCACGCTCGCGTAGGCATCGCTGCGGTGCACCGACGGCAGGGTCGCGATCATCGGCAGTTCCGGCCGCATGTACTCCAACGCATTTCGCGAGCTTTCCAAATACTCGACGCTCAGCTTGGGCGGAAGTGCGACCGGGCGGCCCAGAGGTGCAAGCCGCGGCTGCAGCCACTGATAACCCTCGCGCACCACGCGTCGAAGCGCCGGAGGACGAACGTAGCGGATGGTCTCGCGGAGCGCGGTAGGCAATGGGGACGGTAGCGAGTCCATACCGCCGACCGCGAACACGACGGCGCCGGCCCGCGGCACCGCCGCCCACACACGAGGATCCTGAGTCAGTGCCCACCACGCGTCGCGGCACGTCCAGCCGATACGGGCGACCAACTCGACGTCCCAGCCGAGTTCGTCGGCCACGACGTTGGGCCAGATGCGTGGATGATCTGCCGCGAGGCCGCCTTTGGGGCCGAAATACGACAGCGAATCCGCGAGCACGAGGAGGACGGGGCGCTGCCCGTCGGCACTTTCAGAGGACGTCATTTGCGACACTCGCAGAAGCATTCCATACGTCGAGTCGCCACTCGATCGACTTGACGTCGCCGTGTCCGCTGAGTTGCACCCAACTGGTGTTTCCCAATCCGCCGAGGACGGCCCAGCGATCGACGGGTAGGTCGAGCAATGCCGCTGTCAGTGCCGCGATCAAGCCTCCGTGCGCCACCAGAACTACGGGCCGCTCGGCCCAGTCCGGGTGCGTGTCGAGCAATTCGTGAACTACGGGGAGGCTGCGATTCGCGACGTCGATTCGGCTTTCGCCGCCGGGCGGCGCCAACGTGGCATCCGCTCGCCAGGCAGATCGCACACCGGGAGTGCGCTCGTCGACGTCATGATGAGTCAGGCCTTGCCATTCACCCAGGTGTGTCTCACGCAGACGCGTGTCGGTGAGGACCGGAAGTCCGGCGGCGTCACCGACAGCGACTGCCGTGAAATACGCGCGCCGCAGATCCGAGGACACGATCGTCAACGGTCTGCGATCGGCGATCACCGGACCTGCACTCTTGGCCTGCGTACGTCCCAACTCCGACAGGTCGGTGTCGAGTTGCCCCTGCATCCGAGAGTCGGCGTTGTATTCGGTCTGTCCGTGACGCAGCAGGATGAGCCGGCGGACAGGGTTCGACGCCGCACTGGGCGCCGACGAAGTCACAGCGAGGGATCCTGCGCGTCCGGCTCGGAAACCGTGTCGGTCTCGAACACCGTGTTGGCATCGGCGGGGCCGGGACGGTTCTGTCCGAGGCCTTCGACCTCGACCGTCGGGCAGTCCTTCCACAGACGATCGAGAGCGTAGAAGTTGCGCTCCTCGTCATGCTGGACGTGGACGACGATGTCGGCGTAGTCGAGCAGTGCCCAGCGGCCCTCGCGGGTGCCTTCACGGCGGACCGGCTTGTGTCCCGCTTCGCGGAGGCGGTCTTCGATGTTCTCGACAATCGAGTTGACCTGACGCTCGTTGGTCGCAGATGCGATCACGAAGCAGTCCGTGATGACCAACTGTTCGGACACATCGAGCACCACCACTTCGGTGGCCAGCTTCTCGTCGGCTGCCAAGGCCGCGATGCGTGCCATGTCGATGGCTTCGGTGTTTGCACTCACTCGATGTTCTCCAGTTTCGTCTTCAGAAAGTACTTGTTGTTCTCGGCTAGCTCGATTCGGCGCCCGGGACGGCTTCCGACTTCCCCGGTGCGGGCTCCGACATCGTTGTAGCTCCGTCGCGGCGCTCCGCGTCGACAGGTCGATACAGGTTCCGCTTCGAGATGTACTGCACCACTCCATCCGGCACCAGGTACCAGACAGGGCGGTCTTCACTTGCCCGACGACGACATTCGGTCGACGAAATGGCAAGTGCCGGAATCTCTATCAACGTGACCGCGTCGGCGGGCATGGTGTCGAGGTGACCGGCCAGGTGCTCTGCATTGAGATCGAAACCCGGTCGCGATACCCCGACGAACTTCGCCAATGCGAACAACTCTTCCCAATCTTGCCAGGAAAGGATGCTGGCCAGCGCATCGGCACCGGTGATGAAGAAGAGTTCGGCGTCGGGATGGTAGGCCCGGAGGTCTCGCAGTGTGTCCACGGTGTACGTCACTTTTTCACGGTCGACGTCGACCCGAGAGACGGAAAACCGCGGGTTGGAGGCGGTGGCGATGACCGTCATGAGGTACCGGTCCTCGGCAGGACTGACGCCCTTCCCCTGCTTCTGCCAGGGCCGCCCGGTGGGGACGAAGATCACTTCGTCGAGTCCGAACCGGTCGGCGACCTCACTGGCCGCAACGAGGTGGCCATGGTGAATGGGGTCGAAGGTGCCACCCATCACTCCGAGGCGTCGAGCACGTTCCACCGATAGTCCCTTCTGCACGAGTGTCGAGCTTACGGGTCAGACCGGCAGCAGACGGGACACGACGTCGGCAAGCTGCTGGGCCGAGCGGCACTCGTGCATGCTGATGACCTCGTTGTACACCTTCGCCGCGGAGTCACCCGTTCCCCATTGCCCCTTCGGCTCAGGGTTGAGCCAGTGTGCGTGCTTGGCAACCGCAACCATCTGCGACAGCGACTGGAGGTTGGGATCGCGGTAGTTGTTGCGACCGTCGCCGAGTACCAGCAGCGACGTGCGACTGGTGATCGACTGCGCGAACTTCTCCTGGAAGACCCCGAAGGCGTGCCCGTAGTCGGAGTGGCCGTCGTAGGTGATCAGTTCGGCTTCACGCACCATCCGTGACATCGCGGACCCGAGGTCTGCGTTCGAGTCGAAGAACCGCGTGACCTCGTCGGTCGTGTCGATGAACGCGAACACCCTCACTCGTGAGAACTGCTCGCGCAACGCGTTGACGAGGAGCAGGGTGAAATGGCTGAACCCCGCTACCGAACCCGACACGTCACACATCACCACAAGTTCCGGCCGCGCTCGCTTCGGCTTGCGCTGCACCAGATCGATCGGCACTCCGCCCGTCGACATGGACTTGCGCAACGTGCGACGCAGGTCGATCGAACCCGAGCGGGAGCGGCTACGACGCACCGCGAGACGGCTGGCCAACAGACGAGCGAGGGGTGCGACGTTCTTCTTCAGTGTGGTGAGTTCGGCGTCGGAGGCCCGCAGGAAGTCGACTTCCTCGGCGAGTTTCGGAACGCCGTACGTGGCGACGCGTTCCTTACCCAAATTCTCGGCGGTGCGTCGACGCGTTTCCTTCTCGACCATCTTGCGGAAGTCCGCGATGCGCTGCGCTGCCGTGCGCTTGGCGACCTCGGACTGATAGTCGGAATTGTCCTTGCCCTCGGACCCGGCGCCTTCCTGGTTGCCGAGTAGACCTTGCAGGATCTTGTTGAGCAACGTCTCCGGGGCGACGTCGCGCAGCGCCTGATAGGCGGAGAACGACGGGCCGTTACTCGACTGGTACTGCCCGAGTTCCTCGACCATCGCGGCGGTCAGGAGTTCGGTCATCTCCATCGCCTCGTCGCTGCCGTCTGTCAGCAGTTCGGCGATCAGCTCACGCAATGCCTGTAGGTCGATCGAGCCGTCTGGCTTGCGCGGCAGTGTGACGTCGACGTCGCCGACCGCACGGTCACCGATCGCCTTGGGGAACCACAGGTCGAAGACGGCGTCGAACGTCGCCCGGTGGGTAGGTCGACGCAGGAGCGAGCATGCCAGCCCTTCACGAAGCGCTTCACGATCGAGCAGGTCGAGAACCGACATGACCTGACCGGCGTCGACGGTCTCGGACGGGCCGACCATGATTCCGCGTCGTCGCAGAGCCTCGACAAAATCGACGAGGTGACCGGGAATCCCGTGCGGCGCTGCCAGGCCGCCGGGTGAGAGCGGCGACGTCGATCCTGCGGGAGCCATGACAGACCTCAGTTCAGCCGAAGTTCAGCGGCGGCGCGCACCTGATCGGACTGGTGCTTGAGGATGACACCGAGCGTGGCGCGTACGGCGTCGTCGTCGAGCGTGTCCATGCCCAGAGCGAGAAGGGTGCGTCCCCAGTCGATGGTTTCGGACACCGACGGAACCTTCTTGAGCTGCATTCCGCGAAGAACACGAATGGTGTTGACCAGCTGCTCGGCAATCGCTTCAGGAAGCTCCGGCACCCGGCTTGCGAGGATGCGACGCTCGAGGTCGGCGTCCGGGAAATCGAGATGCAGGAAGAGGCAACGACGCTTAAGAGCCTCCGAGAGTTCGCGCGTGGCGTTGGACGTCAGCACCGTGAACGGCTTGCGGGTGGCGGTGATCGTTCCGAGCTCGGGGATCGTGACCGCGAAGTCGCTGAGCACTTCGAGGAGCAGACCTTCGATCTCGACGTCTGCCTTGTCCGTCTCGTCGATCAACAGCACCGTCGGGTCCTCGCGGCGAATGGCCTTGAGCAGTGGACGTGCGAGCAGGAACTCCTCCGAGAAGACATCCGCCTTCGTCGAGTCCCAGCTGTGGTCGACCGCGACATCACCCCTCGCTCCGCTCGCCCCGCCCGACTGAATCCGAAGAATCTGCTTCGCGTGATTCCACTCGTACAGCGCACGAGCCTCGTCGACGCCCTCGTAGCACTGCAGACGCACCAGTTCTGCGCCCGTGGTCTGGGCGACTGCGCGGGCGAGTTCCGTCTTACCGACACCGGCCGGTCCCTCGATGAGCAGGGGCTTGCCCAGTCGGTCGGCAAGGAACACTGCCGTTGCAGTGCCCTTGTCGGACAGGTAACCCGTCTCGGCCAAACGCTCGATCACGTCGTCGACGCTCGAGAAGAACGGTGTTGTATCGGGAAGAGCTCGGTCCACGGTTAACTCCTAAAAAGGGTGGGGCAAGTCTGGTGAACTTTTCAGGCGGGTCGGGTGTGCCCGTCGCCCCAGACGATCCACTTGGTGGACGTCAGTTCCGGTAGCCCCATGGGGCCACGCGCATGCAGTTTCTGGGTGGAGATGCCGATCTCGGCGCCGAATCCGAACTGCTCACCGTCGGTGAAGGCAGTCGACGCATTGACCATCACTGCCGCGGCGTCGACGCGAGCGGTGAACTCACGGGCAGCCGAGAGATCGGAAGTCACGATGGCTTCGGTGTGGCCGGTCCCGTATTGGTCGATGTGCTCGACCGCAGCGTCCAGGTTCTCGACGACCTTGAGCGCGACGTCGAGCGTGAGGTACTCCTTCGACCAGTCGTCCTCGGTGGCCGGGACGAGTCCCGGCAGATCGCCGTGCACGACGACGTCGTGCATCTGAAGCGCTTGAAGCAACTTCGGCACGGCCGTCTCGGCGATGGCGGCGTCGACCAGGACGGTTTCGGCTGTATTGCAGACACTGGGCCGACGGGTTTTGGAGTTGAGAAGAATCTTCTCGGCCATCAGTAGATCGGCGGCCGAGTGAACATAGACGTGGCAGTTACCGACACCGGTCTCGATGGTGGGCACGGTGGCATCACGCACGACGGCGCTGATCAGGCCGGCGCCACCGCGCGGGATGACGACGTCGACGAGGCCGCGGGCCTGGATGAGGTGCGTGACCGTCGACCGATCCGCACTCGGCAGAAGTTGAACGGAGTCCTCGGGGAGCCCCTGAGCAACCAACGACGCGCGTAGCGCCGCCACCAACGCTTCGTTGGACTTGACTGCCGAGGACGAACCACGAAGCAGCGCAGCATTTCCCGACTTGAGAGTCAGCCCGAAAGCGTCGACGGTAACATTGGGGCGAGCCTCGTAGACCATGCCGACGACACCGAGCGGAACGCGCTGCTGGCGTAGCTCCAAACCGTTCGGCAGAGTGGAGCCGCGAAGAACTTCACCGATCGGATCGGGTAGTCCGGCAACCTGACGCAAACCCGACGCGATGCCCTCGATCCGGTCAGCCGTCAGACGAAGACGGTCGAGCAGCGATTCCTCGGTGCCGCCCGCCTTCGCGGTGTCGATATCGAGAGCGTTGGCCGCGAGAATCCGATCGCTTGCCGCGAGTACCGCGTCGGCTGCGGCGTGGAGCGCAGCATCCTTCTGCGCCGTGGTCAGCAAAGCCAGGACACGCGAAGCCTTACGGGCTCGGCGTGCGGCGTCGTGCACGACGGACTTGGTGTCGGACGCGTTCGAGTCGACGGTTTCTGCGTTGGAAGTCACAGCGGTCATGAATACACATTAACCACCCACCTCCGCGGCCTGCTCGGCGGAACGAGGCTGTGACCACCCGGGACCATTCCGGCGGACCGCCTGCGAACATTTCGGCGGACCGCCGGGGAACAATTCCGACGCGCGGCGCTGTTGCACCCACCGACCTTCTTCTTCGAGTCAGGAGCCATCCGTGAGTGTGTTGTTCGAGCCTTTGACCCTGCGTGGCGTCACCATCCCGAACCGCGTCTGGATGGCACCGATGTGCCAGTACTCGGCCGACGTCATCGGCGACCAGGTCGGAGTGCCCAACGAGTGGCATCGCACGCATCTGGTGAGCCGTGCAATCGGCGGCACCGGCCTGATTCTCACCGAGGCGACGGCCGTCAGTCCCGAAGGCCGGATATCGGCAGCTGATCTGGGGATCTGGAACGACACGCAGGCGCAAGCCTTCGCCGAGATCAACGCGCAACTCGCGTACTTCGGCGCAGTGCCCGGAATCCAGTTGGCGCACGCCGGACGAAAAGCGTCGACGCAGGTTCCGTGGCGCGGCGGCAAGAGCCTGCCCGCCGACGACCGACTCTCGTGGCAGACGGTTGCCCCGAGCGCGGTTCCGTTCGGTCACCTTGCCGATCCGGTAGAGCTCACCACGGAGGGCATCGAGAAGGTCGTCGCGGACTTCGCAGCGGCGGCTACCCGCGCATTGAAGGCCGAATTCAAGGTCGTGGAAATTCACGCGGCCCACGGATACCTGATCCATCAGTTCCTCTCCCCCGAGAGCAACAAGCGAACGGACCGCTACGGAGGCAGCTTCGAGAACCGCATTCGATTGCTCCTCGAAATCCTGACAGCAGTCCGCGAGGTGTGGCCGGCCGAGCTACCGCTCTTCGTCCGGGTCTCGGCGACCGATTGGCTGACGGAAGAGCGTGGGCTCGAGGTCGACAGCTGGACCGCGGATCAGACCGTTGCCCTGGCCAACATCCTCTCCGATTACGGGGTCGATCTCGTCGACGTCTCCACTGGCGGCAATTCACCGGCGGCACAGATTCCGGTGGAACCGGGATACCAGGTTCCGTTCGCCCGTCGCCTGCAGAACGAGAGCCTGCTACCGGCCGCCGCCGTCGGCCTCATCACCGAACCCGAACAGGCCGAGAAGATCGTCGAAGACGGAAGCGCAGTGGCGGTGCTCCTCGGCCGCGAACTGTTGCGTGATCCCTACTGGGCGCGCCGGGCGGCCCGTGAACTGAACGCCGAGGTAGGACCGCATATCCCGTCGCAGTACGCCCGCGCCTTCTAGCCCGAAAATCGGCTCCCGCGCCCAACTTTGATAGCGTAAGCGTCTTACTTGCCGGTAGTCCGGAGCCCTGTGGGCTCCGGACACTGCCGCAGGCCAGAGCCGTGCGACGGGGGTCGCAACGAGCCACAGGGCACGCGGACGCTCGATTTCCCGACCGGCTCATCGGCGAGTGGGCAACGAAAAGATGCGTGCATCAGGTACGTGCCCCGCTCGGTTCGATGATTGCGCTGGGGAGCGCATGTCATGACTACACCAGAGAACTCGATCAGCGCTCTCGAAGTGGCCGAATCACCCGATGTCTGCGTCACCGACAATGCGTCCGTCAAGCGCGCTGTCAAGGCAACGATGCTCGGAAATGCCATGGAGTGGTTCGATTTCGGCGTTTACGCATATCTAGCTACCACTATCGGAAAAGTGTTCTTCCCGGACGCGAGCGGCAGCGCTCAACTCCTCTCGACGTTTGCAATTTTTGCAGCAGCCTTCATCGTCCGCCCTCTCGGCGGATTGTTCTTCGGTCCACTCGGTGACCGCATCGGACGCAAGAAAGTCCTTGCCACCACCATCATTCTGATGGCCGGCAGTACCTTCGCCATCGGCCTCATCCCGAGCTACGAGTCCATCGGTATCGCCGCCCCGATCCTGCTGGTACTCCTACGCCTGTTGCAGGGCTTTTCCACGGGCGGCGAATACGGCGGGGCCAGTACGTTCGTTGCCGAATACGCGCCGGACAAGCGGCGCGGTTTCTTCGCCAGCTTCCTCGAATTCGGGACTCTGGCAGGATATGTGGCGGCAGCGGGCATCGTGACGATCATCCAGACCGTCGTCAGCGCCGAGGACCTCCTCCAGTGGGGCTGGCGCATCCCCTTCCTCATTGCCGGACCGCTGGGTCTCATCGGCCTGTACCTCCGTCTACGTTTGGAGGAAACTCCCGCATTCCAGATGATGGAGCAGGCCGAAGAGCGTTCCCTCGCAGACGAATCCACCGGCAAGAAACTACGCGAAACTCTCGTCGACAACTGGCGTCCGCTTGTTCTGTGCATCGTCCTGGTGGCCACGTACAACATCGCTCACTACGGGCTGCTCAGCTACATGCCGACGTATCTGACCAACACGTTGGGTTACGACGAATCCCACGGACTCGTTCTGATGATCATCGTCATGATCGTGATGATGATGGGAATCAGCTACGTCGGAAAGTTCTCGGACCGCGTCGGGCGTAAACCCTTGCTGCTCAGCGGTTTCATCGGATTCTTCGTCCTGTCCCTGCCTGCCTACCTGTTGATCGGCATCGGCAACTACGTGACGGTCTTTTTGGGACTCGCCATTCTCGGCGGCTTGCTCCTGCTGTTCGTCGGAGTGTTCCCGTCCGTGCTTCCCGCACTCTTTCCGACCGGAATCAGGTACGGCGGCTTGGCAATCGGATACAACCTCGCGGTCTCCATCTTCGGCGGGACCACTCCCCTGGTGCTCACCGCCCTCGAAAGTGCAACGGGCAGCAACTTGGTCGCACCGATGTACATGATGATCGCCGCCGTGATCGGCGGTATCGCAGTCCTGATGATCCCCGAGACCGCACGCAAGCCACTCGACGGCTCTCCGCCCTCCGTCGCCACCGACGAGGAAGCACGCCGGATCATCCGCAAGGTTCGTCGAAAGAGAATGAAGGCCGATAACCTCGAGGTATGAGCACGCCTCGAATCGTCGTCGTCGGCAGTATCAACATGGATCTGACCACGTCAGTGTCCAGATTCCCCGCTCCGGGAGAAACGCTGCTCGGCACTGCCTTTGCCACCGCGGCCGGAGGTAAGGGCAGTAACCAGGCCATCGCCGCCGCGAAGGCCGGTGGGGACGTGTCCTTCATCGGCGCGGTCGGCGACGACGGTTTCGGGACCCAATTGCGCGAGACCCTGCAAGACGCCGGGGTCGACACCGCACTCCTACGTAGTGTCGACGGCCCGAGTGGCGTCGCGGCCATCACCGTGAGCGAAGACGCGGAGAACAACATCATCGTAGTCCCGGGCGCCAATTCCTCGGTCACCTCGTTGTCAGACGCAGACCTCGACGCGATCGCACACGCCGACGTTCTATTGTGCCAACTCGAAATCCCGGTCGAGACAGTTACAGCAGCAGCCGAGCACGCACATGCTAACGGGACGACGGTCATCCTCAATCCGTCTCCTGTGCAAGAACTTCCGGATCCACTGATCGATGCAGTCGACATCTTGATCGTCAACCAGACCGAGTCGGAGCAGTTGGCCGCGGTCACCGGTCGCGTCCGATACCTCGTCACGACGCTCGGGGCCGGCGGCGCGGATCTCCGGTCGGGCGAGGAGACAATCCACGCCGACTCCCCGGCCGTGACACCCGTGGATACAACTGGCGCAGGCGATGCTTTCACCGGCGCCTTCGCCGTGGAGTGGGTACAGGGCCAGGACCGCGCCCTGCAGTTCGCTGCCACGGCGGGAAGTCTGGCGACGACGGTCCGCGGCGCTTCGGTGTCGTCACCCACTCGCGCTGCGATCGAGAAAGTGCTGAAGCGTCAGGCTTGACTCTGACACCGTGTGAGGTCGTAAACCTGTAGGTGTCGGGTTCGTGAGGGAGAAACGGGGCAAGTAACCATGTTGAGCATCGGAGACTTCGCGAGAGCAGGTCGCGTGTCCGTGCGCATGCTCCGCCACTACGACGCCATCGGCCTGCTCGCGCCCGCGAGGGTCGACGCATCCACCGGGTACCGCTCGTACACCGCGGGCCAGTTGGCGCTGCTCAACCGCATCGTCGCACTCAAGGAGTTGGGCCTGACCCTGGCCCAGGTCCAGCAGGTGGTGGAGTCGGCAGTCACCGTCGACGAAATCCGCGGGATGCTCACGCTTCGCCGAGCAGAACTCGAGACCCGAATCCAGGAAGACACCGCGCGACTGGCGCATGTACAGGCGCGCCTACGCATCATCGAAAGTGAGGGACAGATGTCCGCATACGAGGTTGTGATCAAGTCCGTTCCGGCGCTGCGGGTCGCGGAGTTGACCGGTACCGCCAAGACGATGGATCCGTCGTCGATCGGTCCGGTGGTTCGCGGGCTGTACGAGCGCCTGTGCACCGGTTTGGATCGTGCCGGTATCGCCGCGATCGGACCTGCGCTCGCGTACTACGAGGATGCCGGTGACGACGAAAACGTCGTCGTGCATGCCGCACTACCGGTCGATGCGGATCCCGAGGGCGACTACGAGTTCGCGGTCGTCGAACTGCAGGCCGAAGCTCAGGTGGCCTCGCTGCTGCACAAGGGGTCGATGGACAACTGCCTGCCCGCCTATCAAGCCTTGGCTCAGTGGATCGACGCAGCGGGATACCGCAATGCCGGCCCCAGCCGGGAGGTCACGCTGGCGTGCCCGGAGGACGTCGACGGCTGGGTCACCGAGCTGCAGGAACCTGTTGCCAAGGCCTGAAGCCCGCACGTGTCGGCAGGGTCGTGCACCATGGGTTCCATGACCACCGCCACTGCCCCAGCCATGCGCGACGAAGCCGAGCGACTGCTCCGTGAACTCGCGGGGCCGGATGCCCGCCTACGCGAGGACCAGTGGACGGCCATCGAGGCGCTGGTGGTGCAACGCAAGCGTGCCCTCGTCGTCCAGCGGACCGGCTGGGGCAAGTCTGCGGTCTACTTCATCTCGGCGAAGCTGCTCCGGGCAACAGGTCACGGCCCGACGGTCATCGTCTCGCCCTTGTTGGCCCTGATGAGAAACCAGGTCAGTTCTGCCGAGCGTGCCGGGGTGCGAGCCGCGACCATCAACTCGGGCAATGTCACAGAGTGGGACGACATCCACGCCCGCGTCGCAGCCAATGATCTCGACGTACTTCTGGTCAGCCCCGAGCGCCTGAACAACCCCGACTTCCGCGATCAGGTTCTCCCGTCCCTGGCAGCTGATGCCGGCTTGGTAGTGGTCGACGAGGCTCACTGTGTTTCCGACTGGGGACACGACTTCCGTCCCGACTATCGGCGTATCAGGACTTTGATCGCCGAACTCGGCGAGGGCATTCCCGTCCTCGCGACCACGGCTACGGCCAACAACCGCGTCGTCGAGGACGTGTCCGCCCAACTCGGCGTCGGCGGCGAGGAAACGCTCGTACTTCGTGGCGGGCTCGAGCGCGAGTCACTTCACCTTTCCGTGGTTCACATTCCCGAGGCGACGGCGCGCGCTGCCTGGCTCGCCGACATGCTCGAGACGCTGCCGGGATCGGGCATCATCTACACGCTGACGGTTTCGGCCGCTCGCGACCTCGCAAGCCTGCTCTCCGAGCGCGGTCATACCGTCGCCGCCTACACGGGCCAGACCGATCCCACCGAACGTGAATCCCTCGAGCAGGACCTGTTGGGCAATCGCGTCAAGGCTCTGGTGGCCACCTCGGCCCTCGGGATGGGCTTCGACAAGCCTGATCTCGGGTTCGTCGTCCACCTCGGCGCACCGTCGTCACCTATCTCGTACTACCAGCAGGTGGGCCGCGCCGGGCGTTCCACCGACAGGGCCGACGTGATCCTGCTGCCGGGCGCCGAGGACAAGCAGATCTGGAGCTACTTCGCCTCGGTCGCCTTCCCCCGCGAGCATCTGGTCCGCAGCGTCATCGAGCACCTCGACACCGAAAAGGCCACGTCGACACCGGCACTCGAACCGCTGGTGGAGCTCAATCGCACCCGTCTCGAAATGGTCCTCAAAGTTCTCGACGTCGACGGCGCGGTCAAACGAGTCAAGGGCGGTTGGATCAGCACCGGGGAACCTTGGGTGTACGACGCCGAGCGCTACGGTCGACTCGACGACGCTCGCCAGGCCGAGCAGGCTGCAATGGTCGAGTACCAGAGCATCACCACGTGCCGAATGACCTTCCTGCGTGAACAACTCGACGATCCTGGTCTGACATCGGAGAACTCACAGTGTGGACGCTGTGACAACTGCACCGGCAATCGCTACGACACCACTGTCGACACCACCGCCCTCGACGAGACTCGGGCGCGCTTGCAGCGCCCCGGATTCGACCTGGAGCCGCGCAAGATGTGGCCGACCGGCCTGAGCAAGCTGGGCGTCAAGCTGTCCGGGAAGATCACCGAGGGACCGGAAACCGGGCGCATTCTCGGACGGATGTCGGACCTGGGCTGGGGCCAACGTCTCCGCGCGCTTTTCGACGGACCCGACGCCGAGGTACCCGATGCGGTGGTCAGCGCGTGTATCAGCGTTCTGGCCGCCTGGAATTGGGCCGAGCGCCCCACCGGTGTCATGGCCCTCGAATCCACGACGCATCCGTTGCTGGTGTCGAGCCTGGCTGCCAAGCTGGCCGAGGTCGGGCGATTGACCGACCTGGGCACCCTTCGCTTGCGACCCGACCACCCTCCGGTGTCGGCAGCGAACTCCGCCTATCGCGTGTCCGGACTGGTCGATGTTTGGGAAGTCCCGGACATGAGTATCCATCAGGGACCGATACTTCTTGTCGACGCAATCGCCGACACCGGTTGGACTTTCACGATGGCCGCACGCGCACTTCGGCAGGCGGGTGCGCATTCGGTCCTCCCATTGGCGCTCGCGAGCCCCAAATAGCGAGTTTTGGCCCGAAATAGTCGCTCGGACAACACCAAAAGTTACATAATGTGAGCACGATCACATTCATGTCCTCACCTGGGGCGCAACGGGTTCCGCACGGCCCGAAACGGACATCTGCATGACTTCGACAGCAATGATTGTTACGTTCAGATGACCGATGAAGCCTGTTGATACGAGAGCTATCCCGACCACCGCGCCGGACGCGGTGTTGTTCAGAAGCCCACAGATCGATGACGGAGTCCGGCTCTGGGAGATCGCACGTGATTCGAAGGTGCTCGACCTCAATTCGAGTTATGCATACCTGTTGTGGTGCAGGGATTTCAGCGCGACGTCCATCGTCGCAGAGGTAGACGGCCGCGTAGTCGGATTCGTTTCCGGTTATACCCGTCCCAGCGCGCAGGAAACCCTGTTCGTGTGGCAAGTCGCGGTCGACGAGGACCAGCGCGGCAAGGCAATTGCTGCTCGCATGCTGTCCGACTTGATGGATCGCACTGCCCCACTGGGTGTTACACATCTGGAGACGACGATCAGCCCCGACAACGAGGCTTCGATCGCACTCTTCACCGCGCTCGCACGTCGACGCGAAGTACCGATAACCAGGCAGAACTTGTTCTCGCCCAAAGATTTTCCCGATGGACACGAAGCCGAAGATCTTTACACGATCGGCGCCTAGCGCATTTCGCGCTCGGCATACAGCATGCCCCGGAGGAACAAAGAAGATATGAATATCAACGAAGCAAGCATTTTCGAAACCCTCGAGTCCGAGGTCCGCAGCTACTGCCGTGACTGGCCTGCGGTGTTCACCAGCGCATCCGGATCCTGGATTCGTGACGAAAACGGACGCGAATACCTCGATTTCTTCGCCGGTGCCGGCGCCCTCAACTACGGCCACAACAACCCGGTGCTCAAATCGGCGCTGGTCGACTACATCATGAGCGACGGCATCACGCACGGCCTCGACATGTCGACAGTCGCCAAGCGCGAGTTCCTCGAGACCTTTCAGCGCAACATCCTCGAGCCGCGCGGCCTGGACTACAAGGTCCAGTTCCCCGGCCCGACCGGATCGAACACCGTCGAGGCTGCACTGAAGCTGGCTCGCAAGGTGACCGGACGTTCGGCAGTCATCAACTTCACCAACGCATTTCACGGAATGACACTTGGTGCACTCTCCGTGACCGGCAACTCGATGAAGCGCGCGGGCGCCGGTGTTCCGCTCGTGCACACGACACCGATGCCCTTCGACAACTACTTCGACGGCGTCACCGAGGACTTCCAGTGGTTCTCCCGCGTTCTCGATGATTCCGGTAGCGGCATCAACCGTCCCGCGGCAGTGATCGTCGAGACCGTTCAGGGCGAAGGCGGCGTCAATGTCGCTCGCCCCGAATGGCTTCGGGCACTGGCAACACTGTGCTCGGATCGTGGCATCCTGCTGATCGTCGACGACGTCCAGATGGGCTGCGGCCGCACCGGCCCGTTCTTCTCCTTCGAAGAGGCCGGAATCGTTCCCGACATCGTCACGCTGTCCAAGTCGATCAGCGGTTACGGAATGCCGATGGCGCTCACGCTGTTCAAGCGTGAACTCGACGTCTGGGGACCGGGCGAACACAACGGCACCTTCCGTGGCAACAACCCGGCGTTCGTCACCTCCAAGGTTGCACTCGACCACTACTGGTCCGACGACGCACTGACGAAGACAACCTTGAAGAAGGGCGCACGCATCAGCGAATGCTTCGCCAATCTCTCCGATCAGTTCCCCGGCGAGGTCTCGCACCGTGGACGCGGCCTGGTTCAGGGCCTCGTTTTCGATCAGCCCGAGCGCGCCGGCAAGGTCTGCCAGCTGGCATTCGACGAGGGATTGCTCGCGGAGACCTCCGGACCCTCCGACCAGGTTGTGAAACTGCTTCCGGCACTGACGATTACCGATGACGAGCTCGAGCACGGCCTCTCCATCCTGGCCGAGGCGACACTCAAGGTCTGCAGCTAGAGGAAGGACTCTCCCATGATCGTTCGCACCACCACCGAGATCACCGACACCGACCGCGACATCACGAGCGAGGACGGCAACTGGCGCAGCAAGCGCATCGTCCTCGGCGGCGACCGCGTCGGGTTCTCGTTCCACGAAACCACCATCAAGGCAGGTTCGGTCAACGAGTTCCACTACGCCAACCACGTCGAAGCGGTCTGGCTCGTCGAGGGCACCGGCAAGCTGATCGACCTGGACAACAACAAGGAATACGATCTCGCACCGGGGTCGATGTACCTGCTCAACGGTCACGAGCGTCACCGCGTCGAGCCCGATACGCAGATGCGCATGCTCTGCGTTTTCAATCCGCCGGTCACCGGGCGTGAGGTACACGACGAGAACGGTGTCTACCCACTGGTGGAGGTCCCCGCGTAGCGTCTAGTCATGGCGACTGACACCTCTCCACGCGTAGCGATCGGCCCCGTCCCCGATGCACTGCTCGACAGCGCGGTGCTTCGGGGCGGAGGTCTGATCAGTCCGATCGACACTGCCGACGCCCTGATCTGGGCGGGCTCACCCGAAACTTTTCCGTCGGAGTTACCGGCGTCGGTCAGGTGGGTGCAGCTGCCGTCGGCGGGAATCGAGGATTGGTTCGACTCCGGCGTGATTCCGAAGGACACCGAAATCACGTGGACCTCGGCGGCCGGCGCGTTTTCGGCCTCGGTGGCCGAGCACGCGCTCATGCTGCTGTTGGCCGGAGTTCGTCACCTGCCCGCACACATCGAAGCTCGAACGTGGCGTCAGTTCGAGTTCTTTCCCAAGATCGGCACCCTTCGTGGCTCGACGGTTGCGATCATCGGCGCAGGCGGTATCGGCCGCGCGCTGATTCCGATGCTGGCCGCGCAGGGGGCGGACAGCATCGCAGTCAATCGTTCCGGTAGCCCGGTTCCCGGGGCCATCTCGACGTACCCCGCATCCAGGATGGATGAAATCTATTCTCGCGCAGATCACTTCGTGATCGCTGCGCCCGCCACCCCGGCCACCCGTCACCTCGTTGGCCGCGCGCAGTTGGCGGCGATGCAACCCCATTCCTGGGTGATCAATGTCGCGCGCGGATCACTGGTCGATACCGACGCGCTGGTCGAGGCAATCGAGTCGGAGCAGATCGGCGGCGCCGGTCTCGACGTCACCGACCCCGAACCCCTCCCGGACGGTCACCCGCTGTGGGATCTGACGAATGCGATCATCACACCCCACGATTCCAATCCGCCGGGAGTTCGCCCCGCCGCGTTTGCGGATCACGTCTCCAAGAACGTGACCCGCTTCGCGAAGGGCGAGGCACTGGCTGCCCTCGTCGACCCGGTCGCCGGATACTGAGCACGCCGCCGCAGCCTGAATGATCCGGTGAAAGCTGCCGAAAGTTACTGTGGCGAATCCGTATCCGGGAAGAAGAGCGCCCGCGCCCGGCGAGCCACCTCCTCCGCAGGTACGTCCTCGACCTTCGTGCATACGGCCCACCGATGGCCGAATGGGTCGAGAAACACTCCGTGCCGGTCACCCGAGAACGTATCGGCGACCGCCGTGACCAGCGTGGCTCCCTCGGCGACGGCCCGATCGACGAACTCATCCGTGTCCTCGGTGTAAACGACGATGGACGAATGCACCCAGCCGTCCTGCGGCGACCTGAGACCGAAGTCCGGCATCTCCTGCGAAAGCTGCAGCATCGAATCACCGATCCGAATCTCGGCATGCATGAGAGTGCCGTCAGGTGCATTCATCGCGTCGACGATCTCAGCTCCGAGTGCTCGTTTGTAGTAGTCGAGTGCGGCATGGCCGTCCGGCACCGCAAGGTAGGGAGTGATCGTGTGGTAACCAGCGGGAATTGGGTTCACTGTGTTCATGTCTACGAGTATCGACAGTCGTACACGTGTTCTATTGAACATTTCGGACTTCCTCCGCGCCGCCGTCTCGCACACGCGCCTATCCTGGAACGGTGCCTACCGACAACAGCCGCCTCGACGCCCTTCCCGAGCTCCTGGCCGGCCGTCGCCTGGCAGTTCTGACGGGTGCAGGCATCTCCACCGACTCCGGAATCCCGGACTACCGTGGCCCCGATTCACCCCCGCGCAATCCGATGACGTTCCAGCAGTTCATCGGGGATCCGGCGTTTCGACGTCACTACTGGGCGCGTAACCACATCGGCTGGCGATACATGGACAGCTCGCGGCCCAACCAGGGCCACCGGGCCGTCGCGGCACTCGAGCGAACAGGGCGAGCCGTCGGTGTGATCACCCAGAACGTCGACCTCCTGCACACCAAGGCCGGCGCGCGAAACGTCATCGACCTCCACGGCACCTACGCGCAGGTTCGATGCCTGAGCTGCCAGCGGCTGATCTCCCGCACCACTCTCGCCGAGAGACTGGAGGAAGCCAACCCCGGATTTGCCGAAACTGTGGCTGCTGCAACGGGAGTCGAGATCGCGCCCGATGCAGATGCCGTGATCGAATCCACCGCACACTTTCGCGTCGTGGATTGCGCCGTGTGCGGTGGGCTACTCAAGCCGGACATCGTCTACTTCGGTGAATCCGTCCCCAAGGAACGTGTGGCCCGGGCGTACAGCCTCGTCGACCAAGCCGATGCACTGTTGGTAGCCGGGTCGTCGTTGACGGTGATGTCCGGTCTGCGTTTCGTGCGGCATGCCGCCAAGACCGGGAAGCCGATCGCCATCGTCAATCGCGGAACGACCCGAGGTGACGAATACGCCGACCTCAAGCTCGAAGTCGGTTGTGCTGAAGCACTTTCCGCCCTGGTCGAGTACGACAGCTACAGCGCCACCAAGTCGTCCGCGTGAACCACGGGACGCTGCATGTCGGCCGGTAGATCGGCGGTGGAGCGCCCCAGGATCTCCTCGATCTCCGTAGCGTCGAACGCAACGACACCCCGAGCGACGGGCTTCTCCCCCGGTCCCATCAGCGACACGACATCGCCGGCGTGAAAATCGCCGGACACACCGACGATGCCCGCGGACAGCAGGCTTCGACGCTTGGACACCACCGCGCGAACGGCGCCTTCGTCGAGGTGAAGGTCACCCGATGTGTCAGCGGCGTGACGTACCCAGAATCGGCGAGCCGACAATCGCGTCGGCCGGGGCGCAAATGCTGTTCCGACATCGGCACCACTGAGTGCCTGCGCAGCGTCCGATGCTGCCGCGAGCAGCACCGGCACTCCGGAATCAGCGGCCAGGCGTGCTGCTGAGAGCTTTGACGCCATGCCTCCGGTACCGAGAGCGCCACCCGATCCGGCAACCACACCGTCGAGATCCTCGGGACTGTTGACCTCGGGAATCAGTGTGGCATCGCCCTTTCGGGGATCCCCGTCGTACAGGCCGTCCACATCCGACAACAGGATCAACGCGTCGGCGCCGACGAGATGAGCAACCAGAGCAGCCAGCCGATCGTTGTCACCGAATCGAAGTTCGGTGGTGGCAACGGTGTCGTTCTCGTTCACGATCGCCACCGCGTGCAATGCCCGTAGACGATCGAGTGTCCGTTGGGCGTTGCGGTGCTGCGTCCGTCGAGCAATGTCGTCCGCCGTGAGTAGAACCTGCCCGACGGTTCGCCCGTAACGGGCGAACGACGTACCCCAGGCGTGAGCCAGCGCCAACTGACCGACGCTGGCCGCAGCCTGCTTGGTCGCGAGATCCCGCGGTCGCTTGGTCAGTCCCAGCGGCGCCAGTCCGGCGCCGACGGCACCGGACGAGACGACGACTACATCGGAGCCCGCGCGCATGCGGGTCTCGATGGCATCGGCCAACAGATCAAGTCGGTGAGTGTCGAGTCCCGCCACCAGACTGGTGAGCGCAGACGACCCGATCTTCACGACGATACTGTGAGCCGACGCTATCGACTCCCTGGTGGACCCGAGCACAGTCCCGTTCCCTCTCTTCGGTTTTCGTCCTGAAATCGCGTGAGTCAGGCGTCTTCGTCGAGCAGCCCGCGGCGGACGCGACGAGCATGCTTGCGCTCGTCGGCGCCGATACGCTCCACCTGATCGAGACGCGGGTCGGTTCCACGGCCCGTACGGGTCAGATCGATACCGGCCGGCGTCATCGGCTCCCACTCGAAGCTGACGTCACCGATGGTGACGGAAGCCCCTGGCTGAGCGCCCTTCTTGACCAATGCGTCCTCGACACCCAAGCGTGCAAGACGGTCGGCGAGGTAACCAACGGCTTCGTCGTTGTCGAAGGCGGTCTGACGAATCCACCGCTCCGGGCGGGTGCCTCGGACGACGAACCCACCGGGGATATCGGGATCCTTCTCGATGGTGAAGCTGGAATCCTTGACCTTGACCGGGCGAATGACCTGGCGCTTCGGCTCGGGCTTCGGATGAGCTTCGCGGTAGTCGCGGACCATCTTCGCCAGCGCGAATGTCAACGGTCGCAGACCTTCTCGGCTCACCGCCGAGATGGTGAAGACCGGCCATCCGCGAGCTTCGATCTCGGGTGTGACCATTTCGGCCAGCTCGGCTGCCTCCGGAACGTCGGTCTTGTTCAGGATGACGACGCGCGGGCGCTTGTCGAGGTCACCGAGTCCCGAGTCGCCGGAGAGCGCGGGCGTGTACGCGGCCAGCTCTGCTTCCAGGGCGTCGATGTCGGATATCGGGTCACGCCCCGGATCGAGGGTGGCGCAGTCGATCACGTGCGCCAATACGGCGCAGCGTTCGATGTGGCGCAGGAAGTCCAGGCCCAAACCGCGGCCTTCGCTGGCACCGGGGATCAGCCCGGGCACGTCGGCGACGGTGAAGGTGGTGTCACCGCTCGAGACGACGCCGAGGTTGGGGACCAGAGTGGTGAAGGGGTAGTCGGCGATCTTCGGCTTGGCCGCCGAGAGAACGGACACCAGCGAAGACTTACCGGCAGAGGGAAATCCGAGCAGACCGACGTCGGCTACCGACTTGAGTTCGAGAACCAGGTCACGCTCGACACCGTCTTCACCGAGGAGTGCGAAACCTGGGGCCTTGCGAGCCTTCGAGGCGAGTGCTGCGTTGCCGAGTCCGCCGCGGCCGCCCTGAGCGGCGTCGTAGCGCGAGCCGACACCGACGAGGTCGGCAAGGACGTTGCCGTCGGTATCGAGAACCACAGTTCCATCCGGGACCTTGAGGATGAGGTCTTCACCGTTTGCACCCTCGCGGTTACTGCCGGCGCCCTGCTTGCCGTTGGTCGCCTTCGCGTTGGGATGGAAGTGAAAGTCGAGGAGGGTGTGGATGTTCTCGTCGACCACGAGGATGACGTCGCCACCGCGACCTCCGTTGGCACCGTCCGGACCGCCGAGCGGTTTGAACTTCTCGCGGTGTACGGAGGCGCAACCATTGCCGCCTTTTCCAGCGCTGACGTGCAGCACAACACGGTCAATGAATCGGGACATGACTGCCGGATCCTTCCTCAGTCAATTGCGGGTCTCACGCGATGAGCTGAACTTCTGGTGAGCAGGGTTGCTCGGGGTAAAACTGGCACTGCTTAAACAAACGATAGGGGCGGACCGGGTTATTTCAACCCTGGTCCGCCCCTATCGGGAGCTTGGAACGCGTCACTCTCTTACCGAAAGTAGAACCGGTGACGCACAACTAGCGAGAAAGACTAGACCTCAGCCGCAACGACGGCCGGAACGATGTTCACGGTCTTGCGTCCACGCTTCTGGCCGAACTCGACTGCACCGGCAGCGAGAGCGAACAGGGTGTCGTCGCCGCCACGGCCGACGTTGACGCCGGGGTGGAAGTGCGTGCCGCGCTGGCGAACCAGGATTTCGCCTGCGCTGACCGACTGGCCGCCGAAGCGCTTCACGCCGAGGCGCTGGGCGTTTGAATCGCGACCGTTACGGGAGCTGGATGCACCCTTCTTATGTGCCATGCTATTGACCCTCCTCGGGTGAAATTAGCTAGAAAGAACTGGTTACTTGATGCCCGTGACCTTGAGCACCGTGATCGGCTGCCTGTGGCCCTGACGCTTGTGGTAACCGGTCTTGTTCTTGAACTTGTGGATGCGGATCTTCGGGCCCTTGGTGTGCTCGACGATCTCACTGGTGACTGCGACCTTGGCCAGCTTGGCCGCGTCGGTGGTCAGGTCAGATCCGTCGACCACGAGAACGGGAGCAAGCGAGACAGCAGTGCCGGGCTCACCCTCGATCTTCTCGACCTTGACGAGGTCACCAACAGCGACCTTGTACTGCTTTCCGCCGGTCTTGACGATCGCGTACGTTGCCATCGGAGGGCTACCCCTTGCTTCTTCGAACTTGCTCGCGCTGCTGCCTGAGGCTTCAAATGCATCGCGACTGGTCTGGTTTATGTCACCTCGGCTCGGCACTGACGTACCGGGACATTCACGCGCACTCTAGGCACACGGAATCTCTACCGCCGGGTGGCGACCCTCCAAGGTTACGGGAAAGCAACCGTCAGGGTCAAACCGCCCCGCCGAGGGGTGGTGCTTACTACTCTATACTGCTTCTACCAGCTGAAACTTCGGATAACGGTTGGATGTCCTCGCTCATCGCGAAGTCATCCAACCGACCGAAAGCCAGTAGTTCTTACTCTCCGTCTACCGGAGGACCTGCGGGACGTGCTGCTGCACGCCTGCGACGGGGTCGCTTGACGACGACAACTTCTTCCTCAGCCGGAACTTCGGTGGCCGGAGCCGGAACGTTTTCCACGACCGCTTCTGCCACGGGTTCCGGAGTCGGAATCACGAAGACCGTACCCACCTCGGGAGCTGCCTCGGCAACCGGTGCCGACGCTGCCCGCGACGCCCGGCGACTACGCCGACGACCGCGCGGAGCTGCTTCGGTCGAAGCTGTCGCCGACTCGTTGTCCACTGCGGATACTTCTTCCGCAGCAGAGTCCACAACAGGAACGTCATGGCGCTCAGTAGCAGCAGGAGTATCGATCGGCCGATCCTGTTGCCGATCGGCACTTTTGGATGCATCATCCCCCGAAGACGTACCGGTGGAATCAGACTCGATCGAGCCGGCCGCGACGGTCTCGTCGTCGTCGTGGTGGTGCGAGGCCATCGCCAATGCCACCGGATGAGCCCGCTTGACGGTCGCGTCGACAGCCGGAACCTCCGGCGCCGGAGCTTCCTGTCCGTTGGACTCGGTCGAAGGCGACTTGTCTCCGCGGCCTCGCTTGTTCTTGCGCGAGGTGCCGGATTCGCTTCGCTGCGAGCCCGAACGCGATCCCCCGTCGTCCGAGGACTTCACCTCGACCGGCTCGGAGTGGACGATGATGCCGCGGCCGTGGCAGTGCTCACAGGTGGTCGAGAAGGCCTCGACCAATCCGGTGCCCAACTTCTTGCGCGTCATCTGCACGAGTCCGAGTGACGTGACCTCCGACACCTGATGGCGCGTGCGATCGCGACCCAGGCATTCGGTGAGCCGACGCAGGACCAGGTCCCGGTTCGATTCGAGGACCATGTCGATGAAGTCGACGACGATCATTCCGCCGATGTCCCGCAGGCGCATCTGGCGAACGATCTCCTCGGCTGCTTCGAGGTTGTTGCGGGTAACAGTCTCTTCGAGGTTTCCGCCGGCTCCGGTGAACTTTCCGGTGTTGACGTCGACGACGGTCATGGCCTCGGTGCGATCGATCACCAAGGTGCCGCCGGACGGCAGCCACACCTTGCGATCGAGTGCCTTGGCCAACTGCTCGTCGATACGGCGAGCGGCGAAGACGTCGATACCGTTGTTCGGCGTGTACTTCTCGAGTCGCGGAAGCAGATCGGGCGCAACGGAGTTGATGTAGTTCTCGACCGTCGTATGCGCCTTCTCGCCCTCGATGACCAGCTTGGAGAAGTCCTCGTTGAACAGATCACGAATGACCTTGACCAGCATGTCAGGCTCTTCGTACAGCGCCTGCGGGTTGCCGGACTTACCGGTGTCCGCAGCCGCGGCCTGCTCCTCGATGCCGGCCCACTGAGCCTGCAGACGAGTCACGTCGCGCGCCAACTCTTCTTCGCTGACGCCCTCGGACGCCGTGCGAATGATCACGCCGGCGTCGGCGGGAACGATGTCGCGCAAGATTTCCTTGAGACGCTTGCGCTCGGTGTCCGGAAGCTTGCGGCTGATACCCGTGGACGTACCACCGGGCACGTAGACGAGGAAACGACCGGCAAGCGAAATCTGTGTGGTCAGTCGAGCACCCTTGTGACCGACCGGATCCTTGCTGACCTGAACGAGCACCTGATCGCCCGGCTTTAGGGCCTGCTCGATCTTGCGCGAGTTGCCACCGAGACCGGCAGCCTCCCAGTTGACCTCACCGGCGTAGAGAACGCCGTTGCGGCCACGTCCGATGTCGATGAACGCCGCTTCCATGCTGGGGAGCACGTTCTGGACACGTCCGAGGTACACGTTGCCGACCATCGACGCGGACGCCGAGTTGGTGACGAAGTGCTCGACCAACACTCCGTCTTCGAGGACTGCTACCTGTGTAGTCGCATGCGGCTGACCGCTGTCTGCTCGATCGCGCACAACCATGACGCGATCGACGGCCTCACGACGCGCGAGGAACTCCGACTCGGTCAGAATCGGCGGACGACGACGGCCGGCGTCACGACCGTCGCGGCGACGCTGACGCTTCGCTTCCAGACGTGTCGAACCACTGATGCCCTGGACCTCGTCCTTGACGCGGGTCTTGTTGCGAGGTTCGCGCTCGTGAACGACGGTGTTCGGCGGATCGTCCTCGGACGTCGCAGTCGCGTCGGTGACGCCGTCGGTGCCGGTCTTGCGACGACGACGACGGCGGCGACGGCGGCTCGATCCGTCGGCATCGAGATCGGAATCGTCGGCATTCTCGGAATCCGCATCAGCGGTGGACTCGGACTTATCACCGGATTCTTCGCCGGCAGCGTCGTCGGTTTGCTTCTCGACTGCCGCAGGGGCAGATTCCTGCTCCGATTCGGTAGCGGTATCCGACTCTTCGTCCGAGCCCTGCTCGCCACCCTGTTCACCGCGACCACGTCCACGTCCACGTCGTCCACGACGACGGCGACGCGGCTGATCGTCGTCCTCGTCCTCGGACTCGGCGCTCTCGCCCTCGGTTTGCGGTGCGGTCACAGCCGGCTCTTCGACGGCAGGAACTGCAACCGGTGCTGCCTCGGGAACGACGGTTTCGGCTTCCGTAGTTGTCTGCTTCTCTTCGACGACCGCCGGTGCAGCGGGTTCGCGGCGTGCGCGACGGCGACGCGGAGCTACCTCGGCGGCTTCGAGATCCGGCTGCAGGAACAGCGGGACCTGCGGCGCGGCGGGAGCCACCTCGGGCTGATGGGTCTGCGGCGCCTCGAAGGAAGTGAACAGATCGGACTGCTCGGCTTCCTTGCTCTGCAGCGCAGCAGCGGCGTCGAGTCCAGCGCTGATCTCGGCGACAGCCGGATCCACTGCTTCTTCTGCTGAAGGTTCTTCGGCGGCCGGTTCTTCGACAACGACCTTTTTGCGGGTGCGACGAGCCCTGACAGGCTTCTCGGCCGGAGCCTCTGCAGCAGGCTCTTCCGCAACAGGGGCCTCGGCAACCGGGGCCTCGACAACCGGCGCCTCGACAACCGGGTCTATGAGGCTATCGAGCTCGGCGACGACCGGCTCGATGGCCTCGGCCGCGGAAGTCAGCGAGGCGTGAATCCGCTGGGCAACGTCCCGTTGGAGACTCGACTGCGCACTGCGCAATTCGGTACCGAGCGCTGCGGCTTCGGCAAGGACCTGCTTGCTGGTGACACCGAGCAGCTTCGCCAGCGCGTGTACGCGCATCTTGTCGGGAAATTCCGGGGTGGTGCTGGAATCTGATTCGGTTGGGGATTGATCGGCCACGTAAGTCTCCTCAGCCCCCGGGCGCGTCCAACCCAGAAGTCGAGTTGTCACGCGGCCACGCGGGAGCGTGCTGTGTGTACTCGCACTCAGAAGTGAGTGCGAGATTGTAAGGTCTCGCTCCGCATGGTCCGCAATGCCCGTTATTCACTGCGAGCACATGAAGTGCCTGGCTGGATGGCCGTTGTCCTGTGCGCGAGCGCCTGATCATCCAGCGTGCAGAGGTCCAGGGATTTCCTGTTGACCTGGAGCAGCGATGAAAGGGCATCGAACCTAGGTGTCATCCGGTTGAACGTGCGTAAAACAAATTGCGGTTCAACTGAAAGCAGTATCCCACACCAACGCGCCTGCAACTGCAAAGGGCGCACCGATGTGGGATACGTGCCGAGAATTCGCTGTGGAGATGTGGGCCGAAGGCCCGTTCATGTGGGCCGGAGGCCCGTTCATGTGGGCCAGAGGCCCGTTACATGTGGGCCAGAGGCCCCGATCGAAGATTCAGATGGACGACAGCGCGGGGAACCACAGAGCGATTTCGCGCTCTGCCGACTCCACGGAGTCACTGCCGTGAACGAGGTTCTGCTGCGCTTCGAGTCCGAAGTCGCCACGGATGGTGCCCGGAAGAGCTTTGTCGACCGGGTCGGTTCCGCCGGCCAACTGACGGAAAGCAGCGATGGCGCGGGGGCCTTCGAGCACTGCGGCCACCAGCGGACCGGAGGTGATGAACTCCAACAAGCTCGGGTAGAACGGGCGCTCGGAGTGTTCTGCGTAGTGGCTACCAGCCACCTCTTCGGAAGCTACACGGAGTTCGAGTGCTGCAATTGTCAGGCCTTTGCGCTCGATACGGCTGAGGATTTCTCCTACGTATCCACGGGCAACGGCGTCGGGCTTGATCAGTACGAGGGTGCGCTCAGTCACAGCGGACAGCCTAAATGGTCAGTCCCGCTGGCCGGGAAGCAGGCCCTTGTCCATCCGGCGCTTGATGTCTCTCTGCAGGTAGACGAGGTATCCCCAGACGATCCCGAAGGTGATCGCCACACCGGCAATCGACGGGTGGACGAAGAATCCGAATAGAAGAATCACCTGCAGCGCGACGTTGAACCCCATCGCCCACGGCTTGCCCTGGACGCCGGCTCCCAGAATCATCAGTACCGCCAACCCGATGATGAATCCCGCGGAGGCCGCGGTGAGGCCACCGCCGACGACCGCGACAACCGGCAAAGCCAGCAGCACGACGATCGCCTCGAGGATCAGGGTTCCGGCCATCACTCCGCGGAAACTTTTCCAGGGGTCCTTGGTCGGAGGCCCGAACTCGCCGGCAGTGTCTCCGGACTCGGGGTCTCCGGGCTCGTGGCCTCCGGACTCGGGATTGGCATCTGACGGGGTACTCACGCGGGGTCCTTTCCGAACAGCGTGCGGGCGGCGCCTGCGGTCACGACGGATCCCGTCACCACCACACCTGCCCCTGATACGGCTTCGCCGGGTTCGGCGACCTGCTCGGCGATTTCGATCGCGACTTCCAACGCGTCGGCAAGCACCGGCGCCACGACGACGCGCTCGTCGCCGAACTTCGCGACGGCAATGTTCGCCAGCTCCTCGACATCCATCGCCCGGGGTGACCCGTTGTGGGTGACGACGATCTCGTCGAAGACGGATTCGAATGCGGTCAAGATGGCGTCGACGTCCTTGTCCGCCATGACGCTGACCACTCCCACGAGCTTGCGGAAGTCGAACTCGGCGGAAAGTGCGGCGGCGAGAGCGCGGGCGCCGTCTGGATTGTGGGCGGCGTCGAGAAAGACCGTCGGCGCACTCCGAACACGTTCGAGGCGACCGGGATTGACGATCGAGGCGAACCCGTTGCGGATAGCGTCCTGATCCAGTTGTCGATCCGGACCGGCACCGAAGAACGCTTCGACGGCAGCGAGCGCGAGCGCGGCGTTGCGCGCCTGATGCTCACCGTGAAGGGGGAGGAAAATGTCGGTGTACACGCCACTCAAGCCTTGAAGTTCGAGCTGCTGTCCGCCTACCGCGATCTGGCGAGCAAGCACCTTGAACTCCGAGCCTTCACGCGCGACCGCGGCCTCGACCTCGACTGCTCGCCGCAGCAATACCTCCATCACTTCTGGAGTCTGCTCGGCGATGATCGCGACGGTGTCCACCGGAACCAGGTCCTCGCGGCCCTTCTTGATGATCCCGGCCTTCTCCTCCGCGATTCCGGCCAGGTCGGTGCCCAGGTACTCGGCGTGATCGAGGCTGATCGGCGTGATCACCGCGACCTGTCCGTCGATCACGTTCGTGGCGTCCCAGCGTCCGCCGAGGCCGACCTCGACCACGGCGACGTCCACCGGAGCCTCCGCGAATGCCGCATAGGCCATCGCAGTGAGCACTTCGAACTTGCTCATCGCCGGTCCCCCGGCTTCCTGCGACTGTGCGTCGATCATCTGCACGTACGGTTCGATCTCGCGGAACGTGTCCACGTAGAGCCGCGGGGAGATCGGATGACCGTCGATGCTGATCCGCTCGGTCGCGATCTGCAGATGAGGGCTGGTGGTTCGGCCGGTACGACGATGCAGAGCGCTCATCAAGGAGTCGATCATGCGCGTCACCGACGTCTTGCCGTTGGTTCCCGTGACGTGCACCGACGGATAGTTGTGCTGCGGTGAGCCCAGGACATCCATGAGCGCCTCGATACGAGTCAGTGACGGCTCGATCTTGGTCTCAGGCCAACGCTTGTCGAGTTCTGCTTCCACCAGCGCCAGTTCGGCGATGTCGACCGGGGTCGGAACCGAACTCTGAGCGTCGAATTGGGACGGCTCGTACGAACTCACTTGTCGGCCAACTCCTTCAGACGTCCTGTGATGCGCTCGATCTCTTCGACGGCGATCTGGCGACGTGTCTTGATCTTGTCGACGACGGCGTCGGGCGCCTTCGCCAGGAAGGCCTCGTTCGCCAGCTTGTTGTCAGCGGTGACGAGCTCCTTCTGCGCTGCGGCGAGGTCCTTTTCGAGCCGCTTCTTCTCCGCGCCGAGGTCGATGGTGCCCGAGGTGTCGATGTCGACCGTGACGGTGCCCTGGCTCAGACGCACCTCGACGGAGATCGACGCGGTGAATCCCTCTTCGGGTTCGGTCAGCTTGGCAAGCGCCGCCACGTAGGCGAACTGGCCGTCCATGCCTGCCTCCGAGAGCCCGGACGCACGAGCCGGAACCTTCTGGGAAGGCTTGAGCCCCTGATCGTTTCGGAAACGTCGCACCTCGGTGATCAGCTTCTGGGTGTCTTCGATCCTGGTGGCGGCCTGGGTGTCGACGGCCACACCGGACAACGTCGGCCAGTCGGCGACGACGACGGATTCACCACCGGTGAGCACCTTCCACAGGGTTTCGGTCACGAACGGAATGACCGGGTGCAGGAGGCGGAGCAGTGCATCGAGAACGTTGCCGAGCACGGCGCGGGTGTTCGCGGCGACAGCCTCGTCGGCGGCGAACTGCACCTTGGCGAGTTCGAGGTACCAGTCACAGACCTCGTCCCACGCGAAGTGGAACAAGCCTTCGCACGCCTTGCTGAACTCGTAGCGATCGAATGCGGCGTCCGCCTCGGCCTGGACCGTGTCGAGACGGTCGAGGATCCAACGATCGGCGTCGGTCAGTTCGCTTCGAGCGGGCAGCGGCGCGGGAGCAGCGCCGTTCATCAGAGCGAACTTGGTCGCGTTGAACAACTTGGTCGCGAAGTTGCGCGAGGACTGCGCCGAATCCTCACCGACGGAAAGGTCACTGCCCGGGTTGGCGCCGCGTGCGAGTGTGAATCGCAGGGCGTCGGCGCCGAAACGATCGACCCAGTCGAGTGGGTCGATACCGTTGCCGCGAGACTTCGACATCTTCTTGCCGTACTGATCGCGGACCAGTCCGTGCAGGAACACGTCCTTGAACGGCATCTGCGCGCCGGACTTACCCGGACCGGCGGTGATCGACTCGTCCTCGGACACGTAGGTGCCGAACATCATCATGCGGGCGACCCAGAAGAACAGGATGTCGTAGCCGGTGACGAGAACGCTGGTGGGATAGAACTTTTCGAGTTCGGGCGTGTTGTCGGGCCAGCCCATCGTCGAGAAGGGCCACAGTCCCGAGGAGAACCAGGTGTCGAGGACGTCGGGATCCTGGACCCAGCCTTCCGGTGCCGTTTCGTCGGGACCGAAGCACGCAACTTCACCCTCGGGGCCGTACCAGACCGGAATGCGGTGACCCCACCAGAGCTGGCGGGAAATGCACCAGTCGTGCATGTTGTCGACCCAGTCGAACCATCGCGGTTCCTGGCTCGCCGGGTGAATGACGGTGTCCCCGTTGCGAACCGCGTCACCCGCAGCCTTGGCGAGCGTCTCGACCTTGACCCACCACTGCAACGAGAGACGAGGCTCGATGGCCTCGCCACTGCGCTCGGAGTGCCCGACGCTGTGCAGGTACGGGCGCTTCTCGGCGACGACGCGGCCCTGCTCGGCGAGAGCTTCGCGAACCTTGACGCGAGCCTCGAAGCGGTCCATACCGTCGAATTCGGTTCCCGTGTCGGCGATCTTGCCGGTCTTGTCCATGATGGTGGGCATCGGCAGGTTGTGCCGCAGGCCCATCTCGAAGTCGTTGGGGTCGTGAGCCGGCGTGATCTTCACTGCGCCGGTTCCGAACTCGGGGTCGACGTAGTCGTCCGCGATGATCGGAATCTGACGCCCGGTGAACGGATGATCGAGAGTGGTTCCGATGAGGTGCTTGTAGCGCTCGTCTTCTGGATGGACCGCCACTGCGGTATCACCGAGCATCGTCTCGACGCGAGTGGTCGCGACGATGACGTGCGGCTCGTTGTCGTCGAGCGAGCCGTAGCGCAGGGAAACCAGCTCACCCTCGACGTCCTCGAACTTCACCTCGATGTCGGAGATCGCGGTCTGCAGCACCGGCGACCAGTTCACGAGACGCTCGGCGCGGTAGATCAGACCCTCGTCGAACATGCGCTTGAAGACGGTCTGAACGGCACGCGAGAGGCCCTCGTCCATCGTGAAACGATCGCGACTCCAGTCGACACCGTCACCGATGCGCCGCATCTGGCCCCCGATGGTTCCACCGGATTCGCGCTTCCAGTCCCAGACTTTGTCGATGAAGAGCTCGCGGCCGAAATCTTCCTTTGTCTTGCCGTCGGCAGCGAGCTGCTTCTCGACGACGGACTGCGTGGCGATACCGGCGTGATCCATGCCAGGTAGCCACAGCACCTCGTAGCCCTGCATCCGCTTGCGACGGCTGAGCACGTCCATGAGGGTGTGATCCAGGGCATGGCCCATGTGCAAGCTGCCGGTGACGTTCGGGGGCGGCAGCACGATGGAGTAGCCGGGCTTGTCGCTGGTCGCGTCGGCCTGGAAGTACCCGGCGTCTACCCAGCCTTGATACAGATCGGCCTCTACAGCGCTGGGGTCCCAGCTCTTGGGTAGGGCGTCGGCGGGGGTCTGGGGGTTCTCTGGAGCTGCACTGGTCACCACTTGATCCTAATGACTCCCCCGTCGTGAACGAATTCGCCCGTCGGCCGCCGCGGCGCACACGAACGACTGCCCCGCAGTCCGGGGTCAGCCGAACAAACGATATTCACCGATCCGCTCCGCTGACAGGATCGCTCTGAAGGACGACCGACCAACTACCTGTGGAGCAAATATGTTGAACAACTGGAGTTCTCGCCGTCCCGGCGTTCGAACCTTGGCGGCGGCCGCGACGATCGGAGCGGCGGTTGCCCTCGTGCTTCCGGCGACTGCGTCCGCTGCCCCCGGCATCGAAGAAAGTGTGCAAGGAAGCATCGACAGTGGCAGCGCCACGATCAACGGAAGCGTCGGCGATATCGGGAACGACATCGCAAACGGCATCGCCAGCGGCAGCGTGGGCGACATCGTCGGCGGGATTGCCACTGGGAACCTCAACGACGTCCTCGGCGGCCTGAACGCCGGTTCGACCAGCGCGACGGACATCGTCAACGGCCTGGCCAGTGGCAATGTCAGGGACATTCTCAGTGGGCTGGCCAGCGGCAGCGGCGGCGGCGGATCGTTTGCTCCGACGCAACGGTGTGACGCCTCGACGGTCTCCGGCGGCGCAGGAATCACCAGCACCAAGCACGAGCTCGGCCGCGGCGGACCGACGTCGTTCGTACTCGGCTACGAAACCGAGGACATCCCGGACCTGATCGAGGTGTAGTACGAAGGACGGTTGATCCACAGCACCGGATACATCGGCGACGACATCAACGAGGGAACTGGTTCGGCGGTCGTCAACGTGCCCGCCGGCGGTGCATCGTCCGTGCTGGTTCGCGTCACCGGCCCCGACCACACCGAGTGGGCGTACACGGTTCGCTGCCCCGGCGCCTGAGTCCGGTCCGGATCCACGCGAAGACGATCGTGCCTCGTTCGGCTGTTTCAGCCGAACGAGGCACGCGCGCGTTCAGCCCAGAATCTCGGGCAGCGCGACATCTTCGCCGAGAACGTGCTCGGAGAGGAACGCGGTGACCACCTCGTACCAGATCTTGGTGTGCTGTGGCTTGAGCACCCAGTGATTCTCGTCGGGGAAGTACAGGAAGCGATGGTCCGTTTTCCCGTCGTCGTCGGCGGGCAGACCTGACTCGGCGAGCAGTTCGTACCAGAGTCGCAAGCCCTCACCGATCGGAACCCGGTAGTCCTTGTCGCCATGGATGACCAGCATCGGAGTCGTGATGTCCGCGACGTACAGGTGTGGCGAGTTCTCGACGGCCATCTCCGGCGACATCTCGCGTTGCCAGTACCAGGCCGCGTCCGTCGTCGGGCCGAATTGATCGAGTGCCCAGAGGCTTGCGTGGGTGACGATCGCGTCGAAACGGTTGGTATGGCCGGCGATCCAGTTGGCCATGTAACCGCCGAACGAACCACCCATCGCGCCGGTTCGCTTGGGGTCGATCTCGGGCTGCGCGACGGCAGCATCGGTGATCGCCATCAGGTCGGTGAAGGGCGCCTTGCCCCACTGACCCCACCCGCGCTGGACGAAATCCTGCCCGTATCCGGTCGAGAGTGCGGGATCGGGCAGCAGTACGGCATAGCCCTTGGCGACGAGCAGCCACGGGTTCCACCGCCAGGACCAGGTGTTCCACGAACCGAGTGGGCCGCCGTGGACCCAGAGGAGCAATGGCACCGGTGCGTGCGGTGCGGCGCCGGTCGGCAGTGCCAACCAACTCCGGACTGTCGAACCGTCCTCGGCGCGAGCGGTGATCTCGGTCAGTGTTCCCGGCAGCTCCGGCAATGCGTCGGGTCCACGAAGTGCGGTGATCTCACCGGATCCCAGATCCACCCGCACCACGTGCGGGGGCGCTTCGTACGAGGCTCGCAACGCGTAGATCGACTCGCCGTCCGGCGCCACTCGAACATCGGTGTACGCCGCGTCGTCGGCTGTCAGGCGCACCGGCTGGCCCCACAGGTCGATGGTGAAGATCGGCCCTCGGCCGCCGTCGTCGGCGGTGACCACCAGCCCGGATCCGTCGGGTAGCCAGGCAAGTGAGGTAGGCCAGCGATCCCAGCCGTCGGCCACGCCGGTCACGGCACCGGATCCGAAGTCGTAGAGCTGCAGAGTCATTCGCGGTGCGGACTCCGGCGTGGTGAGAGTCTCCCGGATGAACGCGAGCTTGGTTCCGTCCGGCGAGAGCACCGGGTTGTAGACGTCCGCGTCAGCCTCGTCGACAAGGGTGGTTCGGTCGCCGGTCACCGTGTCGATCCGAACCAACGTCGATCGGCGGGCGGCACTCGCATCGCCGACAGTCCACGTTGTCACGACGAAGAGACCGTCGTCGGAAATCGTGGTCGACGTCTCTCGCAGCGCCGCGCCCGCAGTTGGTGTGATGTCCCGCAATTCGACGGATTCCTTCGAATCTGTCTCGGCGACAACCAGATGCGGATGATCGGGACCCAGGTCGTGGTCCCAGTGGCGCACCGGATACCCGGTGTGCAGCATCGCCGTGACCTTCTTGTCCTTGCGCGCCGATCGCACCTGATCGTCCTGGTCGAGGCTGATCGCCGAAGCCATGACCGACGTCTGGGCCACGAACGTCGGCGCCGCCTTGGCCGCTGATACCGACGAGACACCACCGGGACGTGAGATCAACAGCTGAGCTTCTCCGCCCGCCGCGGGCAAGCGCCAGAGTGCGGGTTGCGGATCGCTCTCGCCCGGCACGGCTCGCGTGGCGGTGAAGAGCACGTCGCCGTCGAACGCGAAGGCAGCACCGGACTCGCTGGTCGAGCCCCAGGTCAACCGACGCGCCGGACGCCGACCTTCCGGGTCGATCTCCCACAACGAGGACACGTATTCGGCGCTCTTGTCGTCGAGAACGGCGCGCGCGCAGATCAGCAGCGAGCCGTCGGGTGACAACACCAGGCCGGACAACCTGGCCAAGGCGATGTAGTCGTCGAGTTCGTCGAACGGTGTGCCTGCGTGGAGCTCGGGAATCTGGGTCACCACTAGTTGGTATCACGCGCCCCGCGGTTGACGCATCATTGCGTAGATCGTCGGCCCGCCGCCTGGCATGACGATGTCACGGGTCACTTCGAAACCGAAGCGGTTGTAGTACGGGATGTTCGATTCCTTGCTGCTCTCGAGGTAAGCGTCGACGTGTTCACGATCGCAACGCTCCAACCGGGAGTTCAGTAGGGCTTTGCCGTATCCCCCACCGCGCGCCGCGCTGCCGGTCCCGACCGTCGCGAGATACCAGTGCGGCGAATTCGGATGTGCTCCTTCGAGAACGGAGCTGACCTCGGCCGCGTGTCGTAGCCCCCTGCCGAAGACACGCACCATTGCGGGCAGGCTCACGAGCCCGGAAATCCACGACTGCTTCCACCGCCCCGGCGGATCCCACAGAGTTGCCCCGCCGATCACGCCGTTGTCATCGGTGGCTACCTCGACACCGCCACCGGCGAAGTGGTGGTAACGAGCTTCTGCGGCAAACAGTTTCGTCAGGCGCTCAGCCCTGGAGTCCTCGTCCGGCAACATCCAGGCCATCAAAGGATCATCTTCGAACGCCTCGGCCAACACCGCCGACAGCGCCGGAATATCGGATCGGACAGCCGGCCGCACGTGTACACCCATGAGGCGAGAGTACCGCCGACTGCCCGAATCCCTGGACTTTGAACAGCGCTGTCCTTGAACCGATCAGACGAGCAAGCCCGCAATCCGCGGCGGAATCTGTTCGAGCGCATACGGCAAGCTCAGTACGGTGCTCCACGTCATGGCTTCGGCAGCAGCGTCTTCCAGAATGATCGCGCGGCCGTCCTTCACGACGTCGAGTTCCTGGTAGATCGGGGTCTTGTCCAATTCCGCCCGAAGCTTGTCGCCGTAGCCACCACCGGCGTACCAGACGAGTACGTCGACGTCCGCAAGCGAGAGTTGCTCGGTGCTGATCTCGGCGAAGTTACCCGTGATCTGATCGGTGACAGGCGGATTCACGAATCCGAGTTCAGTGAAGAACCTCACCTTGGGGTCTTCCGGTCCGTAGACCCCGAATTGCCCCGGCCCCTTCAACGCGCCGACCAGAACGGTCTTGCCGGCAAACGCCGGATTGGCCGTCTTCACGTCGGCGAACTTCTTGTCGACGCCGGCGATCAGCTCGGTGGCCTTTCCTTGCTGCCCCAGCGCTTCGCCGATGATGGTCGTCTGGTTCTGCCAGGGGATTCCGTAATCCGCGAACTCCTTCGGCTGCGCCACCGTCGGCGCAATGGCACTGAGTTTGTCGTACTGCGCCTGAGTGAGCCCGGAGTAGGTGCCGACAATCAGGTCGGGTGTCGTGGCAGCGACCTTCTCCATCTGAATGGTGGTGCCCGCGGTTCCGATGATCTCGGGAGTCGCCCCGTTCAGCAGCGGCTGCGCCCATGGCCACACACCGTAGGGGTAATCGCCGTACCAGTCGAAGGTTCCGACCAAAGTCCCACCGAGGGCGAGGATCGCATCTTGATCGTTGTATCCGACACTGACGATCCGCTGCGGATCCTTGGGCAGCTCGGTAGCCCCAAATTTGTGGGTGATCGATCCCGCAGAGTCACCGCTGGGGGGCGTGTCCTCGTCGTTCGAACTGGAGCAGGCTGCGGCGAATGCCAGCAACGCTCCCGACGTGCCGATCAGAAATCCGCGCCGGGTCAGCCGACCTGCGTCCGTTCGATCCATGCTCTTACCCCTTAAGTCCGCTCGTTCGGTAGGTAAGGCTAGCCGATGAATGTCGCATTCCGGTGAGTTCGACCGTCCCATTCGATGGCAGTACCGCGCCGTTCGGGCCAGTATGGAGACATGACGCGCCAGGGCCCCTCGAAAGACATCGACGAATCGGATCTCGAAGTCACGCACCCCAAGGACTACGCCGCCGGAGTGCCGGCCGTTCTGGTGTCGCTGCAACGAGGAATCGAGCAGATGGGAGCCTTGCGGACCGCCCGAACGCTCACCAGGCTCAACCAGCGTCACGGCTTCGACTGCCCGGGGTGTGCGTGGCCGGAGACTCCCGGACATCGCAAGCCCGCCGAGTTCTGCGAGAACGGAGCGAAGGCCGTTGCCGAGGAAGCAACGCTTCGCACGGTCACGCCTGAATTCTTCGCGGAGCACTCGATCGCCGACCTCGAAGGCAAGACCGATTACTGGCTCGGCCAACAGGGCCGACTGACGCACCCGATGGTCCTGACCCCGGGAGCAACCCATTACCAGCCGATCGACTGGGATGGCGCGTACGCACTGATCGCCGAACATCTGAACGGCCTCGCGTCGCCGGACGAAGCAGTGTTCTACACCTCCGGTCGCACGTCCAACGAAGCAGCGTTTCTCTACCAGTTGATGATTCGTAGCTACGGCACCAACAACATGCCCGACTGTTCCAACATGTGTCACGAGTCGTCCGGAAGCGCACTGACCGAATCCATCGGCATCGGCAAAGGCTCGGTGACGGTTCCCGACCTCGAGAACGCCGATCTCATCCTCATCGCCGGACAGAATCCCGGCACCAACCACCCACGAATGCTCTCGACACTCGAGAAGGCAAAGGGCAACGGCGCCAAGATCATTGCCATCAATCCCCTCCCCGAGGCGGGATTGCGGCGGTTCAAGGATCCGCAGAAAGTCTCCGGCGTGATCGGGCACGGAGTCGACATCGCGGACGAGTTCCTGCAGATCCGGCTGGGCGGCGACATGGCGCTGTTCCAAGGCTTGGGGAAGCTGCTGCTCGAGCAGGAAGATCGCGCTCCCGGCACGGTGGTCGATCGCGCATTCGTCGACCGCTACTGCGCCAGTTGGGACGAATACGAGAAGCACATCCGCGCGGTCGATCTCGACACGGTACTCGAGGCGACGGGCCTGTCGATGGCGCAGCTCGAGGAAACGGCTGCCGCGCTTGCCCGATCCGAGCGAACCGTCACCTGCTGGGCCATGGGCATCACTCAGCACACACACGGAGTCGCCACCATCGAAGAAGCGGTCAACCTGCTGCTCATGCGTGGAATGATGGGCAAACCCGGTGCCGGGGTCTGTCCGGTGCGAGGACACTCCAATGTCCAGGGTGACCGCACGATGGGCATCTGGGAGAAGATGCCGGAAGAGTTCCTGGCCGCGCTCGACACCGAGTTCTCGATCTCGAGCCCCCGCAAGCACGGGTGGGACACCGTCGACGCGATCCGCGCGATGAATGCCGGCAAGGCAAGCTTCTTCATGGCGATGGGCGGCAACTTCATCCAGGCCAGCCCGGACACCGCAGCCACCGAAACCGCGCTGCGCCAATGCGAACTCACCGTTCAGGTTTCCACCAAACTGAACCGAAGCCACGTCGTTCACGGGCAGACCGCAATCATCCTCCCCACCCTCGGACGCACCGACCTCGACGTCCAGGCCGGCGGAAAGCAGCTTGTCTCCGTGGAAGATTCGATGTCCATGGTGCACCTGTCGCGCGGACGCCTCACGCCGGTCAGCCCCTACCTACGTAGCGAAGTCGCCATCATCTGCCAACTCGCCCGCGAACTACTCGGCAGCGATCACTCCGTCCGCTGGTCGGCCTTCGAGGGCAACTACGACCTGATTCGCGACTCCATCTCACGAGTGGTGCCCGGATGCGAAAACTACAACACCCGGGTTCGCCAGCCGGATGGATTCCAGCTCCCACACCCACCGCGTGACTCGCGTGAGTTCCGCACGCACACCGGCAAAGCCAACTTCGGCGTGAACGAACTGCACTGGATACCCACTCCGAGCGGGCGCCTGATTCTGCAGACCATGCGCAGCCACGACCAGTACAACACCACGATCTACGGCCTCGACGACAGATACCGCGGTATCAAGGGCGGACGCAAGGTCATCCTCGTCAATGCCGAAGACATCACTGCACTCGGATTCCGCGACGGCGATCTCGTCGACATCGTGTCCGAGTGGACAACACCAGACGGAACACTCGAAGAGCGTCGGGTCACGGAATTCCGCATCGTCTCCTACGACACCCCCCGCGGCAATGCGGCGGCGTACTACCCCGAGACAAATCCGCTCGTTCCCCTCGAACACGTTGCAGCCAAGTCGAACACGCCGGTCTCGAAGGCCGTCACTGTTCGACTCGAAGCATCAGGCGCCTGAGATGGGACGGGTCACCGCACGAACACCGGTCGTTCGAATCTCGGGTGATCGGGTCGTCACGCGCCCCGACACGCTGGCCGTCGAAGAACCACTCGAAATGAGGGTTGGCGGTCAGGTGCTGGCCGTGACGATGCGAACACCAGGCAACGACGTCGACCTCGTCCACGGATTCCTTCTCAGCGAAGGCGTCATCGGTACCCGCGACGACGTGAGCGTCGTCCGGTACTGCGACGGCGTCGACGAAACCGGCGCGAACACCTACAACGTCCTCGACATCGCGCTCGCTCCCGGAGTGCCGTTGCCCGATCACACCACCGATCGCAACACCGTCGTCAGTTCCGCGTGCGGCGTGTGCGGCAAGACGTCACTCGATGCCGTCCGAACCACCACGCGGCATCCCCTGGTCGGTGACACGACTTCCGTCACCTCCACCGTCCTGTCTGCCATGCCGGTCACGCTTCGGGAGAGCCAACGGATCTTCGAGCGCACCGGAGGCCTGCACGCAGCCGGATTGTTCACCGCCACCGGCGAACTCCTGGCGCTGCGCGAGGACGTCGGCCGGCACAACGCAGTCGACAAGGTGATCGGGTGGGCAATCACCGACGGCCGAGTGCCGCTCTACGACACGATCCTGATCGTCAGTGGGCGGGCGTCGTTCGAACTCGTCCAGAAGGCCGTCATGGCGGGCATTCCGATTCTGGGCGCAGTCTCCGCGCCGTCGTCATTGGCCGTGGACCTGGCACAGGAATCGGGGTTGACCCTCGCCGGTTTCATTCGCGGCGATTCGATGAATATCTACTCGCACCCGCACCGAGTCGAGGTCACGTCTGATTCGCGCGCAACTGAGCCGACAGTCGCACAGCGGAGTTGACCTCCCCGTAGCCCTCGTATCCACCCACTCGCTGCACGACCTCGAAGAAAAGGTCTCCCCCGACCGTCGGGGTGAACAGGTGGAAGAACTCACCGCGGGCGTCAGCGTCGTAAAGGATTCCGGCGCTGCGCATCCGGTCGAGCAGTTCTGAATTCAGACCGAAACGTGCGTCCAGATCGTCGTAGTAGTTCGGGGAAATGGGTAGCGGAGCAAAGCCCCAGTCCTGCATGGACGCAGCGGCACCGAAGATGTTCTCACACGCGAAAGCGACGTGGCTGACGCCGCCGCGACGGACCGTCGGCAGCCCGCTTCGACTGCCCTCCACCATGTTCAGTGAGATCCGCAGGGTATGTCCGTCACCGTCCTGAACGAGCGTGAGTGCCTGGCTCCGCATGAGTCCGACCGAATCGGTGACGTCCTGCCCCTCGTGCGGTTGCATCTCGAACACGGACCGCAGGAGCAGCATGATGCCGTCCCAACTCTCCGCCGGAACTGCCAGTGCCACGTGGTCGATCCCGGTGAACACTGCGCCCTGTTCACGATTGCGCTCGGCGGGCAGCGGGTAGATCTCGAATGCCGATTCCCACGCTGCAGCGCTGCCGGGGCCACGAAGGTCGATCGATGTCGCATCGGTGACCTTCAAGCGTACGACGTCCGGTACCTCGGAGTTCTCGTCGCTCGAACCGGGCAACTGCACGCGCGTCGCCGGTACTTCGAGAGCCAGAGCGCGCTCTCCCCACACTTCGGGTTCGGTTGCCCTGATGCCGATCTGAGTGAGAACCGGCAGATCCGCGGGCAGCCCGGGCGCCGTCCACACCGTGCCCGCTGTCGCGTCGACGGCAACGGTGAGCGGTCCGTGCCGCCACAACTGCAAGTCGTGATCGTGGTGCCGTCCGACCAGATGGAAACCGACGCGAGAGAGCATCGAGTGCACCTGGTCCTGTTTAGCCGGACCCGCAGCGATTCGCAGAGACACGATCCCTTCGAGCGGGGTGCGCTCCGGGGCGGTGAACAGCGTGGGTCCACCGGCGGCAGGGTTCGCGGCGGCGACCTGTTCTTCCAGATGGAGGAGCGACCGATGAGCGTCGATTGCCGTCCGCTGGGTGTCCGCGCGGCGGAATACGTCGTTGAAGATCTCGAGCGACCACGGTCCGTCGTAACCGGTGGCGTAGACATGCTGAGCGAACGCACTGAGATCGAAGCTGCCCTGCCCCGGGAAGTTTCGGTGATGCCGGCTCCACTGGAGGATGTCCATCGCCAAGAACGGAGCGTCCGCCAACTGGAGGAAGAAGATCTTCTCGCCGGGAATCTCGCGAATTCCGGCGGGATCGTCACCGCGCGAGAGGATGTGAAAGCTGTCCAGACAGGTACCGAGCGAAGGATGGTCGACGCCCTCGACGATCTGCCACGCATGGCCGTACGTGTTGACGTGGGCACCCCACGCGAGCGCCTCGTAGGCAACCTTCTTGCCGTGCTCGGACGCCAGTTCGGCGAGAGCTCCGAATTGCTCTGTCAACTGACCGTCATCGTGACTTGCGGTCGGCAGGGGCGAGGAGCACACCAGGAGCGTCTCGCACCCCAGTTGATCCATCAGCTCGAATTTGCGTTGCACTCGAACAAGATTCCGAGCAAATTGGGCCTCGTCCACCGTGTCGAAGTCACGGAACGGCTGATACAGATCGAGGGTCAAGCCCAGATCCGCAGCCCGCGTTCGCAATTCCTTCGGGGACCACGGCGAAGCAACAAAATCCGGCTCGAACACCTCGAAGCCGTCGAAGCCGGCAGCAGCGATGGCGTCCAGCTTCTCCTCGAGAGTGCCACTGAGCGATACCGTCGCGATCGACGTCCGGACCGGGGCACTCACAGCGCTGCCGCAGTCTGTTCGCCGTGCACGAGTTCCGTCATGTGCGCGAGCATCCGCTTACTGTCGGGCTCGATGCCCGTGAAGATCCGGAACGCGTCGACGGCCTGAAAGACAGTCATTCCGCCTCCGCTGAGCGTCGGGGCTCCGATCAACCTCGCTTGACGCAACAGCTCGGTCTCG
The DNA here is from genome assembly GCF_046097995.1 of Rhodococcus sp. 5A-K4. NCBI lineage: Bacteria > Bacillati > Actinomycetota > Actinomycetes > Mycobacteriales > Nocardiaceae > Rhodococcus > Rhodococcus sp. 5A-K4. The sequence continues at coordinate 188,042 of NZ_JBJURM010000007.1, forward strand.
AGCGGGCGGTAGACGATTTCCGCTACCCACAGATCTGGACGGAGCAGATCCGGCGAGAATGCCATTCCGGGATGAGCCGCCATTCCCATCGGCGTCGCGTGGATCAATCCGTTTGCGTTGCCGAGCACTTCGGCGAGGTCGCTCGTGTGCCGCGCCTCGACAACCTGCGCCGGAAACTGCTGCGCGAAGGTTTGTGCAAGTTCCTCCGCGCGAGGCAGGCTCGAATCGACCAACGTCAGTGTCCCGACACCGCGGGTGAGCGCTGCATAGGCAACCGCCGCACCGGCTCCGCCGGCACCGAGCTGCACGACGCGATCGAGCTGTGCTCCGGGAAGTCCGTCGTCGAAATTTCGGCCGAAGCCCGACCAATCAGTGTTGTGTCCGATCGCCTTGCCGGAGTCGAAGAGGACCGTGTTCACCGCACCGAGCCGGCTCGCATCCGGCGAGAGCTCGTCGAGGTGCTCGATCACCAACTGCTTGCACGGGTGAGTGATGTTGAGGCCGCGGAAGCCGAAACGTCTTGCATAGGTGAGAAGTTCACCGATGTCCGACGGCGCCATTCCCATCACGTCGAGATCGAGGATGCGGTAGACGTAAGGCAGGCCCTGTCTGCGCCCTTCTTCCTCGTGCATGATCGGAGTCAAGGAGGCTCCGATTCCGGTGCCGATCAGACCGCAGAGGATCGAATCACTCATCAGTTCTTCCCTTCTCGGATGCAGACGAATTCGACTGCGGCGCTGTATCCGTCGATTCCCAATCCACAGATGACGGCGTCGGCGATGCCGGAGACATACGAGTGGTGACGGAATTCTTCGCGACTGTGGATGTTGCTGATGTGCACCTCCACGACGGGGGCATCGAGTGTGACCAGAGCGTCGCGCAACGCAACGGAGGTGTGCGAGTACCCACCGGGATTGATGACGATGCCCGCGACATTTCCCCTGGCCTCGTGGACCCAATCGATCAGTTGGCCCTCGTCGTTCGACTGCTTTGCCTCGACCACCACTCCGAACTTCTCGGCCGCCGCTTCACAGCGGGAAACGACGTCGTCCAGGGTGTCTCTCCCGTAGAACTCCGGTTGGCGCTGGCCCAACAAATTCAAGTTGGGTCCGTTGAGGACCAGAACCGGTAGAGATGGAGTCATCAGGGGCACCTCGGGGTTGACGCTCGAAACTAATGTACGAACTAGTGAGTTAGTTCACTGGACGTTACTCCCCCGACGTGAACTCGACAAGCAAAGTCGACAAACTGCTGGCAGATAGAGTGAGCACATGGTTTCCGAGCAGTCAGTGAACTCTGTGGTGTCGAAGCCGGAGAAACGACGCCGAAACAGCGATCTGACCAGGGTGAACATCATCGCCGTCGCGACCGAGGAGTTTGCCGACAAAGGCTTCGCCGGCGCCCGGGTCGACGAGATCGCAACCAAGACGCATACCACCAAGCGCATGATCTACTACTACTTCACCGACAAGGAAGGGCTGTACAAGTCGGTACTCGAGCATGCGTACAGCGTCATTCGTGCGCAGGAACGTGAACTCGACCTCGAGGGATTGAACCCCACGGCAGCAGTCCGCGCTTTGGCCGAACTCACCTTCGACCACCACGAACAGCACCCGAATTTCATTCGGCTCGTGGCCAACGAGAACATGCTCCGCGGCGAGCACATCGAGAAATCCGAGTTACTCAGCGGCCTCGGCGCCCCTGCCGCCGACCTGGTCTCGCAGATCCTGCAAGACGGGCAGCAGTCTGGGGCATTCCGCTCCGACGTCGATGCTCTCGACATTCACATGGTGATCAGCAGTTACTGCGTCTTTCGTATCGCCAATCGGTACACCTTCAAAGCGCTCTTCGACCGCGATCTGACCGACTCGACGCATCGTGAGCATCTTCGAACAATGCTCGGCGACATGGTTGTTGCGTTCCTGACCTCGAAGGCGCCGTCCTGACCTACCCCGAAGTCCGAAAAATCCCCCTACGGTGGTGAGTGGAACTCACAGCTGCCACCGGGAGGAATGACGTGACCGAGAATTACGTAGACGGGCTTTCACTCGAGGAGAAGGCGTCGTTGACGTCCGGCTCGGATTTCTGGCACAGCCAGTCCGTTGCCGGAATCGAATCGATACTCCTGACCGACGGTCCGCACGGAGTCCGGAAACAACCCGAGGGCGGCGACGCACTCGGACTCGGCCACAGCATTCCAGCGACATGTTTCCCACCGGCGGTCGGGTTGGGCTCGTCGTGGAACCTCGACCTCATCCGCCAGGTCGGTGAGGCTCTGGGCGACGAAGCCAAAGCCGAACAGGTCTCGGTCCTCCTCGGCCCAGGCATCAACATCAAACGATCACCCTTGTGTGGCAGGAATTTCGAATACGTCTCCGAGGACCCATTCCTCTCCGGCCGCGTCGCGGCAGCGCTGATCACCGGCATCCAGTCTCGCGGCGTCGGAACCTCGCTCAAGCACTTCGCTGCCAACAACCAAGAACACGACCGGATGAGAGTCAGTGCGGACGTCGACGAACGGACGCTGCGCGAGATCTATCTGGCCGGCTTCGAATACGCCGTAAAGACCGCGGCCCCGACGACGGTCATGTGCTCGTACAACAAGATCAACGGTGTGTACTCGAGCCAGAACCATTGGCTACTCACCGAGGTACTCCGCGAACAGTGGGGCTTCGACGGCCTCGTCGTTTCGGACTGGGGAGCGGTCAACGACCGCGTGGCGGCACTCGCCGCGGGCCTCGACCTGGAAATGCCGCCGACCGGAACCGATACCCAGATCGTCGACGCCGTGCGCGGCGGCGACCTGGACGAATCCGTGCTCACCACTGCCGCCGAACGACTGTCGACGCTGGTGAAACGCACCGCCGCCGCGCGCACCGAAGGCCACACGTACGACGTCGAGCGTCACCACGAACTGGCACGGACCGCTGCAGCGGAGTCCGCTGTCTTGCTGGCCAACGACGGAGAACTACTGCCGCTGACCCCCGGCGGGCAAACTGTCGCGGTGATCGGCGAATTCGCGTGCAGCCCGCGGTACCAGGGGGCCGGCAGTTCACAGGTGGTTCCCACCAAGCTCGACAATGCCTTGGACGCGATCCTCGACCTCGAAGGCGCCGACCGCGTCACCTTCGCACCGGGCTTCACCTTCGACGGCACTCCGGACGACGACATGGTCACCGAGGCTGTCGACGCCGCACGCCGCGCTGACGTCGCGGTGCTGTTCCTCGGACTACCGTCCGCCACAGAATCCGAAGGATTCGACCGAACCGACATCGAACTGCCGGCTGACCAGATCGCCCTGCTGGAAGCGGTCCACGGCGCGAACCCGAACACGGTCGTCGTGCTCGCCAACGGCGGTGTGGTTTCGATCGAGCCTTGGAAGGATCATGCCGCCGCAATCCTCGAGGGCTGGCTACTCGGCCAGGCGGGCGGCTCGGCGATTGCCGATCTTCTGTTCGGCATCACGAATCCGTCCGGCCGCCTCACGGAGACCATTCCGCTTCGCCTCCAAGACAATCCGTCGTATCTGCATTTCCCGGGATCACAGCAGCACGTCCGCTACGGCGAAGGCCTGTACGTGGGATACCGCTACTACGACTCCGCGCTGCGCGAAGTGGCGTACCCGTTCGGGTTCGGGCTGAGCTACACCACCTTCGACATCACCGATACCTCCGTCGAGGCCGGTGAGAACTCCGCCGAAGTGACCGTCACCGTGCGCAACAGCGGCGACCGATCGGGCAGCACCGTCGTTCAGGTCTACGTCCACGACGCCTCGGCAAGCATCGATCGACCCGCGCAGGAATTGAAGGGCTTTGCCAAGGTCCACCTCGACCCCGACGAATCCGCGACTGTGACCATCACGCTCGACACCAGGGCATTCGCCTATTGGTCCGTCGCGGCGCAGGACTGGGCGATCGAACCTGGCGACTACGAGATCCGCGTCGGTTTCTCGTCTCGGGACATCGCAACCACCGACACGATCACCCTGGCCGGGAACGTCGGCGTCGGCACGCTCGACGCCATGTCGACCATCGGCGAATGGCTCGCCCATCCCGTCGGCAGCGCAGTTCTCGGCGCCGCCATGGCTGCCGCAGCGGGCGACGGTGCACAGGCGGTCAGCCCCGAGATGATGGCACTCGCAGGCTCGATGCCGCTCGGAAAACTCGCCACCTTCGGCCTCGGCATCACCGAGGAACAGGTGGCGCAGTTGGTGGCGGCCGCCGCGCAGCCAGGCTCCTGACCGCCTGAACTGCGGTTTCGACGTGCGAAGAGTCCGCCGGTAGATTTTTATGAACTATTTGGTTAATAATCTTGTGTAGTCGCTGTGGCGTCGGTTACATTCCTTGTATCGCTCTCCGCACAGACGTTCTCGATACGAACACCCTCGACGAACATCATCGGCGGATGTAGAGCCTCCACGACGCTTCCACTCAGGAGATGAGCATGTCAGCTAGCACGGTTACACCGTCCGGCCCCGAGGCGGGATCCTTGGCCAGGCCGGACACGACCAAGGTCAAGCGCGCCGCAACGTCGTCGTTTCTCGGCAGCATGCTCGAGTACTACGACTTCTACATCTACGCATCCGCCGCTGCACTCATCTTCCCCACCGTGTTCTTCCCGGACAGCGGACATGCGGCACTGCTTTCGCTGGCCACCTTCGGTGTCGCGTACGTCGCGCGTCCCCTCGGCGCTGTAGTCCTCGGCCATTTCGGTGACCGCGTCGGCCGCAAGAAGATCATGCTGCTCACGCTCATCATGATGGGCGCAGCAACATTCCTCATCGGATGTATTCCCAGCGCGGATTCGATCGGAGTTCTTGCACCGATACTGCTGGTCCTGATGAGAATCGCTCAGGGCATCTCCGCCGCTGGCGAACAGAGTGGCGCCAGCTCACTGACTCTCGAACATGCTCCCGAAGGTCGGCGGGCATTCTTCTGCAGCTGGACCCTCAACGGCACCCAGGCCGGCTTCATCCTCGCCAGCCTCGTCTTCCTGCCCATCGCCGCACTCCCCGACGACATCCTCTACACGTGGGGCTGGCGAATCCCGTTCTGGGGCAGCCTGATCGTTCTCGTGGCTGCATACATCATGCGTCTCAAGCTCGAAGAGCCGGAAGAGTTCACCGAGCAGCAGGAGTCGAAGGCCGTCGCCAAATTGCCTGTTGCCGATCTCCTTCGCACCCACAGCGCAAATCTGATTCGCGTGATCTGCTGCGCTTTCATCGCCGTCGTCTCGACCATCTTCTCCGTCTTCGGACTCGCCTTCGCGACCACCGAGGAAGTGGGGATTCCGAAGTCGACCATGCTCTGGGTGGCCATCGCAGCCAACGCCGTGGCCTTGCTCAGCCAGCCCGCCTGGGCGATTCTCTCCGACCGGATCGGTCGCAGGCCGCTGTTCATCGGTGGCGCCCTCGGTAGCGCGGTGTTCATCTACGTGTACTTCGGCGCAATCGCCAGCGGCAACGTCCCGCTGATCTTCCTGGCCGCAATCGGATTGATGTCCGTCTTCTACGCTGCCCCGAATGCCATCTGGCCGTCGTTCTACTCCGAAATGTTCAACACCAAGGTCCGCTACTCCGGCATCGCGATCGGCACCCAGGTCGGCTTCGCCCTCGCAGGCTTTGCACCCGCCATCGGCAACGCCCTCATGGGCGGGGACAAGACACACTGGATGCCCGTTGCCATTCTGACATCGGCGGCCTGCGTCATCTGCGCGATCTCCGCGTTCACCGCCAAGGAGACGTTCCGCACTCCCCTCAAGGAACTCGGCAACCCGATCTAGCCGAACACCCCCCAGACACCCTGCACGAACGACTGTGGCCCGGTATCTCTCGCGAGAGTTACCGGGCCACAGTCGTTTTGAAGTTTCTACGCCGTCTTGTCGCGACGCTCGCCACGCTCCGGCTTACGCGGAACGATGGTCGGAAGTACGTTGTCGTTGACGGTCTCCGCGGTGACGACCACCTTTTCGACGTCGTCACGGCTGGGGATGTCGTACATCACCGGAAGAAGAACCTCTTCCATGATGGCGCGCAGGCCACGAGCGCCGGTTCCACGCAAGATCGCCTGATCGGCAATAGCGTCGAGCGCTTCTTCGGTGAACTCGAGTTCGACGCCGTCCATGTCGAAGAGACGACGGTACTGCTTGACGAGAGCGTTCTTGGGCTCCGACAAGATCTGAACGAGCGATTCCTTGTCGAGGTTGGTCACCGACGCGATCATCGGCAAACGGCCGATGAACTCGGGAATCAGACCGAACTTGATCAAATCCTCCGGCATGACCTCGGCGAAACGATCGACCGTATCCAGTTCGGCCTTCGACCGAACCTCGGCGCCGAAACCGATACCGCGCTTGCCGACACGATCGGAGACGATCCGCTCGAGACCAGCGAAAGCGCCCGCGACGATGAACAGCACGTTCGTGGTGTCGATCTGAATGAATTCCTGGTGCGGATGCTTGCGACCACCCTGCGGCGGGACGCTCGCCTGCGTACCTTCGAGGATCTTCAGCAACGCCTGCTGAACACCTTCGCCGGAGACGTCACGCGTGATCGACGGGTTCTCGCTCTTGCGAGCGATCTTGTCGACCTCGTCGATGTAGATGATTCCGGTCTCGGCGCGCTTGACGTCGTAGTCGGCAGCCTGAATCAGCTTGAGCAGAATGTTCTCGACGTCCTCACCGACGTAGCCGGCCTCGGTCAACGCCGTCGCATCGGCGATGGCGAACGGGACGTTGAGCATCTTCGCGAGAGTCTGAGCGAGGTACGTCTTGCCACAGCCAGTGGGGCCGAGCATCAAGATGTTGGATTTTGCGAGCTCAACCGTCTCACCCCGCGCATCACGGCCCTTGTCTCCGGCCTGAATGCGCTTGTAGTGGTTGTAGACGGCCACGGCCAGCGTCCGCTTGGCGGAATCCTGACCGATGACGTAGTTCTCGAGGAATTCTCGGATCTCCGCAGGCTTGGGAAGCTCGTCGAGCTTGACCTCGCTCGATTCGGCCAATTCCTCTTCGATGATCTCGTTGCAGAGGTCGATGCACTCGTCGCAGATGTACACCCCGGGTCCTGCAATGAGCTTTTTGACCTGCTTCTGACTCTTGCCGCAGAAAGAGCACTTGAGCAGATCCCCGCCGTCGCCGATGCGTGCCATCTCGTGAGGTCCCTACTTTCCATCATGTACGTGCACTCGCCGCCACTCGATCGGTCGAGACGCTCCGCAGTACTCGGTATCAGATCAGAAGTTGTCAGATCAGAAGTTGTCGGATCAGACAAACTGATCAACAAACTGATCGAACAAATCTGGTCGAACAATCGCAGAACGCCGGTCGAGAACCAGCCCGTGAAGTGACGGTACCCGCAGATCCCGAACGGGGTCGACCTGTTCTCGGCGTTTCGCCTGCGGATAAAAAAGAAAAGAGTCGAGATTTCAGCCTGGCGAGCGCTCCACCAGGCACTTCTCGACGTGTCCGCCTCGTGTCGGGAATCGGAATACAGATCCTCGACACGAGGCGGAAATCGACTACTTCTGTGCGCTGAGCTTCCGGTAAGCCAGCACGTCGTCGATGATGCCGTACTCCTTGGCCTGCTCGGCCGTGAGGATCTTGTCGCGATCGGTGTCGACGCGGATGGTCTCCGGATCCTTGCCCGTGTGCAGCGACAGCGTGCTCTCCATGAGTCGACGCATACGCTCGATTTCCGCAGCCTGGATCTCCAGATCGGAAACCTGACCCTGGATGCCGCCCGTGGCCGGCTGGTGAATCAGAATGCGCGAGTTGGGGAGCGCGAAGCGCTTGCCCGGCGTACCACCGGCGAGAAGGACAGCAGCTGCCGAAGCAGCCTGACCGAGGCAGACGGTGGAGATGTCGGCACGGACGTACTGCATCGTGTCGTAGATCGCCATCAGCGCGGTGAACGAACCACCGGGCGAGTTGATGTACATGGTGATGTCGCGGTCCGGATCCTGCGATTCGAGAACCAGCAACTGTGCCATGAGGTCGTTGGCGGAGACGTCGTCGACCTGCGAGCCGAGGAAGATGATGCGCTCCTCGAACAGCTTGTTGTACGGGTCGGACGTCTTGACGCCGTAGCTGGTCTGCTCCGTGAACTGGGGCAGGATGTAACGCGATTGGGGGCCCGACGGCGCCTGGCCGCCCAGCGAGTTAGCTCCGAAAAGATTGGTCATCAGTTCTCCAAAGTATGAATTGGGCAGCGAAAGGATGGACGAACCGGCTCAGTTGCCGGTGCCGCCGGCCTGATTCGCACGGGAGACGACGTGGTCGACGAAGCCGTACTCGAGAGCTTCCTTCGCCGTGAACCAACGGTCACGGTCGGAGTCCGCGGTGATCTGCTCGACCGTCTGGCCGGTGTGCTGAGCGATCAGCTCGGCCATTTCGCGCTTGGTGTGCTTGAACTGCTCGGCCATGATCGCGATGTCACTGGCGGAACCACCGATACCGGCGGACGGCTGGTGCATCATGATGCGGGCGTGAGGCAGTGCGTAACGCTTGCCCTTGGTGCCTGCCGAGAGCAGGAACTGACCCATCGACGCCGCAAGGCCCATACCGAAGGTGGCGATGTCGCACTCGGCGAACTGCATCGTGTCGAAGATCGCCATACCTGCGGTGACAGATCCACCGGGCGAGTTGATGTAGAGCGAGATGTCTCGCGTCGGGTCCTCGGCCGAGAGCAGCAGGATCTGCGCGCACAGCTTGTTGGCGATGTCGTCGTCGACCTGGGTACCGAGGAAAATGATGCGCTCTCGCAGCAAGCGCTCGTACACCGAGTCGCTGAGGTTCAACCCAGCGGTCGCTGAAGTCATGGCGGGACTCTGCAAAGTCTCCAGGTGATTGGAAGTCACGGTACCTGCCTTCTATGTGGATCTACTTGTGCGGTGGATCGTCTATGCGAAACACTTCTACTGACACAGACAGTAACGAAGTAGGGCGGCACCGGAGTCCCGGTGCCGCCCTACTTCGCTCAAAGCGGAAAACTCAGTGCAGTCGATCGTGGTGAAAACACCCGTCCGCCTGCGTTTTTACTTGTCTTCGCTCTCGGCGGAATCAGACGCATCCGCTTCGGTTTCGTCCTCGCTGCTGCCGAACAGTTCAGCGGTGTCGACAACGGCGCCGGAGGTGTCCTTGACACCGGCCGACTCGACGACGGACGCGAGAGCCTTGCCACGACGGACGTCTGCGAAGACGGCGCCGAGCTGGTTGGCCTGCTGGATCTGCTGGATGAACTGCTCAGGAGCCATGCCGTAACGCTGCGCCTGGAACAGGATGCGCTCGGTGAGCTCGTCCTGACCGACGGTGACGTTGCCCGCATCGGCGATCGAGTCGAGCAAGAGCTGCGTCTTGACGGAGCGCTCAGCGGCTTCCTGGGCATCCTTGTCGAATTCTTCGCGGCTGCTGCCCTGCTCTTCGAGGAGCTTGTTCAGTGCCTCTTCGTCGTGATCGAGACCGTGAACGGCGTCGTGCAGTGCAGCATCGACCTCAGCCTTGACGACGGCTTCCGGCAACGGAACCTCGACGGTCTCGAGCAGCTGCTCGAGAACCTTGTCGCGGATCTGACCGGCCTGCTCGACCTTGCGGACGCGTGCGACGCGCTCGCGGAGGTCAGCCTTCAGTTCTTCCAGGGTGTCGAACTCGCTGGCGAGCTGAGCGAACTCGTCGTCCTCAGCCGGAAGCTCGCGCTCCTTGACCGTCTGCACGGTCACGGTGACAACAGCTTCCTTGCCCGCGTACTCGCCGGCGACCAGCGTCGACGTGAAGTCCTTGGACTCCCCCGCCTTGAGGCCGATGATGGCTTCGTCGAGGCCCTCGATGAGCTGGCCCGATCCGACCTCGTGCGACAGTCCGCTAGCGGTTGCCTCGGCAACGTTCTCGCCGTCGACGGTGGCCGACAGGTCGATGGAGACGAAGTCGCCGTCCTCGACTGCGCGATCGACGCCGGTGAGGGTGCCGAAACGCTGACGCAGCGAAAGCAGCTGCTCTTCGATGGCTTCGTCGGTGATCTCGATCGGATCGACCTCGACGTTGATGGAGCTGAAGTCAGGGAGCTCGATCTCGGGGCGCACGTCGACCTCGGCGGTGAACTCGAGGAGCTCGCCGTCTTCGATCTTGGTGACCTCGATCTCGGGCTGGCCGATGGCCTTCACGCCGGCGCTGGTGACAGCCTCGGAGTAACGCGACGGCAGAGCGTCGTTGACGACCTGCTCGAGCACAGCGCCGCGACCGACACGTGCTTCGAGGAGGCGAGCCGGAGCCTTGCCGGGACGGAAGCCGGGGAGACGAATCTGCTGCGCGAGGGCCTTGTAGGCCTTGTCGAAATCAGACTTGAGTTCCGCGAAGGGCACCTCAACGTTGATACGGACTCGCGTCGGGCTGAGCTGCTCGACGGTGCTCTTCACGAAACTTCGCTCCTTCGTCTGGTCTTGCTCACAACTTGTGTTGAATCGGTACTGCTGTCTGGCGCGGCACTTCACTCCCGGACTTACTGGAGGTGAAGTGCCATGTACGTACTTGTCGGGATGACAGGATTTGAACCTGCGACCCTCCGCTCCCAAAGCGGATGCGCTACCAAGCTGCGCTACATCCCGTTTCCGATCACATGAAACACACGATACGGCCATCCGAGGCCACAAAGACAGCGGGCCACAAAGGCAGCCACCATCGGTGACCGCGCACAACCCTATCGCGCTCACTACTCTCTCACGAACCCGACCGTCGTTTGTACACGGCCCGCCTGTCCGACCCCGTCAGTATGTCATCCGACCGCCGCCACATACAGCCTTGGCTGAACGAAACGTGATGACAGCCGGAATCAGAAGCCGGGCCGCAAGGCAAGACACCCCGACTCGCCGGGCATTTCGGCAATTCCCCAGGTGAACGACGGTATCGAACTTCTCCAACCCCCCGATTATGAAATCCGGTGGGGCATTGGGTACAGTTTCGTATCGCAGACGACGAACACGGCGATCCCGAGTTGTCGTATGCACGGGGATGTAGCTCAATGGTAGAGCCTCAGTCTTCCAAACTGATCACGCGGGTTCGATTCCCGTCATCCCCTCCATGAGGAGGGAAACTCCACAAAAATCCGCATCGGCCTGGCCGGTGCGGATTTTTTGTGTTCAGACTTTGTGCACTCAGGCCACTCCCCTGTGGTCCGTATCCTGGAGTTGTCCGGATCGATTCTGCTCGGGAGGCCACTCGTGACCACGATTCTTCTCATACTCGTCGTTCTGGCCGTAGTCGTATTTCTGGTCATGAAAAGCCAGCAACGCGGTTCCGGCCACAGCGCAACACAACTCGACGACGCGAAAGCCGATGCCAGGCAGGCGATCGAACGCCTCGGCGGTCAGGTCTACAACCTGACCGGCAGTGACGACGCGTCGCGCCAAGCCCTCGCCGACGCGGCCGAACGGTACAACGCCGCAGGCTCGCAGATCGATCAGGCCGCAACGCCGGTGCAGGCACGTCTCGCGAAACAGACTGCGCTGGAAGGGCTTTACTACATCCGCGCGGCGCGGGTGGCAATGGGCATGGATCCGGGACCGGAAGTTCCTTCCATCGACGGACAGAAGGCTGCGGGTTCGGTCACCGAAGACCGTGAGGTCGAATTCGAGGGCCGCAAGGTCGCGGCATCACCCAATCCGTCGTCGCACACACCCAACTACTACCCCGGTGGCCGAGTCGCCGGACGCCCGGTCCCGGCCGGCTGGTACTCCGAGCCATGGTGGAAGCCTGCCCTCGTCGCCGGCGCCTGGGGTCTGGGTTCGATGATGCTGTTCTCGACCATGTTCTCCGGCATGGCCGGGGTTCCTTACGGCGCAGAAGCTTTCGCACAGGGTGGCGATACGGGAGCCGGCGACTCGGGAGATCAGGGTGACTCGGGAGATCAGGGCGACTCGGGAGATCAAGGTATGGACGCCGGTGACTCCGGCGCGGAACAAGGAAGTGTCGACAACACCGATTTCACCGCAGACGGTGGAGGCAGCGACTACGGGGACTTCGGAGGCGGAGACTTCGGCGGCGGAGACTTCGGCGGCTTCGACTTCTAAGCCGGCTGGCACACCGGGCACCAGAACAGGTTTCGCGCCTCCATGACGGAATGCAGGATCGGTGTGCCGCACACGCGGCACGGCGATCCTGCTCTTCGGTAAACGTAAGTCCGCGGACGATCCTTCGCGTACGCCGGATCACCGTTGTCGTGCTCGGCGCGAACGACGTGCATCTTCCCGCGCCTGACACCAACCTTCATCAATTCGACAAGATCTGCCCACATGGCAGTCCATTCGTCGTGAGAGACGAGATTCCCCGGTCGTTCAGGGCTGATTCCGTGACGAAAGAGAAGTTCGGCGCGATAGACGTTGCCGACACCCGCCAGGACCGCTTGATCCATGAGCAGCGCGCCGATCGCCTTCTTGGACTTGGAGATTCGCACCCATGCCTGGTGTGGATCCGCGCCGCGGCGCAGTGGGTCCGGCCCGAGTCTGGCCTCGATCACGGCGACCTGAGGCGGCAGTAGGACTTCGCAGGCGGTGGGACCACGAAGGTCGGTGCCGAAATCGGCACCGACCATTCGCATCCGGACCTGGCCTACCGGTTCTTCCATCGGCAGGGCGGAGTCGGTGAACTTTCCGTACAGCCCGAGGTGTACGTGAACTGTCAATCCGTTGTCATAGGTGTGCCAGAGGTGCTTCCCCCAGGCATCCGAGGACGTGAGTACATGTCCGTCCACCAGACGCGCGTCCTCGGCGAATCTGCCTTGCGGGCTGAGGACGCGGACCGGTGAACCGACGAACTTGCGGGCATGCAACCGTGCCAGTCGATGCAGGGTATGACCTTCAGGCACGGAACAACTTTCGGATCAGACTTGCGGCAGAGCCGGTGCGACGCCGGTCTTCTCGTACTCGGACAAGATGTCGATACGACGCTGATGACGCTCTTCACCCGACCATGCGGTGGCGAGGAAAGCGTCGACGATGGCGAGTGATTCCTCCAGGGAATGCACACGTCCACCGATGCCGATCAGCTGAGCGTTGTTGTGCTCGCGGGCCAGCTTCGCCGTTTCGACGCTCCAAGCGAGAGCGCACCGTGCGCCGGGAACCTTGTTCGCGGCGATCTGCTCACCGTTGCCACTGCCACCCAGGACGATTCCCAGGCTGCCCTCGTCGGCAACGACGCGCTTTGCGGCTTCGATGCAGAATGCCGGGTAGTCGTCCACGGCGTCGTACTCGTGAGCACCACAGTCGATAGCCTCGTGGCCGTTCGCTTTCAGGTGTTCGATGATCTCGTTCTTACGTTCGAATCCGGCATGGTCGGCACCCAGGTATACGCGCATGGCGACAATTCTCTCAGGCCCGACCAGCCGGGCGCACCCGGGTCGACGTCACACTTTCAGGAACACGCATCGCCGCGCGAGCGCACCTATCGTGGTGCCCATGTACCCCGTCAACGGCCAGGCCGCTGCACCCGCCGTTCGTGTGTCACCAGGCAGTGACGCGGTTCGCCACCCGTGGGAAATCCCGCTACTCGTGCTCGCCGTTCTGACGACAGTCGTCACCTATGTGGTGGCGATCGTTCTGATCGCTGCGGGTGATCTGTCGACGTGGATCCTCGTGGTGCTCGCGGCTCCGATCCTGCTGTTCCTCGCGCGAGGTCAGCTGTACGGATCGCAGCAGGTCAACGGAATCAAGATGACGCCTTCGCAATTTCCGGAGGGGTATCAGCTGGTTGCCGAGGCCGCGGCACGGTTCGGCATGAAAACTCCGCCGGATGCCTACGTCGTGCTGGGGAACGGACGGATCAACGCATTTGCGTCAGGGCACGGATTTCGGCGTTTCGTCGTCGTCTACAGCGACCTGTTCGAGGTCGGTGGGCAGGCCCGCGAGCCCGATGCGCTCGCATTCATCATCGGTCACGAGGTCGGCCACATCGCTGCTGGGCATGCGTCGTACTGGCGCCAGTGGGGACAGTTCGCGTCGAACTACATTCCGGTGATCGGGTCTTCGCTGTCGCGTTCCATGGAGTACACGGCAGACAACTTCGGTTTTCACATGCGCCCACAGGGCGCACCGGGCGCGATGGGTGTCCTCGGCGCCGGCAAGTATCTCGTGGGTCTGGTCGGGTTCGACGAACTCGCCGATCGCGCGACACTCGAATCCGGTTTCTTCCCGTGGTTCGTCAACATCTTGTCGTCGCATCCGGTGCTGACCTGGCGTGCGGCCGCGCTTCGCAACCGCACGCACTCAGGACATCTGTTCTTCCGGCCCGGTCAGCTCTACCGAAATCCGGCGCTCACTACCGCTCAGTCGAACTGAGGATCCTCGTTGCGGGTCCGCTTGAGCTCGAAGAAGTGCGGGTAGCCGGCCAGCGCGACGGCGCCGTCCCACACCTTGCCTGCATCCTCGCCGCGCGGGATACGTGACAGCACGGGACCGAAGAACGCCACGCCGTTGACATGGATCGTCGGGGTTCCGACGTCGGGTCCGACGGCGTCCATGCCCTTGTGGTGGCTCTCACGCAGTGCCTCGTCGTACTTGTCGGTGTCGGCAGCCTCGGCCAGTTCGGGCGGCAGTCCGACCTCGGCGAGCGACGACTTGATGACGTCGGCGAAGTCCTTGTTGCCCTCGTTGTGGATCTTCGTACCCATGGCCGTGTACAGCGGCAGCAGGATCTCGTCACCCTTGAGCTGCGCTGCAGCGATAGCGACGCGGACCGGGCCCCAGGCCTTGGTCATCATCTCGCGGTACTCGTCGGGGAGGTCGCGGCCCTCGTTGAGAACCGCAAGGCTCATCACGTGGAACTTGGCCTCGATGTCGCGTACCTGCTGGGCCTCGAGAATCCAGCGCGAGGTGATCCAGCACCACGGGCAGAGCGGGTCGAACCAGAAGTCAGCAGTGTCCGTGGTCTTACTCGAGGTTGCGCTCACGAAGAAACTCCCTATCAGTTCATGTCGGTCAGGTTCTGTCAGTTCGGGGACATACTCCCGTTCTGCCAACAATCATGAACCCGCAATCCTTCCCGCGCTTTCCCCCGAACCACCTTCCGATCGCAGTAGTGTCGAAAAGAAACGAGTACGAAGGAGTAGTTCAGTAATGAGCACCAACCGGAGATTCGTGATCGTCGGCGGCGGGCTCGCGGGCGCAAAGATCGCAGAAGCCCTGCGTGACAGAGATTTCGACGGTGAGATCACCGTATTGAGCGAAGAAGACCACCTTCCGTACGAGCGGCCGCCGCTGTCGAAAGAGTTCTTCGCAGGCAAGAAGACACTCCCCGAATTCACCGTCCACGACGGCGAGTGGTTCCGCGACCATCACATCGATCTTCGTCCGGGAACGACGGCAACGGCCATCGACCCCGCTGCGCACACCGTGTCACTTCCGGACGGTTCCACGATCAGCTACGACAAGCTCGCCTTGGCCACCGGCTCACGTTCGCGGCGCCTCGACATCCCGGGGTCCGACGCCGAGGGCGTTCACTACGTGCGAACAGTCGATCAAGCCGCTGCGCTACTGCGCACCCTGGCCGCCGACAAGAAGCTCGTCGTGATCGGTGCCGGCTGGATCGGTCTCGAAATTGCCGCGTCGGCTCGCGGTTTCGACGTCGACGTCACCGTGCTCGAACATGCCGGCCTTCCGCTCGAATCGACCCTGGGCCCGGAAATGGGTGAGGTCTTCGCCGCTCTGCACCGCCAGAACGGCGTCGACTTGCGCACTGGCACGGACGTCAGCGCAATCTCTGTCGACGGCGATCACGCCGCCGGCGTCACTTTGAGCGACGGCACCGTGATTCCAGCCGACGCCGTGTTGATTGCTGTCGGCGCGTTGCCGAACACCGAGTTGGCGTCGGAGGCGGGTATCGACGTCGACAACGGAGTTCTCGTCGACGCCGGTCTGCAGAGCAGCGACCCCGACGTCGTTGCAGTAGGCGACATCGCGGCCGCACAGCATCCGATTCTGAATGCACGAATTCGGGTGGAGCACTGGGCAAACGCACTCAACCAACCCGAGACCGCCGCAGACACCATGTTGGGTCGGCCCGCCGAGTACGTGCGCATGCCGTATTTCTTCACCGATCAGTACGACCTCGGGATGGAATACGTGGGTCACGCGCCGCACGGCGGCTACTCCCGTGTCGTCACTCGCGGCGATGTCGACAAGCGCGAGTTCCTGGCCTTCTGGCTCGATTCCGCGAACAAGGTGCTCGCCGGCATGAACGTGAACATCTGGGATGCCGGTGACGCCATCAAGGAATTGGTCGCCTCTTCGCGTCCTGTCGATCCGGAGCGGCTGGCCGATCCGGAGATTCCGTTGGCAGAAGTGTCCGCTTGAGTAGAGCCGTTCTCTTCGTGATGGGATGGACGTAATAGATCCGCACCATCTACGAGGAGATCTTTGTGGTCGCACCGAACCTGACACGCGAAACCGCAGCGCAACGGTCAGCAATCCTGACCGTCGAGAACTATCTGATCGAACTCGATCTCACCGACGGCAACGACGCACCCGGCGAGGAGACGTTCTCTTCGAAGACCACCGTCACGTTCACGGCTACGGCCGGAGCAAGCAGCTTCATCGACATCGTCGCGGCCCGAGTCCATTCCGCGGTCCTCAACGGCACCGCACTCGACGTCTCCGACTACGACGAGTCGACGGGCATCAGCCTTCCCGACCTCGCTGCCGACAACGAGTTGGTCATCGAGGCCGATTGCATCTACTCCCACACCGGCGAGGGGCTGCACCGATTCGTCGACCCGACCGATGACGCCGTCTACCTCTACTCACAGTTCGAGACGGCTGACGCCAAGCGCATGTTCGCGTGCTTCGATCAACCCGATCTGAAGGCGACATTCGACGTCCGCGTCACCGCTCCCACGTCGTGGAAGGTCATCTCCAACTCCGCGGTCGTCGAGACCCTCGCCGCCGATCCCGGCAAGCACGTCTTCCGGACCACCCCGAAGATGAGCACGTACCTGGTGGCGCTCATCGCCGGTCCCTACGCGCAGTGGACCGACAACTACTCCGACGAGCACGGCGACATCCCGCTCGGAATCTTCTGCCGCGCTTCGCTGGCCGAGTTCATGGACGAGGAGCGGCTTTTCACCGAGACCAAGCAGGGATTCGACTTCTACCACCGCAACTTCGGTGTTCCTTATGCCTTCGGCAAGTACGACCAGCTCTTCGTCCCCGAATTCAATGCGGGCGCGATGGAGAATGCCGGCGCCGTGACCTTCCTCGAGGACTACGTCTTCCGCTCCAAGGTGACCCGCTACTCGTACGAGCGTCGTGCCGAGACGGTGCTGCACGAAATGGCGCACATGTGGTTCGGCGACCTCGTCACGATGGCGTGGTGGGACGACCTGTGGCTCAACGAGTCGTTCGCGACCTTCGCTTCGGTCCTGTGCCAGACCGAGGCCACGGAGTACACGAACGCCTGGACGACGTTCGCCAACGTCGAGAAGTCGTGGGCATACCGCCAGGATCAGTTGCCGTCGACGCACCCGATTGCCGCGGACATTCCGGACTTGGCTGCCGTCGAGGTCAACTTCGACGGCATCACCTACGCGAAGGGCGCCAGCGTCCTCAAGCAGTTGGTCGCATACGTCGGACTCGAGCCGTTCCTCGCCGGACTGCGTGAGTACTTCCGTGAGCACGCATTCGGAAATGCAACATTCGACGATCTGCTGGGCTCACTCGAAAAGTCCTCGGGCCGTGACCTTTCCGACTGGGGTCGGCAGTGGCTCAAGACCACCGGTTTGAACATCCTGCGCCCCGACTTCGATGTCGACGCAGACGGAAAGTTCACCCGCTTCGCCGTCCTGCAGGACGGTGCGGCACCAGGCGCCGGCGAGCGGCGAATCCACCGGATCGCCATCGGCATCTACGACGACGTCGACGGCAAGTTGATACGAAGCCATCGCGTCGAACTCGACCTCGATGCTGTGGAAAGCACGGATGTCCCCGAACTTGTCGGCGTCGCCCGCGGTGCACTCGTGTTGGTCAACGACGACGATCTCACCTACGGCTCCGTGCGACTCGATCCCGAATCCTTGGCGACGGCGATCGAGCGGGTCGGCGACATCACCGACTCACTCCCCCGCACTCTAATCTGGTCGGCGGCGTGGGAAATGACCCGTCAGGCCGAACTGAAGGCACGCGACTTCGTCGCACTGGTCGAGCGCGGTATCAGTTCGGAGACCGAAGTCGGTGTGGTGCAACGTCTCTTGCTCCAAGCCCAAACCGCCATCGGCTCCTATGCAGATCCGGCCTGGGCCGAGGCCGAAGGCGCGGCGAGCTTCGCCAATCGGTTGCTCGAACTCGCACGTGAGGCAGAGGCCGGGTCCGACCACCAGCTGGCATTCGTCAACGCACTCACCGGTGCAGCACTCTCCCCGTGGCACACCGAGGTACTGCGCGAATTGCTCGACGCCGATCCCTCCACCGTTGGGCTCGACGGCCTGATCGTCGACACGGACCTGCGCTGGCGCATCGTCGGGGCACTGGCAGCTGCCGGTGAGATCGACGCTGAAGGAACCGCGACTCCGTTCATCGACGCCGAAGCCCAGCGT
Organism: Rhodococcus sp. 5A-K4; assembly: GCF_046097995.1. Lineage (NCBI taxonomy): Bacteria > Bacillati > Actinomycetota > Actinomycetes > Mycobacteriales > Nocardiaceae > Rhodococcus > Rhodococcus sp. 5A-K4. Next base: position 206,607 of record NZ_JBJURM010000007.1, read on the forward strand.
GACCCGACCGCTGCGGGCGCTCGTCAAGCCGCGGCGGCCGCGGCCGGACGTCCGCAGGCCGCTGTCAAGGAAGAGGTCTGGGGGAAGGTCGTCGGCGACGACTCGGTGCCCAACATCACCGCACGATCGATCATCGGCGGGTTCGCTCGCGAAGGCCAGGACGAATTGCTCGAACCCTTCGTCTCCCGCTACTTCGCCGACATCGCGGCGGTGTGGGAACGACGCTCGAGCGAAGTGGCACAGACCGTCGTCATCGGGCTCTACCCGGCGTGGTCGATCTCCGCAGAATCCGTCGCGGCGGCAGACCGATTCCTCGAAGGCGACATCCCTCCCGCGTTACGTCGTCTGGTCGTCGAAGGCCAGGCTGGTGTGGTTCGTTCACTCGCAGCACGAAAGTTCGACGCGAGCTGACATGCGAAAGGCCGGTGCCCGCGTCGATTCTCACGAATCGACGCGGGCACCGGCCGGTGTCTGACAAACAGTTACGGCGCTGAAATTGCGGCTGCCATAACGCGGATGGCACTGATCAGTCCGTCGATCAGGTTGCCTTCACTGAAGGATGCAACAGCTGCCGTTGCTCCGAGCTGGGTAACGCGATCAGTGACCCGATCGGCGATTGCCCGCCCGCTGCGTACCTCGACGGTGCGCTGGTTGGGCGAGACGGCGATCAGCACGGAACGCTCGGCTTCGGGCGTGGTCGGGAACAGTGCGTCTGCACCCGCTGCCGGATCAGAACCGAGATCACCGATGTAGGCGTTGAATCGCACCTTGGTGGCCCGCGTCGCTTCGGTCATCGCGACGTCGAGCGCGACCAGATCCATGGTCTCGAACGGAAGATCGTCGGTGAACGGCTCGCCGATGCGGTGCACACCGGAAACGCGTCCGCTGGACGTGACGACGCTGCCGACGGGCAGGTCCTCGGGCGCTACTGCGAGCGCGGTCGAATGATCACCACTTGCCACTTGCGGACCCTCCGATCAGATCAGCCGAACCGGCTTCGATTGCGTGTGCACTGCCGTGATGGCCACCGCGAACGGTGACTTCGTCGACAGCACTCCACAGCACGGGAGCGTGATCCCACGACTCACCGAGATGGAACGCCGGCGGAACCGGTCCCGGCGTCTTCTTCCCGAGGAAGGACGCAGCCGCGAAGAACGCGGTGATCAAGGCCGGAATCCCAACGTATATCAGTACTACCTCGAGAATGCTCACACCAGATAACGTAGCCCAGAACGCCAGGAAGGAAAGCGTCAGGGCCACAAATTCCCCGGCAATTTCGTTTCGGTGACGACAGAACGCGGCTCAGGCTGCGCCCACGCCGACACATAGCTCAGGCTGCGCCCACGCCGACACATAGCTCAGGCTGCGCCCACGCCGAGATACGGCATCCACGCCGGATGCAATTCCTTGGTCGCCGCGAGCAGACGCCAATGCGGACCGGACGGGGGGACCAGTTCCGCACGGAGAGTCCATCCGAGTTCGCTGAGCATCTTGTCGGCCTTGCGGTGATTGCAGGGGGCACAGCACGCGACGCAGTTCTCCCACGAATGCCCGCCACCTCGGCTGCGAGGAACGACGTGGTCGATGGTTTCGGCTTTGGCTCCGCAGTACGCACATCGGAAGTGGTCACGATGCATCAGTGCGGCACGGGTCATGGGGATGCGGGCGCGATACGGAACGCGCACGTAGGTGCGCAATCGAATGACCGAGGGAACCTGCACCGACCAGTCCGCAGAATGGACTACCGGGCCTTGTTCGTCCTCGTGGACGGTATCGGCCTTGCCGCAGGCCATCAGTACGACCGCGCGCCTGGCAGGAAGGGCGGTCAGCGGTTCGTACGTGACGTTGAGCAGTAGCACCCGACGTTTTACCCACTCGGGCACAACGCGATCGGGAGGGAACATCTCGAGGTGAGAATGCTCTTCGGAAAAGAGTGGGTCAGCAGTGTGCGCGAACCCGTCAGGAACAACTTCCAGAACAGCCCCTAACGCGTGGTCGTTCCGCGCGCTAGTGGGCTGGAGTTGTCGGTGATTGCGTGCAGCATGTCGGTTCTTCATACGACCTCCGGGAGACTGCCCCCAAGTTGACCACGGATGATCGCGTTACGCACTCCCATTTCGAACAAAATTGCCAGGACGGCCGGTGAATTTCCGGTGAATGGGTACGCATTCCGACCCGATGCAACCGTCGTCGACCCGGAAACCGACCACTACGGCCGTCAGGCACAATGGAACTTGCCATGAATGACGTACAGCACGACGTGCAGCAGACCTTCTACGACGCCGTCGGCGGAGCCGAGACGTTTCACAAGCTCACCGCGCGATTCTACGAAGAAGTCGCGAAGGACGAGGTTGTGCGCCCGCTCTACCCCGAGGCCGATCTCGGCCCGGCAGAGCGGCGGATGCGGATGTTCCTCGAGCAGTACTGGGGCGGGCCGCACACGTACTCGGAGGAGCGTGGGCATCCGCGTCTGCGGATGCGCCACAATCCTTTCGTGATCGGCCCGATCGAGCGTGATGCGTGGCTTAGGTGCATGCACGTCGCCATCGCGTCCATCGACGAGAAGACCCTGAGCCCGGTGCACCGCAAGCAGTTGATCGACTACATGGAGATGGCTGCTGCGTCCATGGTGAACTCCGCCATCTGACCGTTTACTTCGCCTTCGGCCTGAACACACGCGCGATCCGGCGGGCCGCTCGTACCCCGAACGACACCGTGGGATGTAGCGGAGAACTCAAGATTGCGTGCTTGCGCACGTACTCTTCGACCTCCCACTCCGACCAGCTGCCCGCCCGGAAGAGTGCGGCATCGCCGACGCCCAGGGTTCGTTTCGCGATTCCGTCGCCCTGAACGGTGACCGACCCTTCGATGATGTGCACGATTTCGTCCGCATGGAAGTACCAGCGGAAGCGCCCCTTCGTGCAATCCCAGACGTGCGTAGTCGTGGTCCCGTCTTTACTCGCCGACCATTGCGCCGACCGTGCAACCGGTGTGCCGAAGATTATCCAGTCCCGGTTGATCGGATCATCGTCGAGCAGTACGTGATCCAAACTGACCGCTTCGATTGCCGACAAAGTCAAGGCCAAGCCCCCTTGGTTGAATTCTCGATACTTCTCCCCCGGCAGTAACACCAAAGTTGCCACATGGAGTCACCGCGTGAATGCAAAGTACACCAAGGCTAGGTAAAGAGTCACGCTTTTGCCGTGTCCAAGTCGTGAGAGTGCCAGACGTTTGGCACTATGAACTGCTGTGAGCACCCCCGCGGATTCGTCCTCTGTAAGCCGGCCCGAAGCCCCGTGGTGGAACGAGGCGGTCTTCTATCAGATCTATCCGCGTTCCTTTGCCGATTCGGGAAGTGACGGTATCGGCGACCTCGGCGGAGTCGAGGAGAAACTCGGCTACCTCGAGCTGCTCGGCATCGACGCGATCTGGTTGAGCCCGGTGATGAAGTCACCGATGGCAGACCACGGCTACGACGTCTCGGATCCTCGCGACATCGATCCCCTGTTCGGTGATCTGGCGACGATGGATTCGCTGATCACGTCGGCCCACGAGCGCGGAATCAAGGTCACCATGGACTTGGTCCCGAACCACACGAGTGATCAGCACGAGTGGTTCAAGGCAGCCCTGGCGTCGGCGCCCGGTTCTGCGGAGCGATCCCGCTACATCTTCCGAGACGGCAAAGGTGAAAAAGGCAACGAACCGCCGAACAACTGGCCGAGCATCTTCGGCGGCCCGGCATGGACCCGTGTCACCGAAGCCGACGGAACACCCGGCCAGTGGTACCTGCACATCTTCGCCAAGGAACAGCCGGACCTGAACTGGGACAACCCCGAGGTCTTCGACGACCTCGCCAAGACTCTGCGCTTCTGGCTCGAGCGCGGAATCGACGGATTCCGCATCGACGTGGCCCACGGAATGGCCAAGCCCGACGGTTTGCCGGACCACGACTGGGAGCTCAACGAGCTCATGCGCAATTCCGACGACGACCCGCGGTTCAACAATCCGGCAGTTCACGAAATCCACCGCGGCATCCGCAAGGTCATGGACGAGTTCCCGGAGGCGATGACCGTCGGCGAGATCTGGGTGAAGGACAACCAGAAGTTCGGCGAATACATCCGGCCAGACGAACTGCATCTCGGATTCAACTTCCGGCTTGCAGAAACCGAATTCTCCGCCGAGTCCGTCCGAGAGGCCGTGGAGAACTCCCTCGCGGCCGTCGCCGAGGTCGGGGGTGTGCCCACGTGGACACTGTCGAATCACGACGTCGAACGTGAAGTCACGCGCTACGGCGGGGGCGAGATCGGAACGCAACGCGCACGGGCGATGATCCTCGTCGAGTTGGCGCTTCCGGGCGCGAGCTTCATCTACAACGGAGCCGAACTCGGCCTGCCGAACGTCGACCTGCCCGACGATGCACTACAGGACCCGGTCTGGGAACGATCCGGACATGCCGAGCGAGGACGCGACGGCTGCCGAGTGCCCCTTCCCTGGGAAGGAACCGAGCCGCCTTTCGGATTCACCACCGGTGCGAGCACCTGGCTGCCGATGCCGGCCGAGTGGTCGACGCTCACCGTGGAGGCTCAGATCGAGGACGTCGACTCGATGCTCTCGCTGTATCGCGCCGCCCTCGAACTTCGTAGCGCCAGGCCGGAGTTTTCCGGCACCGACATCGATTGGTACGGCAGTCCCCCCGGCTGCCTCGCTTTCCGTCGACGCGGCGGTCTGATCTGTGCTCTCAACACCACGGAGGTGCCGATCGCACTGCCGAGCGGGCAGCTGCTGTTGAGCAGCGCACCACTCGTCGACGGTCAGTTGCCCGTCAACGCTGCGGCGTGGCTGATCTGACCGAACACTCTCGCACGTCGTCAGGCGGCGGCCCCATCGCGCTGGTGGTGGCCGTCGCCTGAACTCCTACCGCGCAACCATCAGCGGTATCGAACCACCGCGGTGACGGTAGATCGAACCAAACCGTGCATCGAGGCGCACCCACGATCGACTCGCCCGCACCCGAACCAGTTCCGACGCGTCGATCTGTTCGAGATCGATGTCCGCAGTCATCGCTTCGGATCCGGTGTGCGGAACGAATCCCATTGCGGTCAAGGCAAAAATAACTCGCATCGAGATCCCGACCGTGCCTGATGGACCACTGACCTCGAGCACGTCCTGATCGAGCAACGACGCCGGCGGCCCGTGACTACTTCCATGCTCGAGCGCCAAGGCGTTGCCCCGCTGCGCCAGTTCGATCAACACCCGGGCGGGTACGTCGTCCAGGTGCTCGAAGCCGTCCATCGGCGGCAACGCCCCACGCCACGCCGAATCCATGGCGAACCCCGGATCGATCAGCTCACCTGTTGCCTGCTCCACCGCCGAGAGCAACTGATCGCCGGCAGCCGACGTGTCGTCAGGGTTGATGGTGCCCGCCACGGTTCGCGTCGCCAGAGCGTCGAAACCCGTTGACGCCCAGACGCTCAGGTGCGCATCGCCGCGTCGACGCATTCGGATGACCGCGGACTCGTCCAAACGCAAGGCGTGACCGATGAAGCCGGCCAAGTTCTTTCGCTCGGCCTCCTCGGGCACGGTCAGGACACGTTCATGCACGTTGCCAGCTCTCCAAGTACTCCCGCTCGGGCCCGCTGAGGCGGCGCAGACGTTGAGTGTCGATATCGAAGGCCGCGATCTGAGTCGATGCCACGATGGACGGCGGGACGCTGAGATCGGCGCCGCGGGGGCGAACCTCGTACGCGATGGTGAAGTCCACCGCGCGAACCTTTTCCACCCACATGAAGACATCGAGCGGTGAATCGTCGTGCCGCAGTTGCCCGCGGTACCGCACATGGAGATCGGCAATCACAGCCCCGTCACGCAGGGTGACCGTCGGGCGCGAGTCTTCGAACAACCAAGGAATCCTCGCCTCTTCGAGCAACGTCACCATCCGTGCGTGGTTGATGTGCTGGAAGGCATCCATGTCGGACCACCGAACCACAACTTCGGCGTGGAATCCTTCGCTCAACGTCCTACCTCCGATCGGGTGCCCATGCTGCGCACCATGCTACGAACCTGACGCGCCGCCACCGAGAGCGTCGCGAGGTCAAGCGTCCCAGACTCGAAGATCTCGACGAGAGCTGCCCTCGCCCGACTCAGCCGCGAGGCGTTGGTCGATTCCCATTCGTCGATCTTCTCCTGCGGCGACTCCCCCGGCTCGCCGCCGGCCAGAACCTCCATCGTCAGCTGCCGCAGCGAACTGTAGAGGTCGTCTCGCAACGCGAGCCGAGCGAGCGAGTGCCAGCGATCGCCGCGCTCGAGTCCCGAGACCGCGCTCAGCAGCCAGTCGATTCCCAGATGCGCGTCCAAGGCGTAGTACAGCTCCGCGACTTCGGTGATGTCGTGATCTGCGATGTCGGCGATATCCGCGATGTCGAGCAGGCAGTAGACGTCGAGCAGTCGGAACACGTCCAGCGCCAACGCTTCCGGAGCCCCGCGATCGATCACGGATTGAGCGCGCACGAGCAGATCGTCGAGCTGGTGGCCGGCGAGCAGCCCCGGAACCAGCGGCGCCGTCGCCCGATACGCTGCCGAGTAGCGCGCAACTTCGGCGCCGACCGCGATCGGCTGGGGCCGATTGGCCAGGAACCACCGCGACGCGCGGTCGAGCAAGCGGCATGACTCCACGATCAGCTCGTTTTCGATCTCTGCACTGACGCCGGCCGAGCGGATTCGCGACCACACCTCGTCGAGCGCAAAGACCTCTCGCACAGCGGCGTACGCGCGGATCGAGTCCGTACTGCTCGCTCCGGTCTCCTCGGCCAGGCGGTAGGCGTACGTGATTCCGCCGTTGTCGATCACTTCGTTCACGAGCATCGTCGCGACGATCTGCCGCCGCAACGGGTGTGCCTTGATCTCTGTTTCGAACCGATCGCGAACAGCGGTCGGGAAGTACTGCGGGATCTGCTGGGCGAAGAAATCGTTGTCCGGCAACTCGGTTGCGAGCAGATCGTCCTTGAGTGAAAGCTTCACGTGCGCCGTCAGCGTCGCCAATTCCGGCGACGTCAGACCCACACCGGCCTCGAGGCGACGCTCGATCTCCTTGTCGGTCGGCAACGCCTCGAGCTTGCGGTCAAGTCCACGTGCCTTGGTCAGATCCGTCAACTGACGGCGGTGAACACCGAGCATCTGCGGCGCGGTCACGCGGGAGATTCCGAGCAGCGCGTTCTGGGCGATGTTGTCCGCCAACACCAGCGCCGCCACGTCGTCGGTCATCGACGCCAGCAACGGATTCCGTTCCTGAGTCGGCAGTAACTGCGAACGCACGAGCGAATCGAGAAGGATCTTGATGTTCACTTCGTGATCGGAGCAGTCGACGCCGGCCGAGTTGTCGATGGCGTCGGTGTTGATGTGACCGCCGTTGGCGCTGAACTCGATTCGTCCCAGAGCAGTCACGCCGAGGTTGCCGCCCTCACCGATCACCTTGACTCGTAGGTCTTGACCGTCGACTCGCACCGCGTCGTTGCTCTTGTCTCCGACCTGCGCGTTCGTCTCGGTCGAAGCCTTGACGTATGTACCGATTCCGCCGTTCCACAGCAGATCCACCGGTGCCGACAGAATCGCCTGCATCAATTCCGGCGGCGAGAGCTTCGTGACCCCCTCGGCCAGACCCAGTGCGATTCTGACGCTTTCGGCGATCGGAACCGACTTGACCGTGCGGTCCCAGACGCCGCCACCTTCACTGATCAGGCTCTTGTCGTAGTCGGCCCATGACGACCGTGGCAACTCGAAAAGTCGTTGACGTTCGACGAACGAGCTCGCTGCATCCGGGTTCGGATCGAGGAAGATGTGTCGATGGTCGAACGCGCCCACCAGACGGATGTGCCGACTGAGGAGCATTCCGTTGCCGAACACGTCTCCGCTCATGTCGCCGACGCCTACCGTCGTGAAATCCTGCGTCTGCGTGTCGACCCCGAGTTCGCGGAAGTGCCGCTTGACGCTTTCCCAGGCGCCGCGAGCGGTGATTCCCATGCCCTTGTGGTCGTATCCCACGGAGCCACCGGAGGCAAACGCATCGCCGAGCCAGAAGTCGTACTTGGCGGCAACCGAATTCGCGAGATCCGAGAACGTAGCCGTGCCCTTGTCCGCGGCGACCACCAGGTAGCGATCCTGATCGTCCTTGCGCACCACTCGATCCGGCGTCACAACTTCGCCGGTGGCCGCGTGCACGTTGTCGGTGATGTCGAGCAATCCGGAGATGAACGTGGTGTAGCAGGCTTTGCCGGTTTCCAGCGTCGCCGTTCGATCAGCGGCCGGATCACCCGTCGGCAGAGGCGGATTCTTCACGACGAAGCCGCCCTTGGCGCCGACCGGCACGATCACCGCGTTCTTGACGGCCTGAGCCTTCACCAAGCCGAGCACCTCGGTGCGGAAATCCTCGCGCCGGTCGGACCAGCGGAGTCCGCCGCGCGCGACTGCGCCGAATCGCAGGTGGACGCCTTCGACCTCGGGTGAGTACACGTAGATCTCGAAAGCCGGCCGCGGCTTGGGCAGCTCGCTGATCCGCGAGGGATCGAGCTTGACCGACAGGTAGTCGCGAGAGCGGCCATCGGCGTCGACGACGTAGAAATTGGTACGCAAGGTCGCCTTCACCAAGGAGAACATTCCACGCAGAATGCGATCGGCATCCAAGCTGAGTACCTCGTCGATGGACGCACGCAACTGCTCGTCCAATTCGGCGACGCGGATGTCGTCCTGCTTCTCGGGGTCGAACATCGCCTCGAACAACTGCACCAATGCAAACGCGGTCTGCGGGTGCGTAAGCGCGATTCCTTCGATGTGGAACTGACTGTACGGAAATGTGGCCTGGCGCAGATACTTTGCGTAAGCACGCAGCACCACGGCTTGCCGCCAGGACATTCCGGCCCGCAGCACCAACTCGTTGAATCGGTCAGCTTCTGCCCGGCCGAACCAGACTGCACCGAATGCAGCCGTGAATCGCTTCTGGACCTCGGTCAGCGGGGCGGTGCTGGTCTCGAGTGGCACCTGCGCATCGAGGTCGATCTCGACCGACGCCCGAAGATCCGCCGGTACCGACAATCCGAAATCGTAGATCCAGCACTGAACGCCGTCGAGTCGCTGCACGACGTGCGGCCGCTCGTCGAGAACTTCGACGCCGAGTGACTGCAGCACCGGTAGCACCTGGCTCAGCGAGATACCGTCGCCGCCGACGAAGAGCGTGAAGCGCCAGGCACCGGGCGCGGAGTCCACAGCGCGATAGAGCAGTACGTCGATCGCGCCTGGCGCCAACGCCTCGAGCCTGGCGATGTCGGCCAGCGCGCGTGACGGCTCGAAGTCCTCCTTGTATCCATCGGGAAGTACCCGCGAATACCGTTGCACCAGTTCCGGATCCACACCCGGAATGTCGCGAACAAGGTCGTTGATGCGGTCGTCCCAGCTACGACTGACTTCGGTCAGCAGGGCCTGAACTCGCTCGCGGTTGGCCTCGGAGACATCCAGATGAACCGGCTCACTGTCCGGATCGCGCCGGATCGTCACGTGCAACAGCGCAAGATCGTTCTCGGTAACCCGGGCGGTGTAATCAACTGTGCCTGGGCCGAATTCGCGCCACAACAGGTTTTGCATCGCCAGTCGCACCCGCGTCGTGTACCGGTCGCGAGGCAGATACACCAAGCAGGATACGAACCGTCCGAACGTGTCCTCGCGGACGAAGAGTCGCACCTGTCGACGCAGCCCGATGCTGTGCACGGCGTGGACGGTCTCGAACAAGGTCTCGGCATCGCTCGAGAACAACTCGGTGCGCGGGAAAGACTGGATGACCTCGAGCATCGCCTGCCCGGAGTACGAATGCAGGTCGACACCGGCACGCGCGATGACTTCGCGGACGCGGCGCTCGATCAGGGGAATCGCGAGAACGTTCTCGTGGAGTGCGACCACGGTGAACACACCCAGGAATCTGTGCTCCCCCACGATGTTTCCGCTGTCGTCGAGGATCGAGACACCCACGAAGTACGGGTAGACAGCGCGGTGCACCGTGGCGGGGAACGATCCCTGCGTCAGGACCAGAAGCGGTCGATCCGGGAGATCTGCAACTGGAGGCAAACTCATCGGGCCTTCGGTGACCGCGTCGGAGCGCAGCACGCCGAGCCCGCTGCCGGCGACCGTGCGTGAGCCGTCCTTCGTGCCCTCGAATCGCCGGTATCCGAGTACGGCGTAGTTTCCGTCCGCCATCCACCGGAGCAGCCGAGCGGTATCGGAGAATTCTTCGGGGGTGATCCTCCCGGAGGCAGTTTCTGCAGCACTCTCCAACTCGTCGGCAACGCGCAGTTGCAGTGCCTTCATGTCCGGGGTGTCACCAACCACCTGGCGGACGTCCGCGAGCACTTTGCCGAGGTGGGCTTCGATCGCGTCGAGATCGGAATCCTCGACTTCGGAGTCCAACTGGACGTGCATCCAGGATTCTTGGATACCGCTGTCGCCCAAGGAAATCAGATTGCCCGCGTTGTCGCGTTCAACCGTCAGGATCGGATGGGCGAATTGACTGATTCCCACGCCTTGTCGGTTGAGCATCGCGGTAACGGACTCGACGAGCAACGACATGTCGTCGGTGACGATCTGGACGGCAGCGCCGAGACCCTCGGATCCTGACGGGCGGTACACACGCCATACGGCCGTGCCTGGCGTCCGCTGCCTCCCGAGCGCGAGATGCGCGAGCAGGACTCGATCCGATCGACCGTTGATGACGTCGTCGCTGTCACCCTCGTCGATGTGCGTGAAAAAGGCCTCGCGAAGACGCGTCAACAACGTCGCTTCGTCGAGGCCTGTGCCCTGCTGCCGTACACGGTCTGTCATTCCTGGCTCACATCCTTGTGGGTTCTGATCGCCGCGACCAATCTCTGACTCGAGACTAGCCGCGGCAACCAGTACCTAGGGTGAACTGAGAAACGAAATCTACGATGTCGTCATCTGAACAAGCGATGCTTCGAGCACCGCACGTTCGCTGTCCGCCAGCGGTCTGGACTTTTCGGACACGGTGTCGAATCCGACCATCAACGCGTCGCCGAAGGCGCATTCGACACCCGCGTTGTCACGGATGACGTGCCGAACCGTGAACGAGGAAGTCCCGACGTGAGTCGTGAAGATCTCCACGTTCAACGGACCGGACCGATCGGTGACCGGCTTGAGGAACTCGATGGTCATCTTTCGAACCACGAGGTATCCCGGCCGGCCGCCGAGCGGCGCCAGTTTCGCTTCCAGGAACTGGATGCGAGCTTCCTGCATGTACTCGACGTAACGCGTGTTGTTGACGTGACCCAACCGGTCGGAATCGCCCCACCGGACCTGGATCTGCGCTGTGTATACGTCGGACACCGGATCAGTCCCTGGTGAGCTTGCGGTGAGTCACGCGGTGCGGGCGTGCGGCGTCGGGGCCGAGTCGCTCGACCTTGTTCGCCTCGTAGCCCTCGAAGTTGCCCTCGTACCAGTACCAAGCTGCCTCGTTGTCGCCGAAGCCACCTTCCCACGCGAGGATGTGGGTACAGGTCCGGTCCAGGAACCAGCGATCGTGCGAGATCACGACGGCGCAGCCGGGGAACTCTTCGAGAGCGTTCTCCAGCGAGCCGAGGGTTTCGACGTCGAGGTCGTTGGTGGGCTCATCGAGCAGGATCAGGTTGCCGCCCTGCTTGAGCGTCATCGCCAGGTTCAGACGGTTGCGCTCACCACCGGAGAGGACGCCGGCCGGCTTCTGCTGATCGTGGCCCTTGAAACCGAACGAGCTGATGTACGCGCGCGAGGGGAACTCGGTCTGGCCGACGACGATGAAATCGAGCCCGTCGGACACGGTCTCCCAGACCGTCTTCTTGGGGTCGATTCCGGAACGGTTCTGGTCGACGTAGCTCAGCTTGACCGTCTGACCGATCTTGACCTCACCGGCGTCAGGCTCCTCGAGACCGACGATGGTCTTGAACAGCGTCGTCTTACCGACGCCGTTGGGGCCGATGACGCCGACAATTCCGTTGCGCGGCAACGTGAACGAAAGATCCTTGATCAGCACGCGGCCGTCGAAGCCCTTGTCGAGGTTCGAGACCTCCACGACCACGTCACCCAGGCGCGGCGGTGCCGGGATCTGGATCTCGTCGAAGTCGAGTTTGCGGGTCTTCTCGGCTTCGTTCGCCATTTCCTCGTAGCGATCGAGACGAGCCTTGTTCTTGGCCTGGCGGGCCTTGGCGCCGGAACGAACCCATGCGAGCTCGTCCTTGAGGCGCTTCTGCAGCTTCTGATCCTTCTTGCCGGCAACTTCGAGGCGTGCAGCCTTCTGCTCCAGGTAGGTGGAGTAGTTGCCCTCGTACGGGTACAGGCGTCCGCGGTCGACTTCACAGATCCACTGCGCGACGTGATCGAGGAAGTAACGATCGTGGGTCACGGCGAGGATTGCGCCGGGGTATGCAGCGAGGTGCTGCTCGAGCCACAGGACAGATTCGGCGTCGAGGTGGTTGGTGGGCTCATCGAGGAGCAGGAGGTCGGGCTTGCTCAGCAGCAGCTTGCAGAGCGCAACGCGTCGCTTCTCACCACCGGAGAGGTGGGTGACCATCTCTTCCGGCGGGGGGCAGCGCAGGGCGTCCATAGCCTGCTCGAGCTGCGAGTCGATCTCCCACGCGTCTGCGTGATCGAGCTTCTCCTGCAGTTCGCCCATCTCTTCCATGAGCTCGTCGGAGTAATCCGTGGCCATCAGCTCGGCGATCTCGTTGTACCGCTTGAGCTGGACCATCGTCTCTCCGAGACCGTCCTCGACGTTCTCGCGAACCGTCTTGGTCTCGTCGAGCTCCGGCTCCTGCATGAGGATGCCGACGGTCGCGCCCGGAGCCAGGAATGCCTCGCCGTTGCCCGGCTGGTCCAGTCCGGCCATGATCTTGAGGATGCTGGATTTACCAGCGCCGTTCGGTCCGACGACACCGATCTTCGCGCCGGGGTAAAAGCTCATCGTGACGTCATCGAGGATGACCTTGTCACCGTGCGCCTTGCGCACCTTCTTCATCGTGTAAATGAACTCAGCCATGACCGCCAGCCTATCGGTGTTTGTCCTATAACCCACATTGCGCGTTGGCGCTCACTCCGATGCGGGTTCTGCGGACAGCCCGAGGTCATCGACCGGATTCACCGACATGCTCATCGACCCCCACGAAAACCGCGATGGGGACACCTCCGGGTGTCCCCCGGACGGCTCAGATCATTGCCCGGTGGATGCCCTTCGGCTCGCCACCGAGCTGCGAGAGCGTCGACGAATGGAAAATGGAACCAGGCACATGGATCGCGTGCGCGAGACCGGCATGAGCGTCACGCCAGAACCGCTGCATCGGCGTGTTCAACTGCAACGCGCCACCACCGGAACGAGCAAAGATCTCGTCCACCGCCCGCACCGCACGCCACGCCGCAGCAGTCTGCGTGCGCCGACCGATCGCACGAAGCTCGAACGAAACTTCCTGCCCCTTCTCGGTCATGTCCCAGAAACGATCCACCGTCTCCAAGATCGCAGCCCGAGAAGCAGCGATCTCGGCCGCCGCCTCACCGATCGCGAACAACACGTACGGATCTTCCTTGATCGGAACACCACTGACCGTCACACGCTCACGCTGCGCCGCCATGTTGCACGCCAACGCACCCTCCGCGATACCGATCAACGACGAAGTGATCCCCAACGGGAAAATGCAGGAGAACGGGAACTTGTACAACGTCTCCGTACGGCCCGCTTCCTTCCACGCCGTCCCGTCGAAAACCTTTCCCGCATCAAGAGTCCGATACGTCGGCAGGAACGCGTCCTTGACGATCAGATCCTTCGACCCCGTACCGCGCAGGCCCACGACATTCCAGCTGTCCTGGTCGATGTCGTAATCGGAGCGCGGCAACAACACGTGCAGGATCTTCGGCGGCATCAACGGCTTACCGGACTCGTCACCGACCATCGCACCGATCATGATCCAGTCACAATGATCGGTACCGGACGAGAACGACCAACGACCGTTGAGGATGTAGCCACCCTCGACCGGCCTCGCAACACCCATCGGCGCATACGGCGACGCCATCCACGTATCGGGATCGGTTCCCCACACCTCTTCCTGAGCCTTGCGGTCGAAGAACGCAAGCTCCCACGGATGAACACCGACGATGCCGCTGACCCAGCCCGTGGCACCATCCATCGCACCGATAGCCATTGCCGTCTCGGCGAATTCACGCGGATGCGCCTCGAGGCCTCCGAATTCCTTCGGCTGGAACATCCGGATGACGCCGGCGTCGCGCAGGCGCTTCGCGCTGCCGTCCGTCAAGCGCATCAGCTTGTCGCCCTCGACTCCGTCGGCGCGGATCTCGTCGGCGAACTGTGAGATGTTGTCCAGAACCTGACCCATGATCTTCCGCCTCCATTGATAGCCCGCCAACCTTCAATAAAGTAGAACACGTTCTAGAAACTTGCGGAAGTGAAATGGCCGACATTTCTTACACTCACACGGTCTGCAGTTCCGACGGGAGTTCGACGGCGTCGCTACCCGAGGCCGCAAGCAACTGTGCGTATCGCCCACCTTGTTGCACAAGTTCGTCGTGGGTGCCCTTTTCCACAACCACGCCCTGGTCGAGGACCGCGATGAGATCCGCATCTCGAACCGTGGAGAGTCGGTGCGCTACAACAAGAGTGGTGCGTCCGACCATCAGCTCGTCGAGCGCGTCCTGCAGCGCACGTTCAGTGCGATTGTCCAAGGCGCTCGTCGCCTCGTCGAGGACCAGGATCGGCGGATTCCGCAGAACTGTGCGCGCGATCGCGATGCGCTGTTTCTCACCACCGGAGAATCGGTAGCCGCGCTCGCCGACCATGGTGTCGTACCCGTCGTCGAGACCGGAGATGAACTCGTGGATTTGCGCGATGCGCGCTGCTTGCTCGATCTCGGCGTCGGTGGCATCGGGTTTCGCGAACCGAAGGTTCTCACGAATCGTCGTATGGAAGAGGTACGTCTCCTGCGACACCACGCCCACCAGATCGGAGACCGTCGCGAGATCGAGGTCCCGCAGATCGATGTCGTCGATTCTCACCGATCCCGCAGTCGGGTCGTACAGACGTGCGGCCAAGTATCCGAGGGTGGTCTTGCCCGAACCTGTGGAGCCGACCAGCGCCAAGGTTCCGCCGGCCGGGACCGCGAGGTCGATGTTGTCGAGAGTCTTGCTGTCGGTTCCTGGATACGAGAAGTCGACGTGGTCGAACCGAAGTTCGCCGGACATCTTGGTGCGGTCGAAGCTCTTCGACTCTTCCGGATCCGCGATGTCGATCGGCAGATCCAGGTACTCGAACACGCGACTGAACAGTGCCATCGAACTCTGCACCTCGACGCCCGTGTTGAGCAGCATCATGGTGGGGCGGAACAATTGGGTCTGCAGTGTGGTGAATGCGACGAGGGTGCCGACGGTGATGGTGTTGCCGTGATCGAGAGTGAAACCGGCGAACCAGTAGACCAGTGCGGGCATGGCTGCGAAGGTGATCGACATGGTCGCCATGCGCCACTTGCCGGCCATCATGGCCCGGAGTTCGACGTCCGCGACTTCCGCTGAACGCTCGGTGAATCGATCCGTCAGAGCCGACTTCGCGCCGGTCGTCTTGCCGAGGAGAATGCCACTGACGGAGAGAGATTCCTCCACCTGCACCGACAGATCACTGAGTAGCTTCTGCCGCTTACCCGAGATCTTGCGGCGCTCGTCACCGATCTTGCGTGCGATACGGATGAACACCGGCAAGATCGCCAGCGAGAAGATGGCAAGCCGCCAATCCAGAAGGAACAGAGCAACAATGGTGGCTGCCACGGTCGTTGCATTCTGCGCGATGGACGTTGCCGTGTTGGTGACCACCGACTGCATACCGCCGATGTCGTTGGCAATGCGCGACTGAACTTCTCCGGTTCGGGTTCGAGCGAAGAATCCGAGCGACTGATTCTGCAGATGCGAGTAGACCCGCACACGCAGTTGGTGCATCAGTTTCTGGCCGATGCTGTTGGACATCCAAGTCTGCGCCACGCCGAGACAGCTCGTGATCACGGCAATGGCGATCATGCCGATGGCCAGAACGCTGACGAGTCCGAGGTTCTTGTCCGGGATCGCCTTGTCGAGCATTTCGCGTAGGAGCAGCGGACTGCCCAACGCCACGATCGCGCTGAGTGTGATGACCGCGGTGACGATGGCGATCTGAGTTCGATACGGCGCGAACAGTCCGAGTACGCGCTTTGCCGGTACAGAGTCCGCCGGAGTGATCTCGACAGCGGATCGTTCGATGTTTCGCATGTGATCTGGTTTCACGTTCTACCTCCTGGAGGCTTTCTCACCCTAGTTTCATATTGATGAGGTTACCTCACTATGAGGCTGACACCAACAACGCTAGACTGACGCCATGCATTCCCGAGAGCGCGAACTCACCGACGTCGTGATGTCCGTGGCACGGCTCATCCGGCGACGCCAAGTGGCAGCGCTGGAACCATTCGGCCTCTCGCCGTCGCAAAGCCGAGCGCTGCGAGTACTGACCCGAGTGGGCGAGCCGGTTCGACTCGGGTTTCTTGCCGAGCGATTGCGCATCGTTCCGCGGTCGGCGACCGACGTCGTGGATTCCCTCGAAGAGGCCGGATGGGTGCGCCGCACTCCCGATCCGAACGATCGGCGAGCTGTATTACTCGAGCTCACCGACGCCGGCGCTACCCTCGCTGCCGACGTCGCGAAAGCTCAACGACGCGAATCCTCGGATGTGTTCGACGACCTCGACGAGTCGGAGCGAGCAACTCTCACCGAACTTCTCGAGCGAGTGGACGCGGGGCACGACTCTCGGCCCCGCGACTGCCCGAAACCTTCGGTGTGAGTCCTCACGCAGCGACGGTGTCGACTGCGTCCTCGACATTCTCCGCCGACGTCGGCTTGCTCTGACGCTCGATCTTCGAGATGCAACGAGCAAGGTCCGTGCCTACCGCAGTCGCCCGTAGCTCGAGATCGGAACGAGGCACACCCTCTTTGGTCGTGTACTCGTTGGTGCGCAACTCCCCCGCCACCATGACCGGATCACCCTTCATGATGGATGCGCCGACGCCGGTGACCAACCGCCGCCAGCAACTCACCGTGAGATAGAGGGTCGCTCCGTCCGTCCACTCTCCGGTCACCGCGTCTTTGCGACGCGTGTTGCTCGCCATCCGAAAGCTCAGCACCTCTTCGCCATTGGTGGTCTGCCGCTTCACCGGATTGGTGATGACGGTTCCGACAACCGTTGCATGCGTTTCGTACATGTCCGATCCCCCTTCGAACTCCAGAACCCGCCAACTGTCGCGGGGCCGATCATTGCGTCGGCAGTTTCGATTGTGGAACGGCAAACGCCTGGCTCGGGATTTCGATTTCCACCTGTGCATCGGCGGGACAGCTGTGGAGAAACAGCACTGCCCGAGCCAAACGGCCCGGGCAGTGTCGGAACTAAGTGCTAGTGGAGGATTCGTCGGATTTCTTCTCGCTGGGTGTCTCGTCCGCAGAGTCCTCGCTTGCAGTCTCCGCGTCAGCAGCCTCACGCGGTTTCCACCCCTCGCGGTCCCGCCTGGCCAATTCGGCGAACATGGCGTTGTGAGCAGCGAGGTCGGCGTCGTGGTCACGCTCGGCCGCACGGTCCGTTCGGCGCGCGGTCCTTCCGTCACTGCGCGACCACTGAACCAGCAGCGCGAGCATGACCACCATGAGTGGGATCTCGCCGGTCGCCCACGCGATGCTGCCGCCCAGCTGCTGATCGCCGATCAGGTCGTTGTTCCAACCGAGTCCGAGCGAGCGGAAGTACGCGCCGCCCATGACGGCGGTGGTGCTCATCAATGCCACGCCGAAAAACGCGTGGAACGGAAGTGAGCCGAAGACCATCGCCAGCTTGGTCACCGGCTGCAATTGGCGTGGTGACGGGTCTATTCCGATCGCCACCCAGTAGAAGAGATAGCCGCTGAGGATGAAGTGCAGGTTCATCAGCAGGTGAGCGCTGTGCGAGTCGACGGTCGCGCCGTAGATTCCGCCGAGATACAGCGCGTAGAAACCGCCGACGAAGAGAACTGCCGCCACGATCGGGTGGGTGATGAATCGTGAGAACGGGCTGTGCAGCGCGGTCAGAATCCACTCGCGAATGCCTGGCACGCCGTCCTTGCCCGCCGGATCGAGCGCCCGCAGAGCCAAAGTGATCGGCGCACCCAGAACCAGCAGGACTGGGCCCAACATCGACAGCGCCATATGTGCGCCCATGTGAACGCTGAAGACTGCCGGCGCGTACTTGCCGACACCGGACGACGTGGCGATCAGGAGCACCGCGCAACCGCTCATCCAGGCGATGGTTCGGCCGACGGGCCAGGAGTCTCCACGCTTGGCCAGCTTGCGCAGGCCGATGCCGTACAGAATCGCCGCAGCAATTGCGGCGGTGCCGAACATGAGGTCGAATCGCCAGTCCGTCACGAACGCCATGAACGACGGCGGGTCCGGAAGGTTGTAACCGAGTTCGACCTCGGGAATCGAGGGAATCGACAGCGGCGGAGGCGGCGGGGTACGACCGAGGCCGATCGCGAGACCGATGGTCGCCGCCATCACGATCGTTTCGGCGCCGGCAAATCGAATCAGGGCAGAGCGACTCTTCGGGTTCTCCGCCAGCGCCGGTAGCGCCCGACTCCGCTGAGCCCAACCGAAGAACCCGAGGATGATCAGTGCAACTGTTTTGGCGACGATCAATCGTCCGTAGGTCGTGGTGAACACGTCGTCGAGAGGCAGACGGACAATCGCATTGATGACGCCGCTGAATCCCATGACGACGAAGCAGATGGATGCGACCGTCGAAAAGCGTCGAGCCGCTACGTCGGTGTAATCGCCGCCGCGCCGCGCGTGGGCCAGTAGCGCGAACAAGCCGCCGGCCCAGAGCGAAGCCGCCACGAGGTGCAGGATCAGGCTGTTGGTAGCGATGTCATGCGACCCGCCCGAAGACGAGTGACCGGTGAGAGCGAGCGGCATCAGTCCGAGAAGACCGACCAGCAGCAGTAGCGGAGTCCACCACCAGCGCAGTGTCAGTCGGGCCAGGATCGCCAGAACAACCGCGATGATCGCCGTCCAGCGCCAGGCGCCGGCGATCTCGACCTGATCGAGTCCCGACCAGAGGTTTGCCGGTTTGATCGCTTCGGCGAACGGCTGACCCGACGTGTCGGAGAGCGTCAGGGGCACCATCATGAACGAACAGATTGCCCACACGATCGCGGCGTGCGATGCGGTTCGGACTGCTCGATAGCCGTCGACGTCGAGGACGCCCGACTTCTGCGGCGGCACGAAGAACGCGGCCAGCAGCAGTGACCCGATCGCGATGACCGCGGCGATCTCCCCCAGTGCGCGCATCGCGGGGAGGCCGTACGTGGTGATCGGACCTGGATCCGGGATACCCAGAAGAGTCAGCGCCTGCGACGCGGAGAATCCCACCACGATGGCTGCGGTGAGCCCTGCGATGAGTCCACTGACCACGAATATCGCGGTCGAAGAAGCGGGTGCACCGCTGTGCTGTGTGGACTCCGGTGGGGAATCTGTCGGCGCGAGGTCGGGTGTAGCCATACCTCAAGGGTAGGACCTTCGCGAACCGACTACGACAACGCGTCGGAGTTGGGCGGCGCGCGTCACATCCCGAACCCTCGAGTATGATGTTCCACGCGCCTCCGTAGCTCAGGGGATAGAGCAAGAGCCTTCTAATCTCTTGGTCGCAGGTTCGAATCCTGCCGGGGGCACCACAAGATTTGATTCACGGATAGTCACACTGCGTGGACGAGCGGCCACTGGGCAGAGCAGTCCGATACGGACCGAAACCTAGCCCACAAATTACGTGCCGTCCGCAGTAATCTGCCTCGCATGAAGAAGGCACTTCCGAAGACCCTGAAGTCACTCGCCCGGACGGTTGGAATCCTGGCACTCGCGATCGTCGTTGTATCCGTCGTCGAGCGGTTCACCGGCGCACACCAACCGACTACCGGTCCCGCCTCGTTGACCGGACCCGACCAATCGTTGTAGCCCTTCCCTTGTGACAGGGTCGACACATGACGTTCGAGGAACAGGACGAGTCGACATGTGAAAGCCGTCCGATCGCAGATGATGGGCCATTCACGCTGGAAGTCGATGGAGAAATCTTCACGGTGACGGTCCGCCCCGGGGAGCCGGGCGCGTCCGACTACGACTGGAAATCGGGGCCGAACGAGGGGTACGGGTTTTCCAGTTTTCACCGTGTTTCCTACTACAGTGTCCTCGACCGAGCGAACAGTCCATCGAACGAAATTCAGCCCGAAACTATCGATGAACACCGTGCGTCGATCCGCGACTTCCTCAGCAAGGTCAACCCGGAGACCGGATATATCGGAGACTGATCGTCAGAGTTGCCAGTAGCGTTGCCGTCATGATTACGGACCCGACGAGGCCGTGGTGGGAGACTTACAACAACAACGTCCTCTCCGCCCGCGAAAATGGCTGGAGCGAAGACGATTCCAGGCTCTCTCGCGAACTATGCGACCTACTCGATGACGTCGCTGCCGCGTTCGCCATCACGGGCGCGCAGACACCAGGGTGGCTGAGCCCATACAGCGGCGACGTCCAACCCCGCAAGGACTCGTACGAGCGTTGTACCGATCCGGAGAAGTTCCTGATCGTGGTGGCAAGAGCTCGAGCGTGGACAAAGGTCCTCGTCGGTCGCGGCTGGGCACGAGAAGTACCGCCTGTGCGATGGGCGCTCCGTCCCTTGGAGTCCGGCGGGGCCGACACCGTTTTGGAGCCTTCGAGTGACGGTGCGGTTCCGCTCGTGCTGACCACGCACACTCCGGTCGACAGCGCCCACCCGTTCAATGTCACGATCGCCGCGGGCAACCCGGCTGTGGCGATGGCGTCCATTCCTGACTGTGCCTGCGACGGATGCGACAGGGGGTCCGCTGTACTGCTCGAAGAATTCGACACCTGGGTGTTGTCAGTGGTCGACGGTTCCCTCGAAGTCGACGTCACAGCCGCCTGTTATTCGATTCAAACTTCTTTTCACGGCGGAAGGCACGGGGTCCAGTACCTCGACGAACCCACAGCTTTCACTGCGGCACCGTGGCCCCCGAATTGGACGGCACGCTCGTTCGCGTCTACAAGATGAGCAGGCGCTGAGCCCCGATCCCGCCGCTACAGAACCTTCGTGAAGATCTGCGCCGGCGCTGCCGTCTCGAGCTTGTCCAGCGCCTCAACCAACCTGACGAAGTGCTCGGTATGAGTGTGGGCGTCGAGGTGCTCCTGCGATTCCCATTCCTCCGCCAACACGAGCTCGCAGGTATTGTCGGTGCGCTGCAGTAACTCGTAATTGATGCAGCCGTCCTCTTTTCGGGTCTCGGTGACAAGTTCGTCATACAACCGAAGCACTTCCGCGAGATCGCCCTGCTCCACCGTTGTTGGCACCAACACCCTGATCACAAAGACTCTCCGATTCGACTGTCCTTCAATAGCCCGTCGGCTCGAAGTCTGCCGTAGACCTCCGACAGATCGACATTTCCGTTGTGACTCGAAGTTTGCGGACAGGCGCAATATCTACGAAACACCCCCGATACCGGAGGTTCGTAGGGTTTGCCGAAGTCGGGCTCGCAATCAGCAGCGCAGCCCTGGGCCCGGGCGAGGGGTAAGCACATGAGTGGAAATGCAGTTCGCTTGCAAGCGATCAAGGACGTCGAGGCCTACACACCTCCGGTGGTCAGTTTCACCACCGACGAGACACCCGGCGAGGTGTTCGGTGCCAACGTCTTCAACAAGGTGGTCATGCAGAAGCGACTGCCCAAGCTCGTCTACAAGTCGGTGATGGCGACGATCGAGCAAGGCAAGCCGCTCGATCCCATGGTCGCCGACGCAGTCGCGTCGGCGATGAAGGACTGGGCGTTGGAGAAAGGCGCAACCCACTACGCCCACGTCTTCTACCCTTTGACCGGGTTGACGGCCGAGAAGCACGACAGCTTCCTCGAGCCGGTCGGCGACGGCAGTGCACTGGCGGAGTTCGCCGGCAAGACCTTGATCCAAGGTGAACCCGACGCCTCGAGTTTCCCGAACGGCGGGCTGCGCAACACATTCGAGGCTCGCGGATACACCGGCTGGGATGTCACGAGCCCGGCCTACGTTCTCGAAAACCCCAACGGCAACACACTGTGTATCCCGACCGTGTTCGTTTCGATGACCGGCGAAGCGCTCGACCACAAGACTCCCCTGCTGCGTTCACAACAGGCAATGGGTTTCCACGCCGAACGAATCCTGAAGTTGTTCGGCCACGACGACCCCGAGCACATCGTGTCGTTCTGCGGTCCCGAGCAGGAGTACTTCCTGATCGATCGGCACTTCTTCCTCGCCCGCCCCGACCTCCTCAACGCCGGCCGAACACTCTTCGGCGCAAAGCCGCCCAAGGGCCAGGAGTTCGACGACCACTACTTCGGGGCGATCCCGGAACGTGTGCTCGGATTCATGATGGACACCGAGCGGGAACTGTTCAAACTCGGCGTCCCCGCCAAGACACGGCACAACGAGGTTGCGCCCGGCCAGTTCGAAATCGCCCCGATGTTCGAGCGAGGCAACATCGCCGCCGACCACCAGCAGTTGCTGATGACCACCTTCAAGACCATCGCCAAGAAGCACGGCATGGAATGTCTGTTCCACGAGAAGCCGTTCGACGGTGTCAACGGCTCCGGCAAGCACGTCAACTTCTCGCTGGGCAACTCCGAACTCGGCAGTTTGCTTGTCCCCGGCGACAATCCGCATGACAACGCCCAGTTCCTCGTATTCTGCGCCGCAGTCATCCGGGCCGTCCACAAATACGCCGGCCTCCTGCGCGCGTCGGTCGCATCGGCAACCAACGATCACCGTCTCGGTGCCAACGAGGCTCCCCCGGCAATCATCTCGATCTTCCTCGGCGATCAACTGGCCGACGTCTTCGAGCAGATCGCCAAGGGCGCGGCAACATCGTCGAAGGACAAGGGCACCATGATGATCGGAGCCGACACCCTTCCCGTCCTGCCGACCGATCCGGGCGACCGCAACCGCACGAGCCCATTTGCCTTCACCGGCAACCGTTTCGAGTTCCGCGCACCAGGATCGCTGCAAACAGTCAACGGCCCGATGGTCACCATCAACACGATCATGGCCGAGGCCTTGGACTACATGGCCACCGAACTGGAGGCCGCGGTCGCCGACGGCGCCGATTTCGACACCGCCGTCCAGAATCTGCTCACCGAGATCATCACCAACCACGGTGCGGTTGTCTTCAACGGCGACGGCTACTCGGAGAACTGGCAGATCGAGGCCGAGTCTCGCGGCCTGCCGAACCTTCGCACGACGCTGGACGCCCTTCCTGAACTGATCACCGAGTCCTCGATGGAACTCTTCGAGAAGTACAAGGTCTTCAACCACCGAGAGATGCACAGTCGCTACGAGGTCGGACTCGAACAGTACGCACTGAGCATCGGCGTCGAGGCACGCCTGGCCGCCGAAATCGGTACGACGCTGATCCTTCCGGCTGCAGTGCGCCACCAGACGGAAGTTGCGCAGAACTTCGTCGCACTGAAGTCCGCCGGCCTCGAACCGGATTCAGCTCCGCTCGAAGAAGTGTCGGCGCCCGTTGCGGCTCTGCGCACAGCGCTCGCGGCCCTGCGCGCAGCAATCGACACCGACGCCGGCGAGTCGCCATTCGATCAGGCCAAGCACGCACAGGACGCACTCCTGCCCGCCATGGCAGAGGTACGTGCAGCGGCCGACTTCCTCGAAACCATCGTCGCCGACGATCACTGGCCACTCCCGACGTATCAGGAAATGCTCTTCATTCTCTGAGCATCACCGAAATCAACGCTCACAAAACTGTGGCCCGCAACTCGATCGAGTTGCAGGCCACAGTTGTTGAATCTTGCTCGGGCTAGCGGTCTTCCGGCATCGTGACTTCGAGGACGCGAGCCTCACCGGTGGTCGCGGGGTCAGGACGATCGCGCGAATCCGATGACGCCATCTGGAGTCCGTTCAAATCGGTCCGCATGTAGATGACGTTGTAACGGTCCCACGTGGTCGCGACGAATTCGAGGAACTGTCCGCTCGCCCACGGGTGCATGAATCCGCCGTACAACGCGGGCAACGTGATTCCACTCAACAGGGTCTGCGTACCACTCCACGGGCCTTGCGGTTGGTCGGCCTGACGGATCACCAGGTTGCCCTCGGCACTGGTGTACATGGCAACGTACTTGTTCAGGTAGTCGTTCCACTGCACTGCGAGTTCACTGACCGGTGCCTTGATGACCTGAACGGCATCGGTATCTCGCGGACTCCAACCGGAGCCGTCCCAGTATTCGTAGGCGCCGAGGTTTCTGATGTCGGCGCCGGCGACTCGCGCCAGGACCGCCTTACCGAAACGGCCTGAGGGAGTTCCGTATTCGTACAGGTAACCATCGCGTCCGTCGACGAAGGCACTCTGCTGGAAGTTGGAATTGATCGGTGATACCGCCGGAATCCCCGGGATACCGAGTCCATCTGTATTCGCGCGAACCGTCGCCGGATCGAGCTCCCAGTTCTCACCGTTGTCCGTGGAGAAAGCCAGAGCCGAATAGTTGGTGGTCCAGGCTCCGGGTTCGTCCCACGACCGAACGGACATGAATCTGATGTACTGCACCCCACCGTAAGAGATTCCAGCGGTCGGGATGGTGGTGAACTCGCCCGGAATGCCGAATCCCGGAATGATCTCCTTGGAATGATTGGGGCCGTCCAAAGGAGAACTGTCGATCTTCATCCCGTCGGCAATGGCGGTGTCGTTGCTGCGAAACAGCACGTTGCTGCGCCAGTCGTCACCCGGGGTGTCGCAGTCGCCAACCGTATCGCCGAATGCCATCAGAACGTCGTGATCCGGCCCCGAAAGACCGTTGTCCCACATAATTCCGAGGTCGGTTCCCGACACGTTGAACCGCTCGATAGTGTTGTTGGGACTGCCTGGGCCAGTGACCATTTCGATCGCTTTTGTGCGGCCGGTCAGCACCGGCAGAGCACCGTTGGGCGCGCCGGTGATCCACGGCAACGCGTTGGCGAGGGAGCCGGTACCGGCGGAACCACTGCCAAGTGATCCGGTCAGCGAACCGAGCGAACCCGTCATCGATCCGGCGGAACCACTTCCTCCCGACCCACACGGTCCGCCGATCGCCGACGCAGACGGTGCTGCGGCAATCGTCGCGGCAATCGTGACGACGCCTATCGACAACATCGCCGACATGGAGTGTTTATTACGCACGTGCAGCCCCTCTGATCATTTCGACTCCCGTTCGGACCACAGGCACAGTGATCCCCGACCGCAGAAGCAAACCATTTGGACTGTGTTAAGAGAGTGAAAGCTGAGCAAATTGTTATAAATCGCCCGTTCAACTGACACAAGTGACAGCTGTGTCCGATTTCACCTTCACAGGACAGTTGTCCGATACAGCAATAAAGGCGCCTAGTATGTAACGGAAATGTAAAAGAGTTCTCACAACGAGGTAGGTGAGCGGTGTCCGTACGTGACCGCGTAGCGCAGATTTACGATCAGGTTTTGGTTCGCAATGCAGGAGAGCCCGAGTTCCATCAGGCCGCCGCAGAGGTCTTCGAGTCTCTTCACGTAGTGCTCGAACGCCACCCCCGCTACGCCGACGCCGGACTCATCGAGCGGCTTTGTGAGCCGGAACGCCAGATCATCTTCCGCGTGCCGTGGACCGACGACCAGGGCAACGTTCACGTCAACCGTGGCTTCCGCGTGCAGTACAACAGTGCACTCGGCCCCTACAAGGGCGGCCTGCGCTTCCACCCCAGCGTCAACCTGGGCATCGTGAAGTTCCTCGGCTTCGAGCAGATCTTCAAGAACTCACTCACCGGCCTGCCCATCGGCGGCGGCAAGGGTGGCTCGGACTTCGATCCCAAGGGCCGCTCCGACGCAGAGGTCATGCGCTTCTGTCAGTCCTTCATGACCGAACTGCAGCGTCACATCGGTGAATACACCGACGTTCCGGCCGGCGACATCGGCGTCGGCGGTCGCGAGATCGGCTACCTGTTCGGTCAGTACAAGCGGCTGACCAACACGTACGAGTCGGGCGTCCTCACCGGCAAGGGCATCACCTGGGGCGGATCGCAGGTTCGCACCGAGGCCACCGGCTACGGCGTCGCGTACTTCGTCGCCGAAATGCTCAAGGCAAAGGGTGAAGGCCTCGAAGGCAAGAACGTCGTGATCTCCGGATCCGGCAATGTCGCCATCTACGCAATCCAGAAGATCCACCAGCTCGGCGGCGTCGCGATCGCCTGCTCGGATTCCTCGGGATACATCGTGGACAAGAAGGGCATCGATCTCGACCTCCTCAAGGAGATCAAGGAAGTTCGCCGCGGCCGCATCAGCGAGTACGCCGACGCAGTTCCGCATGCCGAGTTCATCGCCGATGGTTCCATCTGGGACGTGCCGTGCGACGTCGCACTCCCCTGCGCGACTCAGAACGAGCTCGACGAAGATGCCGCAAAGACCTTGATCGCCAACGGCGTTCAGGCCGTTGCCGAAGGCGCGAACATGCCCACCACCCCCGGCGGCATCCAGCTCTTCCGTGACGCGAACGTAGCCTTCGCGCCCGGCAAGGCGGCCAACGCCGGTGGCGTCGCAACCTCCGCCCTCGAAATGCAGCAGAATGCTTCGCGTGATTCCTGGAGCTTCGAGTACACCGACGAGCGTCTCGCCGGAATCATGCGCGGCATTCACAAGCGCACCATCAACACCGCTGCCGAGTACGGAAAGCCGGGCGACTACGTGCACGGCGCGAACATTGCCGGCTTCGTGAAGGTGGCCGACGCCATGATTTCGCTGGGCGTCATCTAGAGATTTCCGCAATACAGACAGCAGTACAAAAAGGGGTGATTTCACCCTGAACCGGTTCCCGTACATCGGACTGGTCGAATCAATACCTAGGCCTCGAGGGCCCTGGGTCCGCGAGGACCCAGGGCCCTCGAGCTTGATCTGAGCAAATCGCCCGCGACGAGCACCGTAGGCGCCGGCAATGATCCCAGACGGAACTCGTGGTGTCCTCCGAATCCGTTTTCCGCTCTGACGTCGAAAAACACCGTAAGTGGACGATTGTTTAGGTCCGCAGCGCGTGGGGCATATGGACTTATCTTCACATTTGTCCATTTCACAGTTGGACGATCGTTCATGTGGTAGAAATCACAACGCCTGGCGCAATTCGATCCGCAAATTTCAGCGGCGAGTATGCCCCCGAACAAGGCCTCAGCGTGTACCCCGCTTCGTAACGCGCCGAGCCTCCGGGTGCCTGTGCCAGGCGACGCACCTGTCTAGAGGAGGCCACCCATGTCCCCAGCGCTGCTGAACAACCCGGGACCGCTCATGTTGGGAGGCAAGCCCGCCTCCACAGCGGTCTACGACGTCATCCCACTGGCAAGCGATCTCGTAGATCACCTGTCCCGTGCCAACCCGACGTTGACTTCCCTCCAAACGGAGGCAGTTCGTCGGGAACTGATTGCGGTGATCGCGCAGGGGCTCCAAGTGGGGATCCAGCTGCTGGATCACCGCAAACTTCCCACCGACCAAGAGTTGGACGGCATTCACACGATGACCGTCCAACAAGCATTGAAAGGCGTGCCACTCAGCGCGATCCTCAACTTGACCAACGAGGGCATCAGCACTTTTCGCACCCTCATCCTCAGCCGGGCCGACGCCGAGGACTCCGCCAATCTCGGGGATCTCAACGAGTTCTTGTTCGCACTCGCGCAGCGGCTTCACTCGTTCATCTCGATCAGCTATCTCTCGGCTCTCCCAGCTGGCTCCCAACTCGGGGAATACTCCGCCGGCGCTCTCGTGAAAGCCATGCTGGACGGCGACGATCCCACCCAGCTTGCGTTGCAGATGGGCGTTGAACTCGCACCCCGCTATCTCGTCCTGCGGCTCCTGGTGAACCTGCCGCCCATCCGCCCGGGAGCACGCAACGGCAACCACCAGCGCATACAGGCCTACCGTGACCTCTCCGTCGCTCAATCGAAAATCGCGGCCCACTTCGGGTCGGCGCTGCTCGAAGCTCCTGCACCGCAACGTGGTCTGGTCCTGATCGAGGGCACACCCGACTGGGGAACAGTGTGCGAGGTCATCCAACGTGCACGCGCAACGGTCGGGGTGGAGATCACAGCAATCGCCGAGAACGCCGCGGTACGAGATATCGCCGCCGCCCAAGCAACCACTCACGAATTGGCGCAACTCGTGCGGCGCCTGCGACTGCCGGCGCGGTCGTACCGAATGGAAGACCTCGCGCTCGAGTATCAACTCACTCGGGGTGGCGCAGGCCGCGACAGCTTGATCAATCTTCTAAGGCCACTCGACGGCAATCCGGAACTGCTGCAGACATTGTCCATACACCTCGCCAACGGCCAGCATCGTCAGCGCACCGCGTCGGCGCTCGGCCTGCACACCAACACCGTCGACAATCGAATCAAGCGCATCGCAACCCTGACCGGATTGGATCCGGCCCTGCCCTCTGAACTGCTCAAACTGCGCGCTGCCATGATCTCTCTGACTTTCGCAAGCACTGATGTGGACAATCGTCCAGCGAAAATGTGAACACTCACATCCTCGCTATTAGCTGTCCACGTGTGGCGCCTGGACCCCACTTTTCCGCTCCGAACCGGGCTATAAAAGTGTGGTGCGAATCACCGCGCAAACCAGTAACAATTAAGGGGAAACACATGATCAACGGCCAGGATAACGCTCTCCTCGGTGCCTTCTTCGACACCATCCTGCAGCTCTTCAACGCGGGCAGCACCGGCACGGGCTCGACGGATGGCGGCGGCGTCTCCTAGGACGAATCTCGGGCCCTGTGCGAGAGAATCTCTCGCGCAGGGCCCGCTCCAAGCCGCCTGACACTGTGATGGCGGTGACCACGGTGACCACCACGTCGCCACCGCTGAAACCAGGAGCAAGCACATGATCGCCGCACCAACCACAGGCGCTTTGGCCGTCGTCATGAACACCGTCCTACAGATGTTCAACGCCGGCAGCAGTTTCCTCTACACCAACAACTCTCCGATTGGCGGCGGCGGCGGCGAAACTCCCACGACGCCTGCTCCCTGATCGACTTACCCGCTCGCATCACAAAGTCGCGGCACAGACAGGAACCACCGTGATAAACCAGCACACCCTGGGCAGCCTGGTCATCGACTTCGGCTCACTCTCCCGAGCACTCGGCTTCGGCAACGGCTCTATCGTGTCGCTCGGCAGCACCGGAAGTGGCTGAAACAGCCCGCCTGACCACGTCGACGATCCCGTCGCCGCTCACCTTGCTCACCACATCTCGAAACAGAAAGCAGGTCCCCCTGTGCCTACAATTCCGCTCACCGGCGACCCCATCGTCATCAACATCATCGTCCAGCTACTGAGCGCGGGTAGCAGCAATGCGCTCGCATTGGGCGGTGTCGGTAGCAGCGGTCTCGGCAGCACCGGGCTCGGCAGCTTCGACTCGGCGAGCCTCGGAAGCGCTGCTTAGGACCTCACTTGTGATCGGTGTTCGATCCGCGTCTTCGGCCGCCGAAACAGTCCACGAAACCCACGTTGCCCTCCGTCATCTGTGACGGAGGGCAACGTGGTCGTTCAGGCGAAACGGCTCGCGGTTGGGCGATCCGGCCGTCGGCCTTACTGCCTCGGCGATCGAAGAGTTGGAATCAACGCCAATCTTCCGGTGGATCGGTCTCGTCGTGCTCGATGGTCACGGACTCCGAACGATCGTCAGCCGCAGCCTTTTTCGCTGCTTCACGCATCTCGATTCCGTCGGACACCCAGTCACCGATCTCGCGCGTCACGTCTCGAACAGCCCCGGCGATGATCATCGCGATGGAGCCCACGTGGTTGGCTGCACTTTCGGTCAGTTCCTGGACCGTGTCCTTGCGGCGTTCGAATTTCCCGACCATCAGTGTGTGCCTCTCAGGCTGCAGTTCGCTGGCGCTCGACGATAACACCGGGAGGGGTCTTCGACTTGACCAAACCGGGCGGAAGAGCGAGCTTGAAGATCTTGCCCCATACCGAACCGATCTGCTTGAAGAACCCACCGGTGTTGTACGGCAAACCGTACTTCCCACACAATTCTTTCACCTGGGGAGCGAGTTCCGGATAACGATGCGCAGGCAGGTCCGGGAACAGGTGGTGCTCGATCTGGTGCGAGAGGTTGCCGGACATGATGTGGAAGAGCGGGCTTCCCTCGATGTTGGCGCTGCCGAGCATCTGACGCACGTACCACTGACCACGAGTCTCGTCGGCCGTCTCGTCCTCGGTGAAGCTCTGTACGCCGGTGGGGAAATGGCCACAGAAGATGATCGAGTACGTCCACACGTTTCGGACCAGGTTGGCGGTGACGTTCCCCGCGAGAGTGGTCACGAACAGCGGCCCCGTCAGAACCGGGAAGATGACGTAGTCCTTGAGGACCTGCTTGCCCGCCTTGTTCCACCAGCCCTTCAGAAGCGGCTTGACGTCGTGCCACTTGCGTTTGCCCTGGATGACGTTCTCGATCTCGAGATCGTGCATCATCACACCCCACTCGAAGAGCATCATCAAGGCAAAGGCCCAGACCGGATTACCGAGGTAATAGGGGTTCCACTTCTGCGCGTCGTCGATACGCAGGATGCCGTATCCGATGTCACGGTCTTTGCCGAGAATATTGGTGTACGTGTGATGCATGTAGTTGTGCGAGTGTCGCCACTGGTCGGCCGGGCACACCGTATCCCATTCGAAGACCTCGGAATTGAGCCCGGGTTCCCGCATCCAGTCATATTGACCGTGCATGACGTTGTGGCCGATCTCCATGTTGTCGAGAATCTTCGACACACTCAGCGCACCGACTGCCGCGAGCCACACCGGCGGTAGGAATCCGAGGTACATCAAGCCGCGACCTGCGACCTCGAACCCGCGCTGAGCCTTGATGATCTTGTAGATGTACTCCCGGTCTTCGGCCCCAAGCGAAGCGACGGTGCGATCACGCAAGGCGTCCAACTCGCGGCCGATCTCCTCGACCTGCTCGTACGTCAGGACGACGGGAGCGTCGTCCTTCGCATCGGAACCGTTGCCGAGGAACGGGAGGGTGGGGAGTGAAAGTCCAAACATGTCGGTCTCCAGACAGTCGTGTGGAAAATGGGACTTCAGATGTCGACGGTGACGTCGCCGACGGGAGCGCTGACGCACAGCTGGATCTTCTTGTCCGGCTCGTCGTCTGTCTCACCGGTGCGCACGTTTCGGGTACGACCCGCCTTCTTGACGGAGGTGCAGGAGAAGCAGATTCCCATCCGGCATCCGTATTCGGGATTGAGGCCCGCAGCTTCTGCTTGTTCGAGAAGTGTTTCGCCGGAGTTCTCGGCCGCCACCCCACTTTTGGTGAATGACACCTCGCCGCCGGCCTCACCCGGCTCGGCCACCGCCGGCGCGAACTCCTCGGTATTGAGCAAGTGCTCGACGTCGAGCTCACGGAACACCTCACGCACTCCCCGCATCAGACCGGGAGGCCCGCAGAGATAAGCCTGGGCGTCGATCGTGTCCGGATCGGCGATCCACGGAGCCACGGCGTCGAGGTGCCCGCGATCGAAGAAACCTTCGAGGTCACCTCCACCGCTTTCGGTGTACACGAGTACCAGTTTCACGTTCGGGTTCTGCTCGGCGATGGTCTTCAGCGCGCGCGTGTATGCCACGTCGGCATCGGTGTTCGCGTAATGCACGAACACGATCTCGCCCGAGTGCTCCTCCTCCACCAGCGTCCGAAGCATCGACATGACCGGGGTGATTCCACTGCCGCCACTGATCAACAACACCCGACGCGGGCGGTCGACGGGAAGGGAGAACACACCGTCTGCCTGCGAGAGGCTGACAACGAGTCCAGGCGCCGCGTTGGCGTACAGATACTGCGACACCAGGCCACCGGGATGCGCTTTCACGGTGAGCTCGATCAGCCCGCTGCGCGTAGACGCGCCGCCGGCCGGCGAGTAGCAGCGAGTGTGACGAACACCGTCGATCACCACGCCCAACTGCACGAACTGGCCCGCCTGAAAACCGCGCCACTGGCGAGTCGGGCGCAGCGTCAGAGTGACGGAGTCAGCGGTCGGATGGTCGACGGCGACAACCTGCGCGCGGATGTCACGAACGGTCGCCATCGGGTTGACCAACTCGAGGTACCGATCGATCTGATGTGGAGCAGCCATGGCTTCGATCAGTCCCACCAAGGACAGTCCGCGCCGAGGTGTGGACTTCGGTGTCGTGTTCTCAGGAGCAGATGCGATTGTCATGACCCTCCTCGTACTTCGGTTGCCGGGTGTATCGATTGCTGGGCTAGCTTCCCCCGACGGCGTGAATTCAGTGTACAAATGTTCACCGAAGATAGTGTGACAGGTGCACACAAGTACATGTCAACAAGAATGTGATCCGAGTTACACGAGTTGCCGAAAGGAGCCGGAATGCCTGTACCTACACTCGACGTCGTGACGAAGGCCGGACCGGTGAACCCAGAGCGCAGGGAACCCGACAACAGGGAACCGGAAAGTCGTGCCGCAAAGAAGGAACGCACACGCCAAGCGCTCCTGGACACTGCCATGGACCTCTCGGCCGATCGCGGCTTCGCCGGAATCAGCTTGCGAGAGGTAGCCAGGGAAGCCGGGATCGTTCCGACGGCGTTCTACCGCCACTTCGCTTCACTGGAGGACGTCGGTGTCGTCCTCGTCGAAGAGAGCATGCGCATGTTGCGCCAGATGCTGCGCGACGCAAGGCGTAATCCCAGCACCAAGGACGCCGCTACGTCACTGGGCATCCTTGTGCGACAAGTGCATACACACGAGCGACAGTTTCGGTTCCTCTGCCGCGAACGCTACAGCGGCGTCAGTGAGGTACGACGTGCGATAGCCACTGAAATGCGGTTGTTCGTCAGCGAACTGACCATCGACCTCTCCAGAATTGCCGGACTGGAAAGCTGGTCGTCGGACGATCTGGAAATGGCTGCCGACCTGATCGTCTCGACGATGTTCAGCGCTGTCGTCGAACTGCTGGACGCCGGGACGGCCGGGTATCGCGACGAAGCCGCCGTCATCACACGAGCCGAGAAGCAACTGCGAGTCATCATGCTCGGAATGGCCACCTGGAATCCACCTCGAAACTGACCTCGGGTTCACCTTTTCGACGTACGGTGAGAGTCATGTCTTCCACGAGTACATACGAAATCCCCGTTGGCGACCTCACCTTCGACGTACTGATCTCGGGCCCGGACGACGGCATTCCGCTGGTAGCGCTGCACGGCTTCCCGGAGAGCGCCGCATCCTGGGGCAAGGTCACACCACTGCTCACCGCGGCGGGATACCGTGTGATCGCACCGAATCAGCGCGGATACTCCGCCGGCGCGCGCCCCGAATGGGTGGATGCCTACAAGATCGAGCATCTGGTAGCCGACGTCGTCGGATTGCTCGACGCACTCGGCCTGTCCGACGCGCATCTGGTCGGCCACGACTGGGGTTCGGCGGTCGCCTGGCAGGTCGCCGGTCGCCATCCGAACCGGATCCGCAGCCTGACAGCCATCTCGGTCCCCCACCCCACCGCCTTCGGTTGGGCACTCCGCGAGGACGAGGACCAGAAGCAACGCTCGTCGTACATCGGACTTCTCCGACAGGAGGGCAAAGCCGAGGAAGTGTTGTCGGAGGACAACTTCCGCCGGCTGCGCGCCATGTTCGACGGCCAGATCGATCCTGAATTCGCCGACGAGCACATTCGTGTCC
This sequence comes from Rhodococcus sp. 5A-K4, assembly GCF_046097995.1. Classification (NCBI taxonomy): domain Bacteria; kingdom Bacillati; phylum Actinomycetota; class Actinomycetes; order Mycobacteriales; family Nocardiaceae; genus Rhodococcus; species Rhodococcus sp. 5A-K4. The sequence continues at coordinate 240,432 of NZ_JBJURM010000007.1, forward strand.
TGAGCGGGGAGGGCGCGCTCACCGGCGCCTTGAACTGGTACCGCGCGATGACTCGCGACTTCGGCGACATCGATCGCACCACCGTGCCGACCACGTATGTCTGGAGCACCGGCGACACAGCGCTCGGCCGCGCAGGCGCAGAACGCTGTGGTGAATTCGTGGACGCTCCCTACGAGTTCGTCGTGCTCGACGGCGGAAGTCACTGGATTCCGGAAGAGCGAGCCGAAGAGTTGGCCGAGGCGATCCTCGCACGTGCAGGATCCTGATCGTCGCGACGAATTCGGCTCTATGTATGTTGTCATACATAGAGCCGAATTGATTCCACCACCAGGAGTTCTGCGATGACCGAGACCGTTGCACCACCCCATCCGTTCGACACCGCTGTCGGATTGACGCCACTCACGGCCGGCTTGTCGACCGGCGAAACCAATCCGGCATACAACAACATGGTCGGGCCGTTCGGCGGCGTCACCGCTGCCACGTTGCTCGAATCTGTACTGAAGCACCCCGAACGCCTCGGCGATCCGCTGTCGTTGACCGTCAACTTTGCCGGTCCGATCACCGAGGGCGCCTTCGAGATCTCCGCCCGGCCGGTGCGTACCAACCGCTCGACGCAGCACTGGTCCATCGAACTGTCTCAGGACGGAACCGTCGCCACTACCGCGACGGCAGTGTTCGGTACCAGGCGTGAAACCTGGTCGTCTACCGAGATCACGATGCCGGAAGTTCCGTCGGCCGAAAACGTTGCGCTGCTGCCGTTCCCCGAGTTCATCGCCTGGGCACAGAACTACGAGATGCGCTTTGTCGAAGGTGCGATCCCCGATCTGGAGTCGGGCGAGCACCCCGACTCGACCACGACGCTCTGGGTGCGCGATCAACCGGCACGCGCTCTCGACTTCACGTCGCTGACCGCACTGTGCGATGTCTTCTTCCCACGAGTCTTCTTGCGCCGAGGCAAGATGGCTCCGGCCGGAACGGTCTCGATGACCATCTACTTCCACGCCGACGCTCAGACGCTGACCGAACAGGCAGACAATTCCGTCCTGGGAACGGCGCGGACCCAACGGTTCGGAAACGGATACTTCGATCAGTCGGCCGAAATTTGGGGCAGTGACGGCGCATTGCTCGCTACGACACACCAGTTGGTCTACTTCAAGGATTGACGGGGATCGCACTGTCCCCTTCCGGCGCCTTCACCATCGACAATGCGGCAAGGCCGACGCCGAGAACCACCAGCAGCCCGATGATGCCGGCACGGTCTGCACCGAAGAGCCAAGCGAACAGGCCGAACAGTGTCGGCGCCAAGAACGACACTGCTCGGCCTGTGGTCGCATACAGGCCGAACATCTGACCTTCACGCCCAGGCGGGGTGATGCGTGCCAAGAAGGTTCGTGCCGAAGACTGAGCGGGCCCGACGAACAGGCAGAGCGCGAGACCGAAGATCCAGAACATCACCGGCCCGGACACCGCGATCAATATCGCGCCGACCACGATCATCGACGCCAGCGAGACGGTGATGACCTGTTTGGGTCCGATCCGATCGTCGAAGCGTCCGGCCACCAATGCACCGATTGCGGAAATCACGTTGGCGGCAACACCGAACAGCAGGACGTCGGCCGCACTGATTCCGTAGACGTTGACAGCCAACACGGCTCCGAAGGTGAACACACCCGCCAGACCGTCACGAAAGAGTGCGCTCGCGATCAGGTACCAGATCGTGCGCCTGTCGACGTTCCAGAGTTCGCGCAGATCGCGCCACAACACCCGATAGGAGTCGAGGAACCCGGCCTTGGACGCTCCCGGATCGACCGCGGGGCTGGGCAACTCGGGAACCTTGAAGAACACCGGAATCGCGAAGACCGCGAACCACACTGCAGCCAGCAGTGCCACCATCCGGATGTTCATGCCGCCGTCGGTGGTCAATCCCAGGAATCCCCGAGTGTCGCCGTCGCCGACGATGAACCCGAAGTAACACAGCAACAGCAGCACGATTCCGCCGAAATATCCCATGGCCCAGCCGAAGCCGGAGACTCGTCCCAGATTCTCCGGTGTCGACACCTGCCGCATCATGGCGTTGTACGGCACGCCGGCCAGTTCGAAAATCACCGAACCGATTGCGAGCAGAACCAATCCGAGCCACAGGTAGCGGTAGTTGTCCTCGACGAAATAGAGACCCGCCATCGAGAGCACGGTGATGCCGGTGAGTATCGCGAGTGAGAGTTTGCGTTTACCCGACGCATCGAAACGCTGTCCGGTGATCGGGGCGAGTATCGCGATGAAGAAGCCGGCGATTCCGAGAGCCCAACTGAGCCACGTAGTTGCCGAAATCGTGCCGGGCAGGTCGTCGCCGACCGCGTCGGTGAGATAGACCGAGAAGACGAACGTGAGGATCACGGCGTTGAATGCTGCCGATCCCCAATCCCACAGCCCCCACGCGAACACTTGACTCTTCGTGGCCGCACCACCGATGCCTGCGGGTGGCTCGGCCTGCATGCTCGTGGACTCGGCGCTCATACGGCGAAGCCTAACTGCGCGCGGGCGACTCGGCGCCTCTCCGAAGTCGACATACAAGACGTTCTATGCAACAAAGTTAGTACGCACTTAGTTGCATACGCACCTGAGTGCATAGATACTTTTTCCATGGCACTCGAACATGCGTTGCTCGTCTCCCTGTCCGAACAGGATGCGTCGGGATACGACCTCACACGCCGGTTCGACAAGTCGATCGGCTTCTTCCACAGCGCGACGCACCAGCAGATCTACCGAGTCCTCAAGCGAATGGACGAGGCAGGCTGGGTGGAGGTGGAGGCCATCGCGCAGGACGGCCGCCCGGACAAGAAGATGTACCGCGTCAGCGACGCGGGTCGCGCCGAACTGACCCGATGGATCGCCGAGCCGTCCGAACCGAACCACCTGCGCAACGAGTTGGCCATCAAGATCAGGGCCGCAGCGCACGCCGATCTCCCCGCTCTACGACGCGAAGTCGCTCGCCACCGCGACGGCCACGCCGCCCGCCTCGACGTCTACCGACTCATCGAAAAGCGTGACTTCCCCAATCCAGCAGCACTTTCCGGCTCTTCACTGCACCAGTACCTGGTACTTCGCGGCGGTATCCGCGTCGAAGAAGGATTCACCGACTGGTGCCAGGAAGTTCTGGACGCATTGCCCACTGGCGAGTACGCCATCGAAGACACTGGCGAGTACGCCATCGAAGACACCGGCGAGTACGCCACGGAAGGACATCTTCAGTCATGACGGATACACAGTTCCCCCGCCTGCTCGAACCGCTCGACCTCGGATTCACGACGCTGAAGAACCGCGTCGTCATGGGATCGATCCACACCGGCCTCGAAGATCGCGCGAAGGACACCGACCGCTTGGCCGAGTACTTCGCCGAACGTGCTCGTGGCGGTGTCGGCTTGATCATCACCGGCGGCTACGCGCCCAACCGCACCGGTTGGCTCTTGCCCTTCGGTGCCAAGCTGACCAACCGCATCGAAGCGCGCCGTCACCGCCGGATCACCAAGGCGGTTCACGACGCGGGCGGAAAGATCGCCATGCAGATCCTGCACGCCGGCCGCTACAGCTACCAGCCTTTCAGTGTCTCCGCGTCGTCGATCAAGGCGCCCATCAACCCGTTCCGTCCGCGCAAGCTGACCGGCCGTGGGGTGCGTTGGCAGATCCGCAACTACGTTCGCTGCGCGCGCCTGGCCAAGTCCGCGGGTTACGACGGCGTCGAAATCATGGGCGGTGAGGGCTACTTCATCAACCAGTTCCTCTGCGAGCGCACGAACAAGCGCACCGACCAGTGGGGCGGCAGTTCCGAGAACCGTCGACGCATGGCAGTCGAAATCGTGCGACGCACACGCAAGGCTGTCGGCCCGAACTTCATCATCGTGTTCCGGCTGTCGATGGCAGATCTGGTCGAGGGCGGTCAGACCTGGGATGAAATCGTCTCACTGGCAAAGGAAGTCGAAGCCGCCGGCGCCACGATCATCAACACCGACATCGGGTGGCACGAGTCACGGGTGCCCACCATCGTCACCTCGGTTCCCCGAGCAGCCTTTGTCGACATCACCGGCAAACTCGAGAAGCACGTCGACATTCCGGTAGCCGCCTCGAATCGGATCAACATGCCCGAGACTGCCGAAGAGATCCTCAACCGCGGTGACGCACAATTGATTTCGATGGCCAGGCCGATGCTCGCCGATCCCGACTGGGTGAACAAAGCAGAACGTGGAGCGTCCGACGAGATCAACACGTGCATTGCCTGCAACCAGGCCTGCCTCGACCACGCCTTCGTTCACAAGCAGGTCTCCTGCCTGCTCAACCCGCGCGCGGGCCGCGAAACCACACTGATCCTCTCCCCCACTCGGCGGACCAAGAACCTCGCCGTCGTCGGTGCCGGTCCTGCCGGACTTTCCGCAGCACTCAATCTTGCTCAGCGTGGTCATTCGGTCACGTTGTTCGAGGCTTCGGACAAGATCGGCGGACAGTTCGGGATCGCACAGCTCATTCCGGGTAAGGAAGAGTTCGCCGAAACCATTCGCTACTACACCCGCATGCTGGACGTGGCCGGAGTGACGGTCAAGCTCGAAACCCGCGTCGCACCGGCAGATCTCATCGGATCCTTCGACGAAGTGGTGGTTGCCACCGGCGTGACACCGCGCGTTCCCAAGATCCCCGGCATCGAGAACTCGAAGGTGCTGACCTACGCCGAGGTCGTCCGAGAGGGCAAGCCCGTCGGCAAGTCCGTCGCCGTCATCGGCGCCGGCGGCATCGGCGTCGACGTGAGCGAATTCCTCACGCACCCCACTTCCCCCACTCTTCATCTCAAGGAGTGGAAGCAGGAATGGGGCGTCACCGAACCCGAAATGGCCCCGGGCGCTCTAACCACTCCGGTACCGGAGCTCTCCGAGCGGGAGGTCTACCTCCTCCAACGCAAGCCAGGACGCATCGGCGCCGGCCTCGCGAAGACCACCGGCTGGGTCCATCGGGCGGCCCTCAAGAACAAGGGCGTCCACGAGCTCTCGGGCGTCAACTACGAGCGCATCGACGACGCCGGCCTGCACATCACCTTCGGTGAGAAGCACGAGAAGCCCCGACTTCTCGAGGTCGACACCATCGTCATCTGCGCCGGGCAGGAGTCGGTTCGCGATCTCGTGGACGAACTGACCGTCGCGGGCGTGGTGACCCACATCATCGGCGGCGCCGACGTGGCAGGAGAACTCGACGCCAAGCGTGCCATCGAACAGGGCACACGACTGGCCGCGAAGATCTGACCGGCTACGCTGACTGATCGTGAGCCTGCCGACACCCACAACCACAGCCCGCGCCGTAGTGACCGGCGCCTCCTCCGGCATCGGAGAGGCACTGGCCGCTGATCTGGCATCACGCGGACATTCCCTGATCCTCGTTGCCCGTCGTGGCGAGGTCATGGAGGTCCTCGCCGAGAAGCTTCGCGCCGCGCACGGCGTCGAGGTGGAGGTCCGTGCATCGGACCTCTCCGACAGCGCGGCGCGTGCCGTTCTGGTCGAGGAACTCGGTGGCCGCGACATCAGCATCCTGTGCAACAACGCCGGTATCGCCACCTTCGGGCCGATCGCCGAGCTGGACCCGGCATACGAGCGCGACCAGGTCGAGCTCAACGCCGTTGCAGTGCACGATCTCACGCTGGCCGTGCTGCCCGGCATGCTCGCACGCAAGTCCGGAGCCATCCTGATGGTCGGGTCCGCGGCCGGAAACATGCCGATCCCCAACAACGCGACGTACGCCGCCACGAAGGCGTTCGTGAACACCTTCGCGGAATCGTTGCGAGGTGAACTCAAGGGCACCGGAGTGAACGTCACCCTGCTCGCCCCAGGCCCAGTACGCACCGAAACCCCGGACCCGGCCGAAGCGTCGATCGTCGACAAGCTCGTCCCGGACTTCTTCTGGATCTCGAGCGAGTACACCGCCAAGGTCTCGCTCGACGGCCTGGCCGAGAACAAGATGCGCGTCGTACCGGGCATCTTGAGCAAGGCGATGTCCGTCGCGGGCGGCTACAGCCCGCGTGCCGTCGTTGCGCCCATCGTGGGCACGTTCTACAAGAAGCTCGGCGGCTGATTCACGCAAACTTCTCAGAGCAGGCCATAGCAGACCATATAGTCGGTTAATGGCGATGCGAAGAACACTGGCAGTCGGGGCAATCCTTCTTTTGACCGGAGGGTTGCCCTTACTGCTGCCCACGGCAGCGAATGCATGTTCGTGCGCATCATCGGCTACCCCGGAAGAAGCCGTGAGCGTCTCCAGCACCGTTTTCCTCGGGACTCCGACGGAGAAAACTTCGGACGGGTTCGAGGACACCTACCTGTTCGACGTCAGCCGGGTCTACAAAGGCGATCTGGCATCGGTGACGTCGGTGGGGACACTCGCGAACGGGAACGGTTGTGGCACAAGATACGTGCTCGGCACCGAGCAGCTGATGTTCGTTTCTGCGCCGTACGACGTCGACGCCGAGCACGAGGGGCACAGCTGCGGGCCGGCTACCGAAACCGGGTTCGACATCCAAGCGGCGGTCGAGTCCGTGTACGGCGCCGGTTACGCCCCGAGTGCCGGCGGAACTCCGTCCGTTGGTGTGTCCGCCGACAGATCGGCGGTCATCGGCGGAGGCGCCGCGGTGGCATTGCTCGCGGTGCTCGGTTGGTTCGGATGGAAGCGCCGGCGAGCACAGTGATTCGACAGGCACAGTGATTCGAGCCCCGTCAGGGCCGCGTCAACCTCGTTCGGCGGCGCGTCAAGTAAGCGTCAAGAACCGCCCCACCGCTGATCTTCGGGAGTAGATCTGAAGGTAACCCGCAACACGGCGGGTCACCTTCAGGAGATCGACGTGACGCTACTCGAAATCTTCCCCTCCCTACGCGGCGCAATGACACCACGTATGGATCCTGCGTTGTGGCCCATCAGCACTCGCCACGACCACAGCGGGCGTGTCTGCATCGGCGACGTCTCCCTCGAAGAGATCGCGGACCAGTACGGCACACCGACGTACGTCGTCGACGAGGCGGACGTGCGGCACCGCTGCCGCACGTATCGAGAGATCTTCCCCGACTCGGAGATCGTGTACGCCGGCAAGGCACTGATGATTCGAGCGATGGCTACCTGGGTCTCCGACGAGGGACTCGGGGTGGATGTCTGTTCCGCCGGTGAACTCGCCGTCGCGCTTGCCGCGGGCGTGGACCCCCACCGAATCATCCTGCACGGCAATGCCAAATCGGTTTCCGAACTGAGGGCGGCGGTCAACGCGGGTGTCGGCCGGATCGTCCTCGACTCCCCCAGCGAAGCGGTACGGCTCGCGTCGGTGTGTACCCACCGACAGAAGGTGTTGATCAGAGTCACACCCGGCATCGACATACACGGACACAAGGCAGTGTCCACAGGCATCTTGGACCAAAAGTTCGGCCTACCAGCGTTTTCCGAAGAACTGGAACGTACGGTATCCGTCGTCGCCAACGCGGCGCACCTGCAACTCATCGGCCTGCATTGCCATCTCGGCTCCCAGATCACCGATCCCGAACTCTTCCGCCCCGCGATCGAGACGATGATCGCACAGATGGACGACATACGACGCACGCATCGAATCATCCTCACCGAACTCGATCTCGGCGGTGGCCATGGGATCGCATACATGCCGGGAGACGCCCAACTGGATCTGACCCGCCTCGCTCACGTCATCGACGAAACTCTCGACGACGCGTGCACCCGAAACCGCTTCCCTCGCCCCGAAATCGTGCTCGAGCCTGGCCGAGCGATCGCCGCGCGCGCCGGAATCACGCTCTATCGCGTACAGAACATCAAGTCGATCAGCGGCGGTCGAACCTTCGTTTCCGTCGACGGTGGGATGAGCGACAACCCTCGGGTGTCGTTGTACGACAGCCACTACGACGTCGAATTGGTGAACCGGCATTCGAGCGCACCGCTCCAGGAAGTCACCGTCGCCGGGCGGCACTGCGAATCGGGCGACGAAATCGCCGTCGGAGCAAGGCTTCCCGCCGACCTACATGAAGGTGACCTGTTGGCAGTGCCGTGTACGGGCGCATACCACCACAGCATGGCCTCCACTTACAACAGCGTCGGCCGGCCACCGGTCGTCGCTGTGCTGGGCGGGATTGCGCGGCCATTGATCAGGCGTGAATCGATCAACGACCTATTAGCCCGCGAGGTCGGCATCTGACCTCGCGGGCGCCTAAGCCTCAGCGCTTGCGACGGCTACCGGTACCGAAGATGTTTCGCGAAATCTCCCGCCCTGCAGCCGAAGCCGCCGAACGCAGGAAGCTCTTCACGGCCGAGTTACCCAAGATCTGCTCGGCGATGTTGGGGCCCTCAGGTTCGGCCGGCGGCGGTGGCGGCAGATCGGGCAGCGACGGAAGATCCAAGGACTGATCCGCCGTCGGAGCACCGGCCACCTTGGCCGTCAACTTTTCGTACGCCGACTCGCGGTCGATGGTCTGGCCGTACTTCTGATTCAGCGGACTCGACGACGCTGCCGCCTTGATCGCGTCGTTGCCGATGGTGTCCATCAGCGACCTCGGAGGACGAATCTTGGTCCAGGCCACCGGCGTCGGCGCACCCTTTTCCGAGAGCACGGTCACGATGGCTTCACCGATGCCGAGTGAAGTCAGTGCCTTTTCCAGGTCGTAGTGCTCGGTCTTCGGGTAGGTACGAACGGTCTTGTTGAGCGCCTTCTGATCGTCGGGCGTGAATGCGCGTAGGGCGTGCTGGACGCGCGCGCCCAACTGTGACAGCACCGAATTGGGAATGTCGGTCGGAAGCTGCGTGCAGAAGAACACGCCGACACCTTTGGAGCGAATCAGCTTGACCGTCTGTTCGACCTGCTGCAGGAAGGCCTTCGACGCGTCCGCGAACAGAAGGTGCGCCTCGTCGAAGATGAACACCAGCTTCGGCTTGTCCAGATCTCCCTCTTCGGGCAGCGTCTGGAACAGGTCCGCGAGCACCCACATCAGGAAGGTGGAGAACATTGCCGGACGCGCGGCCTGGGCACCGAGTTCGAACAACGTGATCACACCGGCACCGCCGACGACACGCAGCAGGTCCTCGGTTTCGAGTTCCGGTTCGCCGAAGAAGGTGTCACCGCCGTCGGCTTCGAGGTTGACCAACGCGCGCAGAATCACCCCCGCCGTCGCGGAGGAAACTCCGCCGATACCCTTCAGATCCGCTTTGCCCTCAGCGCTCGTCAGGTGGGCGATGACCGAACGCAGATCCTTGAGGTCCAGCAGGGCCAGGCCCTGAGTGTCGGCCCAGTGGAAGATCAGTCCGAGAGTCGATTCCTGGGTCTCGTTGAGGCCCAACACTTTGCTGAGCAGGATCGGCCCGAAACTGGTGATGGTCGCGCGCACCGGGATACCGATTCCGTCAGTACCCAACGACAAGAACTCGACTGGCATCCCAGCGGGAGTCCACGAATCGTCGCCCGTCTCGACTGCGCGAGCCTTCATCTTCTCGCTCGGATCCCCCGCCTTCGACAGACCCGAGAGGTCGCCCTTGACGTCGGCCATCACTACCGGCACACCCGCGGCGGACAGCTGCTCGGCGATGCCCTGCAACGTCTTGGTCTTGCCGGTACCCGTCGCACCGGCAATCAGACCGTGACGGTTGATCGTCGCCAATGGAATCCGCACCCGCGCGGTGGGATCTGCCACTCCGTCGATCACCACCGAGCCGAGCTCGAGTGCCCGCCCCTCGGATGAATAGCCGGCCGCGATTTCAGCTGCAGCACCCGACGGCGCCTGAGCTGCGGGGGTGGCTCCGGCCGATGCTTCGGCTTCAGCGGCAGCCGCTTCCTTCTCGGCTTCCTCAGCTGCTGCCGCGGCTTCAGCTGCAATCCGAGCGGCTTCGGCAGCGGCAGCCTTGGCAGCTTTCGCCTTCTCCGCCGGCGTCAGCGGCGCGGCTCCGTCCTTCGGATCCACGGTCATCGAAAAGCCCTCCTCGTTGCAATGCGGCGAAGTTCTTGTCATCACCCGAACGCCGTCTTACACACGTCGAGTTTCCACCGCAGACCTTATCCCGCGCCCGCGCGCACTACTGTGTTCCTGGTGCAGGACAAATTGGTATGGATCGATTGTGAAATGACCGGGCTGCGACTCGAGTCGGACAAACTCATCGAGATTGCGGCTCTGGTGACCGACAGCGACTTGAACATCTTGGGCGAAGGTGTGGACATCGTCATCCACGCCGACGACGACGCATTGGCTGCAATGCCCGACGTCGTGAAGAAGATGCACGCGAAGTCGGGACTGACCGAAGAGGTTCGTAAGTCGACGGTCACCCTCGCCGAGGCGGAGAAAGAGGTGCTCGCGTACATCCGCAAGCACGTTCCCGTCGCCGGTACGGCTCCCCTGGCAGGTAATTCCATCGCCACCGACCGCGGATTCATCTCGCGTGACATGACGGCGCTGGACACATACCTGCACTACCGGATGATCGATGTCAGCTCCATCAAGGAACTCTCCCGCCGCTGGTACCCGCGAATCTACTTCGGCCAGCCCGAAAAAGGTCTCGCCCACCGGGCACTCGCCGACATCAAGGAATCCATCCGCGAACTCAAGTACTACCGCGGCACCGCATTCGTCGCGGCGCCCGGACCGTCGAGCGCGGAGATCGCAGCCGTCGTAGAGGGCTTGGGTCCCGCCTGACCTGCCGATTGGCTTCCTGACCGACTTTCGCGCTAGTATCTCTTTCGTCAAAGCAGCCGGGTCAAACCGGTGGCCGAGGCAATGGTGGGCGTAGTTCAGTTGGTAGAGCACCAGGTTGTGATCCTGGCTGTCGCGGGTTCGAGTCCCGTCGCTCACCCAAGCGGAACCCCCGAAGATGTCGAAAGACATTTTCGGGGGTTCTTTTGGTTTGTGCGCCGGCCCCAATCCCCCCTTCCACCGCCGGGTGGGGTGGCGACCGCGACAAATCGCCCGCTCCCGAGAAACCCGTGCCTGGGCCGAGCGAACGTACCTCTCGTCGCCTCAGATAGACCGAAAGCCACTTTCGCTCACATGGGGGTAGCTGGAAATCGCCGCACATGGCCCAGCCGTCGATCACTCGGGCGACGGTTGCGGCTCCCAGACACCTGCGACGGTCCCCTCGCGAACGTGTCGCTCGTATGCCGAAACCTTGTCGTGGATGACGGTCAGGTTGTCCTGCAGCGCAGAGATCCTGGATCGAATCAACACCTCATGCTTTTGTAGAAGTGAAAGCCGTTCCTTCTCGTTTCCCGGCCCTGACCTGACGAGTGCGGCGAATTCGCGGATCGTTGCGATCGGCATACCCGAGTCTCGGAATCGATTGCACAGCTTCAACCAAGCGACATCGTTTTCGGCGTAGACCCGACGCCCACCTGCCGAGCGCGCAACCTCGTGAACGAGCAATTCCTCACGTTCGAAGTATCGAAGGGAATCGATACTGATTCCGGTCTCGACAGCTACGTCACCGATTGATAGTTCACGCATTGCCCGTCTACCTTTCCTTGACCTGGAGTGCACTCCAGATTTTACGGTCGCGGCCATGAATTCCATTCAGCGCAAAATCAACACCGGATTCTCCCGAATCTCCACTGCCGACGACGTACTTGCCGGACAAGATTTAACCGGCACAACTGCTTTGGTCACTGGCGGGTACTCCGGACTCGGATACGAGATTTCGCGGTCACTTTCTTCGGTCGGCGCGCGAGTTGTAGTTCTTGCCCGCCGACCAGAACAGGCACGGAGCGCGGTGGCCGACCTTCCGGGTATCGAAGTGCGAGCGTGCGACCTGTCGGACCCGAGCAGTGTCGGATCGTGTGCGCGAGAAATTCTCGAATCCCGGATCACCCCGGACATCATCATCTGCAGTGCGGGGGTCATGGCCTGCCCGGAACTCCGTGTCGGCTCCGGATGGGAATCACAATTCGCGATCAATCACCTCGGGCACTTTGTACTGGTGAACCTGCTTGTGCCAGCCATGCCCGCAAACGGTTCTCGCGTAGTCGCTGTCTCGTCGGCGGGACATTTTCTGTCGGGAGTGCGTTGGGATGACATACATTTCCGCAACGGTTACGACCGCTGGCTTGCGTACGGTCAAGCCAAGACTGCAAATGCTCTATTCGCTGTACAGCTGGCGAGCGCCGGTGCTTCACGCGGTATCACTGCGTTCTCCGTCCATCCCGGGAGCATCCTCACTCCCCTTCAACGTCACTTCTCTGCATCGGAGAAACACGATCTCGGATGGACGACGTCGAATGGCGACGCCGTGCCGGGATTCAAGACTCCCTACCAGGGCGCCGCTACAACGGTGTGGGCAGCGACGGCACCGATACTCGCCGATCACTCCGGCGCGTACCTCCAGGACTGCAACATCGCGGACGTCGCGCAGACTGATGACGTGAGCGTCGGCGGCGTGAAGCCTTGGGCTACCGATCGCGACGACGCACGCAGATTGTGGGCACTGTCCGCTGAAATGACCGGAGTGGACGCCTTCGGTCGACGCTGACGCCGAGCGAACGTACCTCCCGTCGCCTCAGATAGACCGAGAGGCACTTTCGCTCACAAAAGGAATACAGATGCAGAAATGCCCCCAACCGGACGGTCGGGGGCATTCTGACGTTCAGTGCTTCAGGGACGCACTCAGACGTCCGCGTTGCCGGTCTTCCAGACGCTCCAGGGGATGTTCCAGTCACCGAGGCCGTCGGTGCCGGAGAGCGTTCCGCCGACGGTGTTCTTGACGACGACGATGTCCCCACGCTTGGTGTTGTCGTAGACCCACTTGGCGTTGGACGGGCTCAGGTTGAGGCAGCCGTGACTGGTGTTGGAGTACCCCTGCTGCCCGACCGACCACGGCGCCGAGTGGAAGAAGATGCCGCTGTAGGACATTCGGGTCGCCCAGTCGACGGGGGTCTTGTAACCCTGCGCCGAGGTGACCGGGACGCCGTACGTGGACGAGTCCATGATCATGTTCGCGAAGCGGTCACCGATGATGTAGACGCCGTTGTCGGTGGGAGTGCTGTCCTTGCCCATGGAGGTGGGCATGGTCATGACGGTCTCACCGTTGACCTGGAAAGTGACCTGCTTGGTGTTGTCGTCCGCCGTGGCGATGACGGCATCACCGATGGTGAAGGAACTCTTCGCGTCTTCCTGCCCGAAGACTCCCTTGCCGAGATTGCGCCCGTACACGTTGACGCTCACGTCGACTTTGGTGCCGGGTGCCCAGTAGTTCTCCGGACGCCAACGGACCTCACGATTGTTGACCCAGTAGAACGCACCTTCGACGGCCGGAGTCGTGGTGACGGTGATCGCGGCTTCGGCAGCCTTGCGATCGGGGATGTTCTCGTCGAACTGCACCGCGATGGGCTGACCGATGCCGACCACGTCGCCCTCGTTCGGCAAGACATACGGCTTGGTGACGTTGCCGGGTGCGCTGGTGGTGAAGGACGTGACCGTCGTACTGGCGCCGCCCAATCCGAATGCGCGGGCTTCGATTTTGTACTTGCGGTTGTAGCCGAGCGGTTCGGTGGTCGTCCACGACGCACCGTCGGCAGCAATCGCGCCGGCAACTGCCTTGCCGTCCTGATTGACCATCGTCACGTCGGACAGGGCGCCGTCAGCGACGTTGATCTTGACCGGGTCGCCCGGCGAGAAGCCGACAGCGCCGTCGGCGGCGGTCGAGGTGAGCTTCGGCTTGATGAGTTCGGTGAGCGGATTGGAATCGATCGGCGCCGATCCCTCGGTGCTGACGTCCTTGCCACCCGACGTGCACGCGGTGACCAGAACGAGCGCACCGAGAGACACCGCGATCATCGCCGCACTCTTCGACACTCGACCGTTCCCCCCGCGCACGAACAGACCCCACCTTTGACGACTCATCGTTCGACTCCGCTTCACAATTTCTCCGACTAACTTCCGCATCACATGCGAATCCCACTTACCGGAAGGCAAGTGGGACTTGCGGTATGACTGCGCTGCACCAATGATGCCAGGCGCGCTCGTTACCAACGGTCATGAAGGGCCACGCCGTCAGTAACATTCAAGTATCAATCGCTCCGAACCGTCCGTTTTGTTACCGCTTTCAGCGGATTTCCTCCGATTGGACTACGGCAGCGAGGCCGCCACCTGGCGATTTGCTCCCGAACCGGCGATTCGGCTAATGTTCTGTCTCGCAAGAGCGAGCGCCTATAGCTCAGTTGGTAGAGCAAGTGACTCTTAATCACTGGGTCCGGGGTTCGAGTCCCTGTGGGCGCACTTGCAAAGGTCCCCACCTTCTTCGGAAGGTGGGGATTTTTCTTTGTGGCTTGGTGGACAGGTCGTGGTGAATAGACTTCACAGTTACCGGAACCACGGCCTGGAGGTCTGATGACTGAGCGCGAATTCACGCCCGGCGGCGAACTGGCATTTGCCGGGGTGGCAGGTCAGGCAGCTCTGATCCGGTCCGGAGCTTTGTCCGCCCGCGAACTCACCGAGACCACACTTCGCCGTATCGAGCGCCTCGATTCGACGCTAAACGCATTTGTACGAGTTCTCGCGGACGAAGCACTCGACGAGGCGACACGGCTCGATCAACGTCAGGCCGACGGCAAAACCCTGGGCCCACTGCACGGAGTCCCGATTGCAATCAAGGACGAGAACGACGTCGCCGGAACGCCGACGACGTACGGCGGTGCGGCAGCCACGCGCATCGCATCGGCCGATTCAGAGGTTGTCCGCAGGTTGCGCGAAGCGGGTGCGGTGATCGTCGGCAAGACGACGATGCCCGAGTTCGGCATCTGGCCCTTCACCGAGACTGCCGCAAACGGATACACGAGAAACCCTTGGGACACCGGCATATCCACCGGCGGATCGAGCGGAGGATCTGCGTCGGCCGTCGCGTCGGGAATGGTCGCGGCGGCAATAGGCGGCGACGGCGGCGGTTCCATACGATTGCCTTCGGCGTTCTGCGGGTTGTTCGGACTCAAGCCGCAACGCGGTCGGGTGAGCACCGCGCCGAACCGAAACCTCTGGCGCGCACTCGGCACACTCGGGCCTCTCACTCGTTCGGTCGAGGACAGCGCGCTCGTATACGACGCAATCACCGGCACCACCGAGACCGACGACTACACAGCCGAAACGCTCCGAACCAGCTTTGCCGACGCGGCCGTGTCGGCACCCGGGCCGCTTCGCATCGCGGTGTCCACCCGGAGTCCGGTCCGGGGCGTCCGCCCGTCAGCGGAGATCGTTGCCGCGGTGCTCTCGATCGCAGAGATGTTGAGCGCGTTGGGACATCACGTCGAAGAACACGATCCCGAGTACCCGGACGCCACTGCCGCTTTTCTCCCGCAGGTACTCGGCGGTGTCCGCGACGAAGCGCTTCGTGTCGATCATCCAGCGCTTCTCGAGAAGCGCACGCGAGCGCTCGCCTCGATCGGCCGGATAGCTGCACCCGCGCGCGTCGGCAAATTCGCCTACCGCAAAGGTCAGCGAATTGCAGCGACGGTCAACCAGGTCTTCGACACCTTCGACCTGGTCCTGATGCCGACGACGCCCGCGCTGCCACGCCCGATCGGACAACTCGAAGGAACCGGCCTTCTGTCCGCAGTCCGCAAGGCGTTGCCGATCGCCGCCTACTGTTCTATCTGGAATGTCTGCGGCAACCCGGCGGCCGCAGTACCCGCCGGCTTCTCCGAACACGGACTCCCCCTGAGCGTCCAACTGGTTGCGCGCAGCGGTGGCGAATCGGCGATTCTCGCCGTCGCACAGCAGTTGGAAAGCACCGTCCGCTGGCCGGATTCACGCCCGCCACACTCGTGAATTTCGGAAGCGATGTAACCATCGTCACCACGATGAACACGCGTTTTGCAAACTCCTGAGCCTGTCGGCTAATGTTCTGTCTCGCAAGAGCGAGCGCCTATAGCTCAGTTGGTAGAGCAAGTGACTCTTAATCACTGGGTCCGGGGTTCGAGTCCCTGTGGGCGCACTTGCAAGAAGGCCCCCACCTCACCAGGTGGGGGCCTTCTTCATGTTCTGCCTTCGAAAACTCGGGTCAGCGAATGATCTTCCGGACCACGAGTAGTCCCACCACTGAACCAACTGCGATCAGCGCGTACTTCACGGCCGGCTCGTTGAGCTTGGCGAGCACCGTCTTCTTGGTGTTCTCGACCAGCCGCTTCGGGTTGGTGCGGACCGTCAGTTCGTCGAGTGTGCTCGCGAGCTGGTTACGCGCCTTCTCGATCTCGCGTTCGATGCTCTCGGTGTCCCTGGGCACGTGTCCTCCAACTTGTCTGTGTTCTGCTGCTCTGTGTGCGGGTCTGCTGTGCGGACGCAGCGCGCCGACACTTCGCTCTACCGTAGAGGAGCAGAATGCCCTCGCGCCCACCTGCCGCGCAATTTCTCGACTAACCTCGATTCCCGTGACCGAGAACAGTAGATTGTCCGCCGGCGACGTCGCGCCGGATTTCACGCTCCCAGACGCCGACGGCAACGAGGTTTCGCTTCACGATTACCGCGGCCGCAAGGTCATCGTGTACTTCTACCCCGCGGCCAGCACCCCGGGGTGCACCAAGCAGGCCTGCGACTTCCGCGACAGCCTCGCCGAATTGAACGGTGCCGGGCTGGAGGTCGTCGGAATCTCGCCGGACAAGCCAGCAAAACTCGCGAAGTTCCGCGATACCGAAGAGCTGACCTTCCCGCTGCTCTCCGACCCCGAGAAGGCGACGCTCGAAGCCTGGGGCGCATTCGGTGAGAAGAAGATGTACGGCAAGACGGTCCAGGGCGTCATCCGCTCGACGTTCCTCGTCGACGAGGAAGGCAAGATCGAGGTGGCCCAGTACAACGTCCGGGCCACCGGCCACGTCGCCAAGCTACGACGCGATCTGTCGGTCTAACTCCCGTACCTGCTCAAGAACAGCGTCTCCGCGAAAGCGAGATTCTCGATCTCCGACGGGTCGACGCTTTCGTCAGGTGCATGAATGCGGCACTGCGGTTCCTCGACGCCGATCAACGCGATCTCCGCGTCGGGGAACTGCTCGGCCAACGCACTGCACAGCGGAATCGATCCCCCTTGGCCGGCAAACCCCACTTCGCGGCCGTAGGCATCGGTCAGCGCAGACTTCAGCTGCGCGAATCCCGTTCCTTCCGTCGAGGACGAGAACGGTGATCCCGTCGATTCCGGTACAACCTCGATGTGGACGCCCCACGGCGCCGCTGCGCGGAGGTGGTCAGTCAACAACTTCTGTGCCTGCGCCGGATCCGTGCCAGGCGGGACACGAAGATTCAGGCGTGCGGATGCACGGGGCGTGATTGCCGCCGCAGAACCCACGACCGGCGGGCAGTCGATACCCAGGATGGTCAGCGCCGGACGAGCCCACACCTGCTCGGCGACCGAACCGGAACCAGTCAGCTGTACCCCTTCGAGTACCCCGGCGTCGGAGCGGAACTGATCGCCGTCGTAACTGACTCCCTCCCACTCCTGGTCGTTGATCAAGCCTTCGACAGTGGTGTTTCCGGCGCCGTCGTGCAGCGTCGAGAGAATGTGCACCAGCGCGGTGATCGCATCGGGTGCCGGTCCACCGAAGACACCGGAGTGAATCTCACCCTCGAGCGTCGACACGTGGACCACCACGTTGGCGATCCCGCGCAGTGATGTCGTGATCGTCGGCTCCCCGACCTCGGTGTTGCCGGTATCGGCGATCAGGATCATGTCGGCCGCAAAAAGTTCGGGCCGCTCTCGCACCAGATCCTCGAGACCGCCAGTGCCCATCTCCTCTGATCCTTCGGCGACGATCGTCAGATGTGCGCTCGGATCCACACCTGCTGCGGCGAGCGCTCGCAGAGCTGTCAGATGCATGACGACGTTGCCCTTGCAGTCGGAAGCGCCGCGTCCGTACCACCGTCCACCCCGCTCGGTGAGCGTGAAAGGCGGCGAGCCCCAGAGCTCTTCGTTTCCGGGCGGCTGAACGTCGTAGTGGCAGTACAGCAGAACCGTCGGAGCACCGCCTGGACCTGGTCGACGACCGACGACGGCGGCCGAGCCGTCGGAGGTCTCGATCGCCTCGATATCGGCGAAACCCTGATCGCGGAATGCCTCCAGGACCCAATGTGCCGCGGCCGCGCATTCTTCCGGCGGGTACTGCCGTGCATCTGCGACCGACTTCATCGCCACAAGTGCACTCAGATCCTCATGGGCACGCGGCATGAGTTCACGTACCGCGGTTCGCAGTTCTTCCGTCATCGTCTCCCTCTCCTCGGCATCGAACCTCGGTGTGCCCGAAGAATCTCAGTGTGCCCGAATCGGGCGTAGGGAGTCGGCAGGATCGCCGTTGCGCCACACCGCGCAGCAACCTCTTCAGCTACTGGACAGGTGGTCACCTAGTATCGAGGTGTGGCAACAGCATCGGGACTCGTGTGCGCGCACCTGCGCGGTGCGTTTCGACCGATCACGACCGCCGAAGTAGGTGGCCGATGACACCGGATAATGCACAAGTCCCAAATTCGACAGAAAACACCGATAGCCTGGAAGACGTGCAGCCCACGACTCGTAACCGCGCGCGGCGACGAGTCGACCCAGCACTGGAGAATCCTCAGAGCCTCGAAGAACCGCAGGAACTGCTGCCGCGCAAGCGTCCGACGCAAGAGCGCAGCCAGCGTAAATTCGACGCACTCCTGGCAGCGTCACGGGAACTCCTCACCGATGTCGGTTTCGAATCGTTCACCTGCGAAGAGGTCGCGGCACGTGCTGACGTCCCGATCGGGACGCTCTACCAATTCTTCGCGAACAAGTACGTCATCGTGTGCGAATTGAACCGTCAGGACCTCGTCGGAGTCCAGCACGAGCTTGCGCAGTTCGGCGGCGAAGTACCGTCACTCGACTGGTTGCGGTTCCTGAACAGTTTCGTCGATCACATGGCCGGACTGTGGACGTCCGATCCGTCGCGCCGCGAGGTCTGGCTGGCGATGCAGTCGACGCCGTCCACGCGGGCCACCGGAGTCATTCACGAAAAGCAGTTCGCCGAGACCGTAGCGAAAATGCTCGGTCCGTTGACGCCGCGTACGCGGCGAGATCGTCGCCTGATGATGGCGGAAGTTCTTGTCCACGTGGTGTATTCGATGCTCAATTTCTCGGTTCAGGACGGTCAGTCGCATGCCGACGCCGTCGCCGAACTGAAAAGGTTGATGATCGCGTATCTCCTCGTCGCCGAGAAGGAATCCCGCACGAAGGACTAGTCGAACGACAAAGAGCCGGTCTCCCCTTGGGAGACCGGCTCTTTCGTGTCCGGCAGTGCTACTCCGGGTCGGATTCGATGACCGCGAAAGCGCCCGCCATGTCCCCGTCGTGGGTGAGCGAGATATGAATCTTCACTCCGGTGAGGTGTTTGGCCACGTCACCGCGAAGCCGTATGCCCGGGCGACCCCAGGCGTCCGAGACGACTTCGATCTGATGGTGGATCATCTCCCCCAGCACCGGTGGGCTGGCGAAGAGAGCAGTTGACCATGCCTTGATCACTGCTTCCTTCGCTGCCCACCGGGCGGCGAAATGTCGTGCCGGTTCGGAGCTCCGGGTAGCAGCGTCTCGACGCTCGCCCGGTGTGAAGTTGTCGAGCATTGCCGTTCCCGGCCTGTTCAATTGCTCGGCGAACTCCGACACCGTCACGAGGTCGAAGCCGATACCCAGAACTCCCATACCGTGATTATTACTTGCAGCCGGGCAGATTCGAGCGGTACACCAGATCTGCGCCGAGTCGTGCGTCCTCGCTCAGCAGCATGTCCGCTTCGAGCTGACGCGACGCCTTGGCCGGCGTTCCGTCGGCACCGAGGCGACGATCCGCCGGGCGCTCGTAGAGGCTGTCGCCACCGCACATCGCCTTGGCGAGGCGGCGCTGACCGTCGATCGTCCGCTGCTGCGCCGCAGCAACATAGTCGGCGCGCTTGTCGGCCGGAACCGACTCGACGAATGCCTGCGGGTGCACGACTGCGATCAGGCCGGAGACGTGACCGAAGCCGAGGCTGGTCAGCAGGCCGGCACGCAGCGGAAGCTGATCACCGAACTTGAGCGGCTGACGTGCCCACACGAGGTGCTCGAACTCGGCCATCTTGTCGTCGACGCAGTCGAGGCTGCGGTTCGGCGGGACGATGCCCTGGCTCAGTACCTGGCAGAGCCCGATCAGCTGGAAGGCTGCGGCACCACCCTTGGCGTGACCGGTCAGGCTCTTCTGCGAGACCACGAACATCGGCGCACCTTCACTGCGTCCCAATGCCCCGGCGAGGCGCTCGTGCAGCTCCGCCTCGTTGGGATCGTTGGCGGCAGTGGAGGTGTCGTGCTTGGAGATCACGGCGATGTCGTCGGCGCTCACGCCGAGAGCGTTGAGCGAGAGTGCGAGCTGCGAATCCGCTCCCCCACGTCCGGCGCCCAGCGCTCCGAGTCCCGGTGCCGGGATCGAGGTGTGGACACCGTCGGCGAACGATCCGGCCCAAGCGACCACACCGAGGACGGGCAAGCCCATCTCGAGTGCCAGGTCTCCGCGAGCGAGGAGAATCGTTCCGCCACCGGCCGACTCGACGAATCCGCCGCGGCGACGATCGTTGGCCCGCGAGAAGCGGCGATCCTCGATGCCCTTGGCGTGCATGTCCTCGGTCTTCGCAGTTGCCGACATGTCACCGAAGCCGATGATGCCTTCCGTGCTCAGATCGTCGAACCCGCCGGCAACAACCAACTGCGCCTTGCCGAGTCGGATCTTGTCGACGCCTTCTTCGACGGATACCGCTGCCGTGGCGCAGGCGGCGACGGGGTGAACCATCGCGCCGTAACCGCCGACGTACGACTGAACGACGTGCGCTGCAATGACGTTCGGCAGCGCTTCCTGCAGGATGTCGTTCGGACGGTTCTCGCCGAGCAGCGTGTCGATGTACAGGCTCCGCATGGAGGTCATGCCGCCCATGCCGGTGCCCTGTGTGTTGGCGACCAGGCTCGGGTGTACCCAGCGGAGCAGTTCGCTCGGAGTGAAGCCGCCGGTGAGGAAGGCGTCCACCGTTGCGACGATGTTCCAGAGTCCGACGCGGTCGACCGAATCTGCCATGTCGGCGGGGATGCCCCACTTGGTGACGTCGAAGTTGGTCGGGATCTGGCCGCCGACACTACGAGTCAGCTTCATCTTGCGCGGGACGCGGATCTCGGTGCCTGCGCGGCGAGTGACTGTCCAGTCTCCGGACTCGGCGGAAACCGTCGCCGTCGTGTTCTCCGGATCGGATTCGACGAAGGCCTGAGCCTCTGCCTCACTGCCGACCACGAAGCTCAGATCCTTGTCCAGGAACACGGAGGTGAGCAGCGGAGCGGTGTTGTCGATCATCGCGCCCTCGTCGACGTAGCGACGGATGCCGCAACGCTCGACGACTGCGTCGTGGTACTTGTCGGCGATTTCCGCCTCGGGTACCAGGTCACCGGATTCGACGTCGTACCAGCCCGGCTTGGGGTCGTTCTCCCAGACGATGAGTCCGGTGTTCCACGCCAATTCGAGAACGCCTGCGGCAGAGAGCTGCTCGTCGACCTCCATCTCGAAGCGGGTACGCGAGGAACCGTAGGGTCCGAGCTCTCCGGCACCCACGATGACCACGAGGTCCGCGGGGGTGACGTCCAGTTCGGGCCAGCTCGGAGCCTTGACCGAGTCGTCGATGCGAGCCGGCGTGGGCAGCGCCAGGATGCTGGACTCGTCCACTGCTTCGTCGACAGCCTCGGCGATCTCGGCAACCTCGGCAGCTTCCTTGGCCAAAGCACCCAGATCCAGGTTGGCCTCGGACAGTCCGCCGGTCAGGTCGACCTCGAGCGGAGCCTCTGCTGCAGCGCGCCGCGACTCGCGGGTTGCCGTCTTCAGCAGTTGGGTCGCCATCTCCTGGGTGGACCAGGTGCGGACGCCCGCAGCTTCGACCGCGTCGACGATCGGATCGTTGTGACCCATGAGTCCGGTTCCGCGAACCCAACCGATGACCGCGTGTGCCAACGTGACCCGCTCGGCCCAGTTCCGCTCGGCCTTCCAGCGGTTGACCACGGCGATCAGCGAAGCCTTGGCCTCACCGTAAGCACCGTCGCCGCCGAACGTTCCGCGGTTCGGCGAACCGGGCAGCACTACGTGCAGGTGCGTGTCGACATCGCTGTCGTAACCGATCTTCGACAGACCGCCGATGAGGCGCTCCACCGACCAGAGCAGCACGCGCATTTCCATTTCGGCGCGAGCGCCGGCGTCGGAGAGTTCGCCGCCGACACGCGGAGCTGCGAACGGGAAGAGCATCGTCGGCGTCATGGCCGGCTTGATGAGCTTCTTTGCGCCGCCTGCGTTCTCGGTGGCCTCGTTGCCGATCCAGTCGATCAGTGCGTCGACGTCGGTGTACGACGCCATGTTCGCGGGAACCACCCAGAGGGCGGCACCGGCGCGAGCGTTCTCGCGGTACAGGTCGCGGTAGAAGCCCAGACGCTGACCGTCGAGTCGTGAGGTGGTCACGAATACCGTTGCGCCACCGGCAAGGAGCTTGCCCGTGACCGCTGCCGCGATGGAACCCTTGCTGGCGCCGGTCACTACTGCGACCTCGCCTGCCCACTCGGGTGCGTCGGATTCTGTCGTCACGGCCGCATCAGCGATGCGGGTGTAGACCTCGGCGACCGCGGTGCGGCCTTCGTCGGTTGCACGGGTGGCCCACCACTTCGCCTGTGCGGCGACGGTGGAACCGGCACCGATGAAGTTCTCGACCGACAACGCGGTGTCACCGAGCCAAATACGAGCGAGATCCTCACGCGCACTTGCCCAACGGTCGTCGAGCAGCACGGCTTTCTGTGCGTCGAATGCCGGAGCAACCAGACGCGGCCAGTCGGAGCCGAGTTCAGCCGAGACCAGGTCGACCAGTTCGGTGTCCTCGACCGTCGCGACTGCCGTTTCTTCGTTCAGTCCGAGCTGCTCGAGTACCAGGCGTGCAGCCGAGGCCAGAACGCCGTTGCGTCCGGTGATGTTCTCGGTGAACTCACCCAGGGCGGCTGCGTCGACGGTTCCGCCGCTTCCGCCGCCGGTAGCCGGCAACGAGACGCTGACTCCGCGTGCAGAGCCGACCGAGGCAACTGCGCTGTCGATGACTGCGTCGACCGCTGCGGCGTCGGCCAGTGCGCCGGAGCTCAGGCCACCGAGGTCGCCGCCGCGGATGCTGGCGCCGTCACGGGTGCCGAGAGCCACTGCTGCGGTGACGTGGTGCGCCCAGCCGTCGCCCAGTTCCCAGACCTTCTTGACGCGGTCGGCGATGTAGCCGGGACGCTTGCCCGAGGGGCCGAAGACCTTGCGCAGGTGATCGTTGATCGAATCGGAGAGCACCGGTCCGAACGGCTTGTACGTACGGGCGAGCTTGTCGACGGTTGCTCCCAAGGAGCCCATGTCGGCATCCGCGGCACCGTCGATGGCGCCGAGGGACAGCTCGGAGCCGAGGTCGACCAGAAGCTGGTTACGACGCGAGGAGACGCCGTCGCACAGTGCCTCGATCGTGTCGGCGGGGCCGACCTGATCGGGACGGAGCTTGGTCCACAGGCTGATCAGGACCTTCGTGGCGTCGGGCGCCTTGAAGGTGAGGTCGTCCGGACGCGGTCCACCCGAGGGTGCAGCCGGCGCAGCAGCTGCAACCGGAGCAGCGGCCGCGGCAACCGGTGCAGCCTGCGCGGCAGGCGCTTCGATCTCGTCGTCGTCATCGACGGCGGGGTCGACGTCGGTGCCGTAGACGATCGCAGCTTCGCGCTCGACGTTGAGAACCTCGACCGGGTAGCCGAAGCGGCCCGGCAGCTTGAGGGTCTGCGACGCGAGGTTTGCAACGGTCGGGGCAGCACCGAGACCGATCTCGACGAAGCGTTCGACCCCGAGTCCACCTTCGGACTCGTCACCGAAGAGCAGGTCCTGCGTCTCGATCCAACGGACCGGGCTGGCGAACTGCCAAGCCAGCAGCTCGATCAGGATGATGCGGGACAACTCGTGAGTGCGCGTTGCGTAGCTGTCGAAGTCTGCAAGGACTTCCTGCAGCGGCTCGGACGGCACCAGGTCGGCGATTTCCTGAACGAAGTCACGACGCAGCGAGAACGGCTTCGGAACCAGGTTCGGGATGTAGCGGCCGATCAGGATGTCCGGATCGATGTCGTGCGGGAGCAAGTCCTGCAGGCACACGCGGAAGTCCGCCACGCCGCCACGAAGGACGGTGGAGTGGAACGGCACGTCGATGCCGGGAACCTGGATGTATGCCCGCTTGCCACCGAATTCTGCTCGGCGACGATCGATTTCGACCTCGAGTGCGTCGAGACCGGCTACCGAACCGGCGATGGCGTACTGGCTGCCGCGCAGGTTCAGGTTGACGATTTCGAGGAACTCACCGGAGGTCTCGGCGACACCGGCGACGAAGCCCTGCACGTCGTCGTCGGAAACACCGATCTGCGACGGGCGAATAGCAGCCATGCGGTAGTCGGAGCGACCGGCTTCGTCACGGGGAACGAGCTGGTGCATGGCGGAGCCACGCTGGAAGACGACCTCGAGAAGTGCTTCGAGCGGGAAAACCTCGGCGACAGCAGCGAGTGCGTTGTACTCACCGACCGAGTGACCGGCCAGAAGGGAATCCTCGATGAATGTTCCGGACTCGCGCAGCTCGGCAACCTGGGCAACACCGAGAACGGCCATGGCCACCTGGGTGAACTGAGTCAGGTGCAGGACACCGTCAGGATGCTTGTGCTCGACACCGCGCGCCTTGACGGTCACCGGGTTGTCGCGCACGACAGCGAGAATCGAGAATCCGAGCGCCTTGCGGGTGTGCTTGTCCGCACGCTCCCAGACGTCGCGGGCGGCCTTGGAGCGTGCACGAGCGTCGAGGCCCATGCCCGGGCGCTGGATGCCCTGGCCGGGGAAGGCGTAGACGGTCTTCGGTGCGGCAGTGCGGCCGGTGGCGACCATCACCAGTTCGCCGTCGATGCGGCAGCCGACCTCGACGATTTCTGCGCCCTGGTCGATGCCGACACGGTCGACGCGGACGTCGATCTCGGCGCCGGGGCGAACCATCCCGAGGAAGCGGGCGGTCCAGGCGGTCAGGCGGCGCGGCGGGACGCGGGTCTCGGCCGGGTCGACTGCGGTGACTACCTGTTGCGCTGCGGCGGAGAGCCACATGCCGTGCACGATCGGGGTTCCGAGGCCGGCCAGCAGAGCGGCGTTGTCGGAGGTGTGAATCGGGTTGTGGTCACCGGAAACCTGAGCGAACGCACCCATGCTGACCGGCGCGAGGATCTTCGCGTCACGGCGACGACGACGCGAGGTGTCGACAGCCGCATCGCTGATCGATCCACCGGCGCGAGCCGGGTCGGCGAGTTCGCCAGCGCCGGTGCGTCCGCGGATCGCGAAACGCTCGGTCATGGTGACGACTGCGGGGGCGTCGAGGCCCTCGCCGAGCATGGCACCGACCTCGACCTTGACCTCGACGACGCGACCGAGGTCGGTGTCGAGAACCGAGGCGACCTCGGCATTGACCACGAGAATGCTTGTCTCGGAGGGAAGTTCACCGACGAAGTCGACGGTGTGGTCGAGGTGGACCAGGTCGAGCATGCCTTCGATAACGGAAAGACTGTCGAGCTTGGCTGCGCCGAGGACTGCGAACACTGCAGGCCAGCATGCTCCGACGACGACGTCCGGAACAGCCTTGCCGCTGACACTGAGCGTGGTGGGCAGGCCGGAACCGGTGACACCGGCGTGATCGGCGATGCGATCGGGAACCCACGCGACGTTGAGGCGGGCCTTTCCGTTCTTGACTGTCGGAAGTTCCTGTCCGGCAGCAACTGCCAGCAGCGCGGACATCGCACCCTCGGCGTCTGCCTCGGTGACAACCGGAGCGCCGCCGTCTACGACGGACTCGGGGATGGTGATCGTGATGTCGACCGACTTGTCTGCCACCAACGGAACCGAGAGCAGCACGTGCGAGGAATCGACGACGGTCAAGCTGGACCCCGTGGTGCCGTGAACTGCCTTGTCGGCAGACTCTGCGTTCCACTCGTCGAGGTCGCCGAGGCGACGGACGGGGTTCTGGGTCAGGCGGCCGGCCCACTGGAGGTCGGGAGCGGAGAGGACGGCGTCGAGAAGTCCGGGTGCGGAATCCTGGTGGCGACGGCTCGCGAGTGCAACCGGAGCGGCTCCGGCAGCAACCAATTCGTCGTAGGTCGCCTTCTCGAAGCGATCGAGCAGGTCACCGACCGGCTCGTCGACACGGGTGATGCCCGCGACGGCAACGGTGCCGGGGATGACACAAACCTGATCGGCGGTGTAGCGGGGATCGTGTGCCTGCCACAGGGAGTCGCTGCGCCACCAACGGCGAACGTCACCGTCGACGACGGGAACGAAGTTGACCGGCTTGCCCGGCGTCTTGCACAACGAGGTGAAGAACGAGACGTCTGCGGGATGCAGAACCGTCGTCGAGTAGTCCGGGTACGACGCCTGCAGTGCGCAGATCGCAGCCTCGGGGCGCTCGAGAGTCTCGGCGTCGCCGAACAGTGTGGGGATCGGGCCACGGTCGACCGGGTGCAGACGCGCCTCGGTGCGCTGGAGCATCTCGCCGAAGCGAGCACGCCAGGTGATGTCGAGCCACGGGCTCGAGGTCGCCTCGACGATGGCGTCCTGAAGATCTGCGCCGCAATCGAATTCCTTCGCCGCGTCGATACCGACGGTCAGCTCGAGGTAGCGGCGCAGCCACTGTGCGTACGTCATGGTCTCGACGTCGCCGAAGTACGGCTTGGCGGTGACGTCGAGGGCGGCGATGATCTCGTCGCGGCGCTCTGCCACTGCCTCGGAATCGCCGGCAACCTCGTCGAGGAGGCGTCCGGTGCGCGAAGCCGCGTTGTCGATCTCGTGAATGTCGGCACCGAGCTGGCTACGGCCAGAGGCCATTCCGCCTTCGGCGGTACCGGCACCGACCCAATCCGGTGTACCGGGCGTGTCGACGAGGAGCTGCTTGACCTCAGGAGAGGTGGTGGCCTCTAGAGTCGCCATGGCTGCCGTGCCGACCAGGATGCCGTCGACGGGCATGGCCGGGAAACCGGCTGCGGCAGACCAGCGACCGGTGAGGTAATCGGCTGCTCGCTCGGGTGTTCCGATGCCGCCGCCGACGCAGATGACCAAGTTCGGACGTGTACGCAGCTCGGCGTACGTGTCGAGGAGCAGGTCGTCGAGGTCTTCCCACGAGTGGTGTCCGCCGGCGCGGCCGCCTTCGATGTGGACGATGACCGGGAAGTTCGGAACCTCGTTGGCGATGCGGATCACGGAGCGGATCTGCGCCACGGTGCCGGGCTTGAACGCGATGTTGGTGATGCCGATCTCGGACAGCTCGTCGATGAGGGCAACGGCCTCTTCGAGTTCCGGGATACCGGCGGTGACGATGACGCCGTCGATGGGAGCGCCGGCAGTACGGGCACGCTGCACCAGGCGCTTGCCACCGAGCTGCAGCTTCCACAGGTACGGGTCGAGGAACAGGGAGTTGAACTGGACCGCGCGGCCCGGCTCGAGCAACATCTTCAGCTCTGCGACACGGTCTTCGAAGATTTCCTCGGTGACCTGTCCGCCACCGGCGAGCTCAGCCCAGTGACCGGCATTGGCTGCTGCGGCAACGATCTTGGCGTCGACCGTCGTCGGCGTCATGCCTGCGAGCAGGATGGGTGAACGACCGGTCAGCTTCGTGAACGCCGTCTCGACGCCGATGCGGCCACCGGGAAGCGAAACAGGCTTCGGCGCGAATTCGCTCCACGAACGTGAGACCTCAGGCGCAGCACCGGGGGTGAGCAGATTGCGGTGTCCGCCGCGGGTGGCGGCGGCGATGATGCCGATGCCCTGCCCACGCAGCGAAGAGGACGTCATACGGGTCAGCTGATCGCTGGGCCCGAGATCGAGAATCCACTTGGCGCCGGCGGAGATTGCGCCGTCGACAGCCTCGACCCAGTCGACCGGATCGACGAGGACACCCTGTGCAAGTTCACGCGCACGGTCGGCATCGAGACCGCAACGGGTTGCCCAGCTGCCGACAAGTTCGACGGCCTCGGCCAATGCTGGGTGATGGAAGCCGATTTCGGTGTCGAGCGGATCGAAGGACGGAGCGAAGACGGAACCGCCACGCTTCTTGCCCTCTCGCTCGCGAGCTTCTTCGGCTTCGATCTGCTCGCAACGCTCTTGCACGCGTGCCAGCTGAGCGGGCGGTCCGGCGAGAACGACGCGGCGACGGCCGTTGCGAATGGCGAGAACAGCCGCGCGTTCGGGGGCAACACCCTCGGCAAGCTCGGCGACGATGGCGGCGAGACGCTCGGGATCGACGCCCGAGACCGCAACCATCGGCTTCGCGGAGGCGCCGGCGATGACGCCGCGGCGACGGCCGACCAGGCTGGCAGCAGCACCGACGAGCTGTGCGACGGCGAGGAGTTCACCGTCGTCGTTGCCCTGCGCGGCTACGGCAGCGGTGGCCAGCAGGCCCTGCGAGTGGCCGATGACGGCAGCAGGCGGGTTGCCGGCTACATCCAGACCCTGAGCGGAGAGTGCACGCAACGCCGCAAGCTGCGTGAGGAAGACGCCGGGGAGTGACACCGGAGCTGCGGTGAGCGCGGCAGCGGAAGGCCCGGCCGACTTCTCACCTTCTTCTTCGTCGACGATCTCGGCTTCGAGCATCCACGCGATCGGATCGAATCCGACCGGGCGAACCACGAGGAGATCCTGTGCGACGGGCGCGAGGCGTGCTGCTGCGTCATTGACCAGATCGGTCAGAACGGGCTCCAGGCCGTTGTCACGGCTGAGCTCCTCGAGCGAAGTGAGCCAGGGAGCGCCCTGTCCACCGAAAGCGATTGCGTAGGAAACGCCGTTGTTCAGCGAATCGACGAGGGCACCTTTGCTGGTCGTGCGGGACTGTCCCCCATCGACGCCGAAACGGCGTCCACCCTTCGAGTCGCGTCCGTTTCCTGTAGGTGTCGTGTCATCGATCGTCACGCGTACGTCCTCTCCTGGTCACCTCTGCGGCGAGGTGGGATTTGCGGTGTGCTGCCCGGCTGAAGTGCTCGCGAATTCGTCGAGAGAATCGACGGAGTCAGGGCGTTCGTGCAAGACAAGGTTTACACAGAATCATGAGGATTTCCTCACGTTTGTCGGCACCCTGGAAATCTGGACTTTCGAGGCCGTGATCTTCCTCACGAGACTTCGAGAAAGTGACTCGCGAGTAGGTCGCGAACGCCCTGCCTGGGACTGTTACCGGGATTTTCAGAAACCTGAGGAACCCCTCATATTTATTGTTACCAATTCGTGACCTCCTTGACGGACGGTCGATCCCGTGCGTTCCGGGCCACCATCTGTCGGACCCCCTCGCTACGTTCAGCGCGTCCACACCGGACAACTTCTCGGGGGGAGAAAACATGAAAGACACAGACGTAGTCAGAGCGGCCGAATTCATCGGCGCCGAGCTTCCGCGCGAGGCGTGGCCGCATTGGAATCAGGGATGGCCGCGCGAGTCCGAAGCCGCCCTTCTCGACGCGATCTTCTCGTCGCGCGCCGCCTACGGAACACCGAAGACCGGAGTCCGCGCCGTCGTCGACCGTTGGCGCACACACCGCTCGGTAGCCGCAGGCGAACACCTCGACAGCTTGTCCGCTCTCGCCGCCTTCACCGACCGTGGCGACGAGCTCGCAACGATTCTCGGCAATCGCCAGCGCGTGCCGGGCAACTACTTCACCAAAGCCGAAGGCGCGGCTCGTGCGGCCAAAGCGCTCGCCGACGCCGGTTGCCGGTGCGGTGCCGACGTCGAGGACACCGAAGGCCTCCGTTCGGCAGTCGTCTCCGTTCCAGGCCTGGGCCCCAGGACCTTCGAGACGCTGGTGTTCCTGTCCGGGAAGTTGACGGCAACTTCGATAGATCTACTTGCACGGTTCGCCACCGAAGCAAGCAGTAGCGAGGAATTGTTGTCGAGCACCGACGCAGCCGAGTTGCTAGTTGCGGTTGCCGAACATCTCGATGTCGATGTTCCAACACTCACCCACGCTGCGTGGCGGTATCAACGCACGGCCGAGCAACCTCGCAGATCGAAGAAATCCACCATGCCGCCCGCAGCGGATCCACTCGCCGAAACGGCCTGAGAGCGGGCGGGCGCATCCCGACCAGGGTGGTGTGCCCGCGAGCGATTCCACTCGCGTATCCTTTGAATTCCGCGCGCGAGTGGCGGAATTGGCAGACGCGCTGGATTTAGGTTCCAGTGTCTCAGGACGTGGGGGTTCAAGTCCCCCCTCGCGCACAACGAAAAGCCCCGCCGGATCAGATCCGGCGGGGCTTTTTCGGTTCTAGATCAGGCTCAGCGCTTTCGAGCCTTGACCGGCGGGGTCATGTATGTCGTCCGGCTCGGCGTCAGCCCCAGACGGACCGAGCTCTCCAACCACGTGATCGCCGACGCCGTCGGATCCACAACCGGAACGTGAATCCCTTTGCCATGCAGCCTGTCTCGGACCGCACTGGTCACACCGAGCATCCCGGTGCAACCGAGAACGACGGAATCGGCCTCGCCGTTCTGCACTGCCGCAGACGCCTGAGCGGCCAGTCGATCGATCAGTTCCTCCCGATCGGTGAGGCCCAGCACCGGCATGTCCACGACTCGAATACTGCCCAGCCGACTATCGAGCCCATACCGCCGAGTGAGCGATCGCAGCATGGGCACGACGTTCGGCAGGATGGTCACGACACCGACGCGATCGCCCAGACTCATCGCTGTCAGAAATGACGGCTCGAAGCCGCCGACCACCGGAGCGTCGATGATCTCTCGGGCGGCATGCACTCCAGGATCGGCGAAACACGTGATGAATACACCGTCGACGCCTTCGGCTGCCGCCTCTTCGACCCTCTGCACGATCCCGGGGCCGGCCAGTGCCTCGTCGTACTCGGACTCGATGCTCGCCGTGCCAGAGAGCAGTGACACGACATCGACCGTCGTGCCGGGCGCCGCCCAGTGCTCCACCTCGGCTGTCACCGCCGGAGTCAGTGTGGTGTCGATGACCGGGCGAATCACTCTGATGTGCATGAAACACTCCCCTGCTTTCGGATACGCCCGAGGTTATCGATGCAGCACAGCTGGGAAAATGTGTTCAGTGCCTGGCGTTGCGGGTGAGGATGGGCATAGCGCACAGGTGCTGTGGAACGGCTTCTACGACACCGTGTCGGAGATCGCAGGGCGAGGCACTATAGCTCTCAGGTACCGTCTTAGTGTGTCCAAGAACGCTACTAAACGCCGACCTGCGCTGATTCTGCTGGTCATCGTGTCAGCTGCCGGCTGCCTCTCGCTCGGCTGGTGGCAGTGGGAGCGCTTCGAAGCCGTCGGAGGCACCGGACAGAATCTCGGGTACGCGTTCCAGTGGCCGCTGTTCGCGGCGTTTGTCGTGTACGCGTATCGCAAGTTCGTTCAGCTCGAAGACGTGGACCCCGAAGAGGCCGAAGCCGAGGAAGCCGCCGCGGAGCCGCGTGAGATTCCCGCCGACCTCTTGCCGCAACGCCCGCAGGCCGAGTTCGACGATGTGAACCTCGACGTCGACGACCCTGAAGCCCGCCAAATGCTGGAATACAACGACTACCTTGCGCAGCTCGCCGCTCGCGAGTCCGATAGGAGCACGACGTGAGTACCGGTTCGGAAGCGAGCATCGCTACCCCCGCAGTCAACGCAGAAAAGCAGAAGAAGGTTGCGTCGGCGCTCGTCCGATACCGCGTTCTCGCCTGGATCACCGGCCTCTGGCTGCTGTTCCTGACCGGCGAGATGGTCTACAAGTACCTGATTCTCGACAATTCGGCGGACGCACCGTCGTGGTTGTTCTACATCGGCCAGATCCACGGCCTGTTCTACATGCTCTATCTCGTGTTCACGATCGACTTGGCGATCAAGGCCCGGTGGAAGCCCGGTACGACGGTTGCCACCGCGCTCGCCGGCACGATCCCGTTCCTGTCGTTCGTGTTCGAGCACAAGCGAACTGCCCAGGTGAAGCAGGCTTATCAGCTCTGAGAGTTTCGAAAAGTAGAGCCCTGAACGCAGACGCGTTCAGGGCTCTACTTTTCGAAATTCGGTTCAGCCGGCCAGTGCCGCCAGCGCCGGAACGAGTTGCACGAGCGCGCGCCCTCGATGTGACGCCGCATCCTTCTCGGCCGGGGTGAGTTCAGCGGCAGAGCGGGTGTCGCCGTCCGGACGGAAGATGGGGTCGTATCCGAAGCCCCCGTCGCCGGCTGGTTCTCGGCCGATCACCCCGCGCCATTCGCCGCGCACGACAGTCTCGTCGCCGCCGGGGATCACCAGTGCACAGGCGGAGACGAATGCCGCGCCGCGCCGCTCGTCTGGCACGTCTCCCAGCTGAGCCAGGACAAGCGCCGTGTTGGCGCCGTCGTTGCCGTGAGTGCCCGACCATCGCGCGGACAGCACGCCGGGCATACCGTTGAGTGCATCGATCTCGACACCGGAATCATCTGCGATGCAAGGCATTCCGGTTGCCGCCGCGCCGTCACGTGCCTTGGCGAGTGCATTCTCCTCGAACGTCGCCCCGGTCTCGGGGGCTTCGGGGAACGGCGGCACCTCGTCGAGCCCGACCAGTTCGATTCCGTTCACTCCAGCGGCGTCGAGCACCCGGTGAAGTTCCTTCAGTTTCTTGGCATTTCGGCTGGCAACCAGTACTCGTACGCTCACAGCTCAGGCACCGAACTTCTTTTTGGGTTCCGGATTCTTCGGTTCGGGTAGCACCCCGGGATACGGCTCGGCCAACGCTTGACGCTGGATCTCGAAAAGTTGCTCACAACCAGCCAGAGCGGAGTCGAGCAGCTTGTCCAGCGTCGAGCGTGGGAACGTGGCGCCCTCACCGGTTCCCTGGATTTCCACCAGCGTGCCGGTATCGGTGGCCACGACATTCATGTCGACCTCGGCGCGCGAATCCTCTTCGTACGGAAGATCGAGGCGCACTCGTCCGTCCACGACGCCGACGCTGACGGCCGCTATGCCACACGAGATGGGCTGAGGGTCGGAGAGCAGGTCGGCTGCGCGCAGGTAGGTCACGGCGTCGACCAGGGCCACGTACGCCCCCGTCACTGCCGCGGTGCGGGTACCGCCGTCGGCCTGGAGGACATCACAGTCCAGGGCGATGGTGTTCTCGCCGATCGCAGCGAGATCGATGCAGGCCCGAAGTGATCGGCCGATGAGTCGACTGATCTCCTGCGTACGGCCGCCGACCTTGCCCTTGACCGATTCGCGGCCACTGCGTGTGTGCGTGGCGGCGGGAAGCATCGCGTATTCGGCTGTCAGCCAACCCAAGCCGGAGCCCTTGCGCCAGCGGGGTACACCCTCTTCGACGCTGGCCGTGCACATGACGCGAGTGTTCCCGAACTCGACCAGAACGGATCCGGCCGGATGACTGGTGAACCCGCGGGTGATCTTGACCGTGCGGAGCTCGTCGTCCGCCCTACCGTCTTCTCGTGTAGTCACCTTCGTGAGCCTAGCGGTCGCCCGGTCGGCACTGCATCGAATGTGAGGGGAATCAGATGTCGTAGACGCTTCCGGCGGAGACGGCATGGACTGGTCCGGAGAATTCGGATTTCGCTTCGGCGATCACGTCTTCGCGGGAGGTCCACGGCGGGATGTGCGTGAGGAGAAGTTCCTTGACGCCGGCGAGGGCAGCCACACGGCCGGCTTCCTTACCGGAGAGGTGAACTCCCTCGGGGCGATCCGGACTGTCGGTCCACGAAGCTTCGGAGAGCAACACGTCCGCTCCACGGGCGAGTTCGACGACGTTGTCGCACATACCCGTGTCACCGGTGTAGACGAGCACGCGGCCGTCGGCGCCGGTGATCCGGAAACCGTAAGCCTCGGGAGGATGATTCATCCGACGGGCGACGACGCTCAGTTCTCCGAACCTCACCGGCTCGTTCTCGGCCCAGAGCCGGACGTCGATGGTGTCGGAGATGTCATCCATCTCGCCGGCGCACTCGGCGGAGGACACTCCGATGCGGCAGGCCGTGTCGGTGGGGCCGTAAACCAGAGCCCGCCCGACCGGCGGGTTGGGGTGATAGCGACGCCAGACGAGCAGGCCGGGCATGTCGAGACAGTGGTCCGCATGAAGGTGCGAAAGCAGGATCGTCACCTCGCCCGGATCGGCGTATCGCTGCAACGCCCCAAGAACTCCCGGGCCGAAGTCGATCACGAGCGGCGGAGTTCCCGGTGCCGTGAGCAGGTATCCCGAAGCCGGTGAATCCGGACCCGTGACGCTGCCGGAACACCCCAGGACGGTCATGCGCATACCGGTCATGCTGCCACGTCTACCCGTCTGGAAAAAAGCTCTTGGTGGTTTTGGCGCGTCGAAGTCACACCGCAGCGAGGGTGTGACCCACGTCCGTTCAGAAACTCTGTGGTCGGACGGCCGGCGCCGACCCTGCGCGCTTGGCCCTCTCCCCCGACGTCAGCGCCCAGGCGGCCACCACGCCGCCGATCGCTCCGAACAGATGTCCTTGCCAGGAAACCCGTGGATCGCTCGGGAGAACGCCCCACAGCACTCCGCCGTACACGACGAAGACGGCAACGCCGATCAGGATCTGTGTGAAACTCCGCGTGAAGAACCCGCGCACCAGCAGGTAGGTGACCCAGCCGAAGATCAGCACGGACGCGCCGACGTGATTCGAGTTCGAGCCGGCGAACAACCAGGTCCCGACACCGCCGATCACCCAGATGATGCCGGTCGCCGCGAGTCCGCGCGCAATTCCCGACACCAGCACGAGGAACCCGAGGATCAGGACCGGAATGGTGTTGGCAATCAGGTGAGCCCAGTCGTCGTGCAGGACCGGGGCGAACAGGATTCCCCACAGGCCGTCGAGCGTGCGCGGGGTGACGCCGGCGTTCTGGACGTTCTGACCGGAGATGACATCCACGATCTCGATCACGTAGAGCAGGATCGCGAAGCCGCCCACCAACACGGCCGACTGCTTCCACACCGAGGGCGGACCGGATTTCGGTGCCGGCGTCCGGGTGCCGAAGTCCGGATTGTTGAAATCCATCGTCATCGTGTGCGTCCTCCACCGTCGATCCGGTTTTCTGATTCGGTCACTCGCGACCAGGCTCAATTCGAGATTACCGCCGATTCCAGGAGTGCTGCCTAGAGAAATGCCGACGGAAAGAGTTCGCGGTAGCTCGGGATTCCGGCTACCGGCGTGGCGTCGAGAATCGCTGTGACGATCGCACGTTCGACGACCTGCGCCGAGGCGGCACACACCGCGTCGAGTATCGGCAGATCGTTCGGAAAAGCGGCCGGAACCGCGATCTCCGAATTCGGAGTGTGATCGCCGGTGGCGAGCGCAAAGATCGTGTCGCCGTCGAGCGGCGAATGCGCGGGCCGAATCGCACGAGCCAGACCGTCATGCCCTGCGACGGCGACGCGTCGGCACCCGGCTTTTGTCAAGGCGGCGTCAGTGGCGACCACACCGATCGTGGTGTTGAGGACTGTTCCCTTGGCTGCAACGGCGTTGGCCGCCGCGAGTTCGGACGCGTCGGGAAGCCTGAGCCCGAACGACTCCGCCCCGTCCGAGCCGACGCCCCACGGCAAGCCTGTTCTGGGATCGAAGACCGAACCCACCGGGTTCGCCACGATCAACGCGGAGACCGTCGTACCCTCGGCCGGGCCGTCGGCGATCACGACGCTGGCCGTTCCCACCCCACCCTTGAGCGCTCCGGCTCTGGCACCTACGCCGGCGCCGACCGTGCCCGTGGCGAATTCGCGCGAAGCGGTGTCGGCAGCGAGGAATCCGAAGTCTCCGGTCGGACGAACGGTCCAGTCCCCCACCGGCAGATCGAAGATCACGGCGCCGGGCACGATCGGTACCACCTGACCAGGAGCACCCATCGCGATCCCGCGATCGTGTTCCTCGAGCCAGCGCATCACTCCATCGGCCGCGGCAAGTCCGTAGGCACTACCGCCGGTCAACAGCACGGCATTGACCTGCTGGACCGAATGGCTCGGGTCGAGTAGGTCGGTCTCGCGGGTACCCGGACCGCCGCCGCGGACGTCGACTCCGGCAACCACACCGGCCGACGCGAGCACGACCGTGCAGCCGGTGGCTGCGCCGCTTCCGAGAGTGGCTCCCTCGTCGAGCTTGTGGTGATGGCCGACAGCGAGGCCGGCGACATCTGTCAGTGAATCAGTGGGCCCGGTCCGCGTCGTGGTCATGGCATGAGCGCCTGGACGAGGGAGTCCTGCATCCACGTCAACCAGTGATAGACGTCGAGATGCGGGGCGCGCGGGTCGTCGGGTTCGAGGCTCTCCGGGGTGTCGGCGTCGATGCCGAGATTGGTTCCGAGCGCGAGACGGACGTCGTTGAGCGAGGACAGCCACGCATCGGCCTGTTCCTGCGTGAGAACGACCTTGCCGCCGGCCTCCGGAAGCGAAGCCAACAACATGCGAGCGGACTCACGCTTGGCGTCGATGATCTCGGGTTCGTGCAAACTACGCAGCGCGCCGTTGACATTGGCGCCGGCGTCGTCGAGATCGTCACTGTCCGGAGCGACCTTGTCCGGATCGGTGCGCTGGAAGTCGGGAAGCAAACGCGCCAACACCGGATTGTCGGGCGTCTCCGAATTTCCGGTACGAAGACCCGTCAGCGCGGCGAGCTCGTCTTGCGGCGCCGAAGACGCGCGCTCGTCGAGAAGCCCGGTCACCGACTCCACGAGCGAGCGCAGAACCGCCGCCTCGTGGCCGTCCATCTCGGACTTGAACTTCACTCCGCCGAGTGAACTCTTCCTACTCCACGTCCGCACGCGTCGGACTCCCGTCTACGAGTTAGGCGAACAAATCGGTCGAAAAAGTGCTTTTCTCAGGTGTCGTCGCGTTGCATCGTGGCCCAGAGACCGGCAGCGTGGAGGCGACGAACATCGGCCTCCATCTTGTCGCGCGAACCGCTCGAGACCACGGCCTTGCCCTCCGAATGGACCTGCATCATCAGGTCGGTGGCCTTGGCTTTGCTGTAACCGAACAACTTCTGGAACACGTAAGTCACGTAATGCATGAGATTGACCGGGTCGTCCCAGACGATGGTCACCCAGGGCCGATCTGCGGCTTCGATGGTCGCAACAGCCTCCGACTGCTCGGGCGTGGCTTGAGGAGAAGAAGCCGTAGCGCCTCTCATCGTTACGTTCGCCGAGTAAGTGCCGGACACGGTCGCGCCGCCGAAAACCATGTATCCAGGGTACGGCGCGACGAGAGGCGACAACACCCACCCACGTCGTCTCGCGCATAGAGTTGTGTGCGTGCCTACGCAAATTTCCGACATCCGCGACGCCGGTGCCAGCACCGCACTGCTCACCGATCAGTACGAACTGACCATGCTCTCGGCGGCTCTCGCCGACGGATCTGCCTTCCGCAACTGCAGTTTCGAGGTATTCGCACGGCGGCTGCCAGACGGTCGTCGCTACGGCGTCGTCGCCGGTACCGAACGCCTTCTCGACGCACTCGAGCAGTTCCGGTTCGGTGAACCGGAACTGGCGATCGTTGCAAAATTTCTCGACGACACGACCGTCGAGTGGCTGCGCAACTATCGATTCTCCGGTGACATCGACGGCTACCGCGAGGGCGACTTCTACTTCCCCGGCTCACCGATCCTCTCGGTCCGCGGAACGTTCGCCGAGTGCGTCATCCTCGAAACCTTGATTCTCTCGATCCTCAACCACGACAGCGCGATCGCTTCGGCCGCAGCCCGCATGGTGAGCGCAGCGGGCGGTCGACGGATGATCGAGATGGGCTCGCGTCGTACACACGAACAGGCCGCCGTCGCCGCTTCACGTGCCGCGTATCTCGCCGGCTTCGACGCCACCTCCAACCTCGAAGCCGCGCGGCGTCACGACGTACCCAGCGCAGGTACCAGTGCGCACGCCTTCACTCTCCTGCACACCACCGAAGACGGTCCGGACGAGGCAGCGGCATTCCGCGGTCAGGTCGCGGCACTCGGCGTATCCACCACGTTGCTCGTCGATACCTACGACATCACCGAGGGTGTGAAAACGGCTGTCGCCGTTGCCGGTCCCGAGCTGGGTGGGGTTCGCATCGACTCCGGCGATCTCGGCGTTCTTGCTCGTCAGGTACGCCAACAACTCGACGATCTCGGTGCTACCAAGACACGCATCGTCGTCTCCGGCGACCTGGACGAGTACGCGATCGCGGCTCTGCGCGCCGAACCCGTCGACTCGTACGGCGTGGGTACTTCACTGGTCACCGGATCGGGCGCGCCCACGGCAGGCATGGTTTACAAGCTGGTCGAGGTCGACGGAATCGCGGTCGAGAAGAGAAGTACCAACAAGGCATCTCGCGGCGGCGCCAAGAAAGCACTGCGCGTGGTTCGCCCGACCGGAACGATCGTCGAAGAAGTCATCTACCCTGCCGGCTCGCCCGCTCCGGTTTCCGAGGCGGACGGCGCGACCGAACTGCTGATCCCGTTGGTTCGCGAAGGCAAGGTCGTCGAGAGCGCACCGACGCTCGAAGAGAGCCGCGCAGTTCTGAAGGCCGGGCTCGTGAGCCTGCCGTGGGAAGGACTCAAGCTCTCGCGCGGAGACTCGGCTGTGCCCGTTCGATTCTCCGGAGGTGAGCACCAGTGAGTGCTAAAGCACTGATCGTCGTCGACGTTCAGAACGATTTCTGTGAAGGTGGCGCTCTCGCGGTCGACGGCGGCGCTGCGGTTGCGGCGGCCGTCAACGATTTCGTCAACTCCCACGAGTACGACGCCGTAGTCGCGACTCGCGATTTCCACATCGATCCTGGGGCGCATTTCTCCGAGACCCCAGACTTCGTCGACAGTTGGCCGATTCACTGCGTCGTCGGGACGGCCGGCGCCGAGTTCCATCCGGCGTTCGACGCTTCCGTCGCCGGTTCGGCGATCTTCTCCAAGGGCGCCTACAGCGCGGCCTATTCCGGTTTCGAAGGAGCAGCCGAGGACGGCACGACGCTCGAGGACTGGCTCCGCGCCCACAAGATCACCGACGTCGACGTGATCGGCATTGCCACAGATCACTGTGTCAAGGCCACGGCCATCGACGCGGCGCGCGCGGGATTCGCCACGACGGTCCTTCTGCCCTTCACCGCAGGTGTGTCGACCGCCACGATCGAGTCGGCATTGGTACAGATGCAGGAGGCGGGAGTGCAGCTGATCGGGCGAGACGAGGCGTCGTCGGAAGAAGACTCGAATGCCGGGGAACTACCCCGGGAATCATCCGTGGACGTTTCTGACGTAGGGATCCATTAACCTTCGTGGGTGGCCGATCAACTCCCGAACGTTCCCGAACTGCTCCAGACAGCGGTGCGGTCGCTCGGCGGTGCCGAACGAACCAGTCAGCTGACGATGGCGTCGGCCGTGGCGCACTCGATCGACACGGGCGAGCATCTGGCCGTCCAGGCCGGCACCGGTACCGGTAAGTCACTCGCCTACCTCGTTCCGAGCCTGCGCCATGCGGTCGAGTCTGGGCGCACTGTGGTCGTGTCCACTGCCACCATCGCGCTTCAGCGCCAGCTCGTCGATCGAGATCTGCCACGGCTCGCCGATGCACTGAAGAAGCCACTCGGCCGGCGCGCCGAGTTCGCAATCCTCAAGGGCCGCAACAACTACCTGTGCATGAACAAGATCCACACCGGCGCGTCCGAACAGCCGCCCGAGGACGAGTTGTTCGATCCGTTCACGGTCTCGCGTCTGGGCCGGGAGGTCGTCCGCCTCACCGAATGGTCGTCCGACACCGAAACCGGTGATCGTGACGAATTGGTACCGGGCGTATCCGATCAGGCGTGGAGGCAGGTCAGCGTCACCTCCCGCGAGTGCATCGGAAAGAACCAGTGCCCGGTCGGTGAGGACTGCTTCGCCGAGCGCGCCCGTGTCGAGGCGTCGAAGGCCGACGTCGTCGTCACCAACCACGCGCTGCTCGCTATCGACGCCATCACCGGCATCCAGATCCTCCCTGACCATGACGTCGTGGTGATCGACGAAGCCCACGAATTGGTCGACCGCGTCACCGGTGTTGCCACGGCCGATCTCACAGCTTCTTCGATCAGTGCCGCGGCCAGGCGTTGCGGCAAGATCGCCGAAGAGCAGGACGCCGACCGACTCGAAGCTGCCGGCGAGGGTTGGGCGGGGCTCCTCGAGGAATTGCGTCCAGGTCGATGGGAAGGCCTCCCGGACGGTGCGGCGCCCGCACTGGCCGCGATACGCGACGCGGCCTGGTCGCTGCGCACCGCGATCGGTCCGGCCAAACCGGGCATGGCAGCCGCAGACCCCGAAGCCGCTGC
Source organism: Rhodococcus sp. 5A-K4 (assembly GCF_046097995.1). Taxonomy (NCBI): domain Bacteria; kingdom Bacillati; phylum Actinomycetota; class Actinomycetes; order Mycobacteriales; family Nocardiaceae; genus Rhodococcus; species Rhodococcus sp. 5A-K4. The sequence continues at coordinate 280,740 of NZ_JBJURM010000007.1, forward strand.
AGCCCGCAACGCTGCGCTCTCGTCCGTCGACGACGTCCACGACAGTGCCGTGCGTATTCTCACCGCCTTCGACGAACCAGACCCGGCCAAGCGCAAGGACGTCGTCTGGCTGTCCTCGGACGAGTTCCGCGGATCGGTTCGGCGCTCCGTCCGGATGGCTCCGCTCTCCGTCGGTGGATTGCTGCGCTCGCGACTGTTCGCCGAATCCACCGTCGTTCTCACCTCCGCGACGCTGACCGTCGGCGGATCGTTCGACGGTCTCGCCGTCAACTGGGGCCTTCCTGCGGAATCGTCGGTGCGACCCGACTCGGGTACCGCCATCGGTACCGAAGCACCTTCTGACGCTTCTGCTTTCCGCTGGAACTCACTCGACGTCGGGTCGCCCTTCGACCATGCCAAGGCCGGCATCATCTACATTGCCCGCCACCTGCCCACGCCCGGCCGCGACGGCCTCTCCCCGGTCTATCTCGACGAGATCGCCGAACTCGTCGAGGCTGCCGGCGGACGCACCCTCGGCTTGTTCTCCTCGATGCGCGCCGCCAAAGCCGCGTCGGAGGCGATGCGCGAACGCCTCGACACCCCGATCCTGTGCCAGGGCGACGACGCCACCGGCACCCTCGTCAAGGCCTTCGCCAAGGACGAACCCACGTCACTGTTCGGCACGTTGTCCCTGTGGCAGGGCGTCGATGTCCCTGGCCCATCGCTGAGCCTCGTCATCTTGGACCGGATTCCGTTCCCGCGCCCGGACGATCCACTGTTGATGGCTCGCCAACAAGCCATCGAATCCCATGGCGGTAACGGCTTTCTCAGCGTCTCGGCCAATCACGCGGCGCTGCTCCTGGCACAGGGCGTGGGCCGCCTGCTTCGCAGCACCGACGACAAGGGCGTGGTGGCCGTGCTCGATCCGCGTCTGGCCACGGCGAGATACGCGGGTTACCTTCGCGCATCGCTGCCGCCCTTCTGGGAGACGACCAACCCCGAAGTCGTCCGCAAGGCGCTCACCCGCATCCGCGACTCACGTCCCTGACCCAGTTCTAACCCGGGCACAATTCTGCCCCGGTACCGACCGAACGGACCGGGGCAGAATGCAATACGTCAGACGCTCGGAGTGGTCACCAACCCGAGTTCGGACGCATCGACCAACAACCGGTGATGCGGCAGCACCCGCACGGTGTATCCCACGGAACCGGAGACCGGAAGCGCAACCTCGGCTTCGAAAATCTCGGTTCCGTCCTCGGCGCCGAAGTGTGTCATCGGGAACGTCACCACGTCGGTGAGTTCCTCGCCCGGGCTGACGCGTCCCAGGACTGCCTGGACCTGGACATCCGAGACCGACAAGCCGCCGAGGCGGACCTTGGCCTTCAACGAGATGGTCGCACCGATCTCCGGAGTGTCCGGCAAGCCGGAACCGTCCACCTGCTCGACGGCGACCGACGGCCACTGCGATTCGATGCGACGACGGAACTCGGCCACCTCACGCGCGCCGGCAAAATCGTCCGCCACTACCGCTCGAGCTGATTCCGCCGAAGGGGCGTAGTAGTCGACGGCGTAGTCACGAACCATGCGTGATGCCAACACCTTCGGGCCCAGATTCTCGAGGGTGTGGCGAACCCTCTCGACCCAGCGTGTCGGCAGATCGGCTGCATCACGGTCGTAGAACGTCGGCAGTACCGCGTGCTCGAGAAGTTCGTAGAGGGCGCTGGCTTCCAGATCGTCACGCCGCACGTCGTCGAGAACACCGTCGGCCGTCGGAATGGCCCACCCGTTCTCGCCGTCGTACATCTCGTCCCACCATCCGTCGCGAATGGAGAGGTTGAGTCCACCGTTGAGCGCGGACTTCATGCCGGAAGTGCCGCACGCCTCGAGTGGGCGAAGTGGGTTGTTGAGCCACACGTCGCAGCCCCAGTAGAGGTACCGGGCCATCGACATGTCGTAGTCGGGCAGGAAGACGATGCGGTGACGCACATCCGCTTCGTCGGCGAACCGTACGACCTGCTGGATGAGTGCCTTACCGCCGTCGTCGGCGGGGTGCGACTTACCGGCCACCACCAACTGCACCGGACGCTTCTCGTCGAGCAACATCGCACGCAGACGCTCGGGATCACGGAGCATCAGCGTCAACCGCTTGTACGTAGGCACGCGCCTGGCGAATCCGACTGTCAAGACGTTGGGATCGAAAACTCCAGTGGTCCAGCCGAGTTCAGCTTCGGTCGCGCCGCGTTCGAGCCACGACGCTCGGACGCGACGACGGACTTCGTCGACCAACTTGCCGCGCAACGCATTACGTGTTTCCCACAGTTCGTTGGCCGACAACTCGTGTAGGCGCTCCCAACCTCGCGCTTCTTCGAGTTGCTCCTGCCCCACGATCCGCCTGGCCACGTCCATCCACTCCGGCGCCGCCCACGTCGGAGCGTGGACACCGTTGGTGACCGATCCGATCGGCACCTCGTCGGCGTCGAATCCCGGCCAGAGTCCGTTGAACATGTCGCGACTGACGATGCCGTGCAACTTCGAGACGCCATTGGCTCGCTGGCCCAGGCGAAGACCCATGTGCGCCATGTTGAAGATCGACGGATCGGATTCGCGCCCCATCCCGACGATGCGGTCGACGGTCAGTCCGGGAAGCAAACTCGATTCGTTCTCGCCGTTCGCTCCGCCGAAGTAGTGACGGACCAGATCTGCCGGGAAGCGGTCGATTCCGGCGGGAACCGGAGTATGCGTCGTGAAGACCGTTCCGGCGCGGACCGCGGCCAGAGCCGAATCGAAGTCCAGACCGCTGGTGGTCACAAGTTCCCGAATCCGTTCGATGCCGAGGAATCCGGCATGCCCCTCGTTCATGTGGAAAACCTCGGGATCGGGCAATCCGTACGCCGCGGTGTAGGCACGCACCGCACGGACGCCGCCGATACCTGCGAGGATCTCCTGCTTGATGCGGTGATCCTGGTCCCCACCGTAGAGACGGTCAGTGACGCCGCGCAGATCCGCGTCGTTCTCGGCGATGTCGGAATCGAGCAGCAGCAACGGCACTCGTCCGACCTGAGCGATCCACACTCGCGCACGCAGCACTCGGCCACCGGGCATGGCGACGTGAATGACGACCGGCGATCCGTCGTCGGACGCCGGACCTGCGTCCGTCAGCAAACGAAGAGGCAACCCTTGAGGGTCGTGCGGCGGGTAGTGCTCGGCCTGCCAACCGTCGGCAGTCAGTGACTGGCGGAAGTAGCCGGATCGGTAGAGCAGTCCGACGCCGATGAGCGGCAGCCCGAGGTCGGACGCGGCCTTGAGGTGATCGCCCGCGAGGATGCCCAATCCGCCGGAGTAGTTGGGCAGAACTTCGCTGACTCCGAACTCCATGGAGAAGTACGCAATTCCGCCGGCCAGCGATGTGCCCTTGGCCTGCTGGGACTGATACCAGCGCGGCGTGCTCAGATATGCGTCGAGATCGGCTGCTGCAGTGTCGAGGTCACCGAGAAATGCCTCGTCACTGCTGAGTTCGTCGAGACGGGTGGGGTTGACTTCCCCGAGCATGCGGACCGGATCGAACTGGACTGCTTGCCAGAGTTCGGGGTCGAGTCGCGAGAACAGATCCTGTGTCTCGGGATGCCACGACCACCGAAGGTTGGTGGAGAGGGGGCCGAGCGCGGCAAGGCGCTCCGGAATGTGGGCTCGGACAGTGAACCGACGCAAGGCTTTCACCCCGCGAACCCTAGTCGAGTTCCTTGCACTCTGTCCGGTGGAACCGAACGCCCGAGCCGACCTGACCACCGACAGACCCGAATTCGTCGTTATCAGCACTCCAGCGTCGCACCCACTACGGTTGAACCCGGCGAAAGAAAGTTTTACCGCGATCCATCATCAGAAATGGAGCTTCCCGTGTCAGGACGCCTCGGTATCGACGACGTGGTACCCGAGATCTCGGGTAACTATCCGGCAAAGGCCGTGGTCGGTGAAGTCTTCCCGGTGCACGCCACCGTGTGGCGAGAAGGCCACGACGCCATTTCCGCCACTCTTGTCGTGCGTGGTCCGCGCGGTACCAAGCCGCTGCGCATTCCGATGGATCCCGGGACCGAACCGGACACCGTCGACGCGGTGTTCACGCCGTCCGCCGAAGGTATGTGGTCGTTCCGGATCGAGGCGTGGAGCGATCCCATCGCCACCTGGAAGCACGCCGTGGAAGCAAAGCTCGCCGTCGGGCAAGGGGCGGCCGAGTTGGCCAACGACTTGGAAATCGGTGCGCGCCTGTTCGAACAGGCCGCGCACGAAGTGCCGCGGGGCAACAGGTCCAGGCTCGAGGCCGTCACGGCGTCGCTGCGCAGCGATCAGGCGCTGACTGCTCGCGTCGCTCCGGCCTTCGCCTCCGACGTCGCCGAACTGCTCCGCGCTACTCCACTTCGCGAACTGGTCACCAAGGGCGAGTCCCACCCTGTCGTCGTCGATCGCAGCCGTGCGCTGTTCGGCTCCTGGTACGAGTTCTTCCCCCGTTCGACCGGTGGATGGGACGAGAACGGAGTACCGCAGCACGGCACGTTCCGTACCTCTGCCGAAGACCTGCCCCGCATCGCCGCAATGGGTTTCGACGTCGTCTACCTTCCGCCGATCCATCCCATCGGCGAGATCAACCGCAAGGGTCGCAACAACACCCTCACCCCCGAACCCGGCGACGTTGGTTCGCCGTGGGCGATCGGCTCTGCCGACGGCGGGCACGACGCTGTTCACCCCCAACTCGGCACGCTCAAGGACTTCAAGGCCTTCGTCGCTGCGGCCCGCAAGCTGGATCTCGAAGTGGCACTGGATCTCGCGCTGCAGTGCGCCCCGGATCATCCATGGGCTCAGAAGCATCCGGAGTGGTTCAACGTCCTTCCCGACGGCACCATCGCCTACGCCGAGAACCCGCCCAAGAAGTATCAGGACATCTACCCGATCAACTTCGACACCGATCCTCGCGGTCTGGACAAGGAAATCCTGCGCGTGGTCCGCCACTGGATCAACGCCGGAGTCAAGATCTTTCGTGTCGACAACCCGCACACCAAGCCGCCCAACTTCTGGGAGACACTCATCTCGGAAGTCAAGAAAACCGACCCCGACGTCTTGTTCCTCGCCGAGGCTTTCACTCGTCCGGCGCGCATGTACGGCCTTGCCAGGCGCGGGTTCACGCAGTCGTACACGTACTTCACCTGGCGAGTTGCGAAGTGGGAGCTCACCGAATTCGGTAACGAGCTGGCGGCAAAGGCCGACGAAGCCCGACCGAACCTTTTCGTGAACACACCGGACATCCTGCACGAGTCCCTCCAGCACGGTGGGCCCGGAATGTTTGCACTGCGAGCAGCTCTCGCCGCCACCCTGGCGCCGACGTGGGGCGTCTACTCCGGTTACGAACTCTACGAACACCAAGCCGTTCGCCCCGGCAGCGAGGAATACCTCGACTCCGAGAAATACGAACTTCGGCCGCGCCGTTTCGCCGAAGCGGCAGCGCGAGGCGAATCTCTCGAGCCGTGGATCACCGCTCTCAACCGCATCCGGCGTGCACACCCGGCCCTGCAGCAGTTGCGGAACCTGCACTTTCACCACATCGACAACGACGCGTTGATCGCCTACTCGAAGTTCGACGCCTCGACCGGTGACGCCGTCCTGACGGTGATCAACCTCAACCCGTTCGCGGCAGAAGAGGGCACCGTCTGGTTGGACATGCCGGCGCTCGGCCGGGAATGGCACGACCACATGACCGTGCTCGACGAGGTTACCGGTGAGCAGTTCAATTGGGGCCAGGCCAATTTCGTCCGCCTCGAGCCCTGGCGTTCGGTGGCGCACATCCTCGCGCTCCCACCCGTTCCGTATCCGGCCCGGATCTCTCTGGCCTACCAAGCACGCAATGCGCACCGCGCAGGTGGAGGCAAGTGATGCCAACCGAAAAGTCCCCTTCGGGTATCGCGCCGGACAATCACGATCTGGAACTGTTGGCGCGCGGTGAACATCACGATCCGCACAGTGTCCTCGGCGCCCATCCCCACGCCGACGGCACCGTTCTTCGAGCGTTGCGTCCCAACGCCGAGTCCGTCAGCGCCGTCATCGGCGGCAAAACCTTTCCTCTCGAACATGTTTCGAACGGGATCTTCGCGGCCCTGGTCCCCTACCCCGACCTGATCGACTATCGCTATTCCGTGACGTACCCGGGTGGCCACACGGTTCTCGCAGCCGACCCTTACCGATTCCTGCCGACTCTCGGTGAACTCGACCTTCACCTGTTCGGCGAAGGTCGGCACGAACGACTGTGGGACATCCTCGGCGCACATCCGCGTTCGTACGAGACACCGGACGGACCCGTCGACGGCACCTCGTTCGCCGTCTGGGCTCCGGCCGCCCGCGGCGTGACCGTCGTCGGCGACTTCGACGGGTGGAGTGGGCAATTCGCCCCCATGCGAGTCCTCGGCTCCACCGGGGTCTGGGAACTCTTCCTGCCCGACATCGCAGTCGGTTCGCTGTACAAGTTCCGGGTCCACGGCCACGACGGCTCGGTTCGCGACAAGGCCGATCCCATGGCATTCGGTACCGAGGTACCGCCGGCGACGGCGTCGCGAGTGACCACCAGTTCGCACGAATGGAACGACGCGGCCTGGCTGGAAACCCGCGCTGGTGTCGACCCTTCGCAGTCCCCGATGAGCGTGTACGAGGTGCACCTCGGATCGTGGCGTCCGGGACTCGACTACCGACAGATGGCCGAGCAACTCGCCGTATACGTCACCGAAACCGGATTCACCCACGTCGAACTGCTGCCCGTCTCCGAGCATCCGTTCGGTGGATCGTGGGGGTACCAGGTCACCTCGTACTACGCACCGACCTCCCGCTTCGGCACCCCGGATGACTTCCGCTGGTTCGTCGACCACCTGCACGCCGCAGGGATAGGCGTCATCGTCGACTGGGTGCCTGCACACTTCCCCAAAGACGAATGGGCCCTTGCCCGTTTCGACGGAACGCCGTTGTACGAGCACGCGGATCCGCGTCGCGGAGAGCAGTTGGACTGGGGCACATACGTATTCGACTTCGGTCGCCGCGAGGTCCGGAACTTCCTCGTCGCCAACGCGCTCTTCTGGCTCGAGGAGTTCCACATCGACGGACTGCGCGTCGACGCCGTCGCATCGATGCTGTACCTGGACTACTCACGTCCGGAAGGTGGATGGACTCCCAACATTCACGGTGGCCGCGAGAATCTCGAAGCTGTTGCGTTCCTGCAGGAGATGAACGCCACCGTCCACAAGAACCACCGAGGAGTCGTCACCGTCGCCGAGGAGTCGACGGCGTGGCCCGGAGTCACTCGGGCGACCAATGTCGGTGGCCTCGGGTTCAACATGAAGTGGAACATGGGGTGGATGCACGACACCCTCGGGTTCCTCGGTCACGACCCGGTGCACCGGACTTACCACCATCACGAGATCACTTTCTCGCTGATGTACGCGTGGAGTGAGAACTACCTGCTACCGATCAGCCATGACGAAGTGGTGCACGGCAAGGGAACTCTGTGGACCCGGATGCCCGGCAACGACTTCGCCAAGGCTTCCGGCCTGCGCTCACTGCTTGCGTACATGTGGGCGCATCCGGGCAAGCAACTGCTGTTCATGGGACAGGAGTTCGGTCAGAGCGCGGAATGGTCCGAAGAACGCGGCCTCGACTGGTGGCAACTCGACGATCAGTACACCGGCACTCTCCACCGCGGCGTCCAGCGACTGGTCGGAGATCTCAACTCCGCGTACCGACGCCATCCGGCGATGTGGACCCTCGACACCTCCCCCGGCGGATACTCCTGGATCGACGCCAACGACACCGAGAACAACGTCCTCAGTTTTCTGCGTTACGGTACTGACGGTTCGATTGTCGCCTGCCTGTTCAACTTTTCGGGCAGTGAGCACTCGAGCTACCGCGTCGGGCTACCAGAGCCCGGCCGATGGGTGGAAATTCTCAACACCGATGCCGAGGTGTATGGCGGCTCCGGAGTCGGGAACCTCGGAGCGGTCACGGCAACGTCGCGTTCGTGGCACGGTCGGCCAGCCTCCGCACAGGTGGCGCTGCCAGCTGCTGGAGCGATTTGGATAAGTCTGGAGCGTTGATGGTCGGCCGGCGAGTAGTCATTGTCACGTCGTCACTGTTCGCAGTGGCCGCACTGCTCGCCGGTTGTGCCAGCGGAACGAACGGGCACGCCGTCTCGATCTATCACGATCCGTTCCGCGTCGCCGGACTCGACGCAACAGCAGGCCCCAGCGGATTGCGCCCGGGAGCCCCCAATGCCGACCGAGAAATCACCGGTACCGACGGCGGGGACATCGACGCCCTGGCGGCCAACGCCATCACCGACATCGAAACTTACTGGGCCGCCGAGTACCCGGCTCTGTTCGACAAGCCCTTCGAACCGGTTGACGAGCTGATCTCGTGGGACCCCACCGAATCGAACGGCCCGGACTTCTGCGAAGAGACCACCGAAGAACTCATCAACGCCGGGTATTGCAGCATCGATCACACCATCGGTTGGGATCGCGAACTGCTACTGCCCGAGGTACGAGAGAAGTTCGGTGAAGTGGCCGTCGCCTTCATCTTCGCGCACGAGTACGGCCACGCGGTTCAACGCAAAGCCGGGATCGTCGGCGGCAAACGAGATGCGGCCCTGGTGCGAGAACAGCAAGCCGACTGTTTCGGTGGTGCCTTCTTGCGGCACGTCGCCGAGGACAAGGCAGCACACTTCACGATGAACACCTCCGACGGCCTCAACAAGGTGCTGGCCTCGGCGGTCGCCATCCGCGACGAAGACCCTAATGATCCTGAGAGCCACCATGGTTCGGCGTTCGAGCGCGTCACCGCCACTCAGATCGGCTTCACCGACGGCGCCGGCGCCTGCGCGAAGATGGACGCCGACGAAATCGAGTCACGACGCGCAGACCTCCCGCAGCAATTCGCCGAAGGCAACGACTCCGGAGAATTGCCTGTCACCGAGGCAACGCTCGACGAGTTCGTGAAGACATTCCAAGCGATCTTCGATCTACCCGAGCCGCCGAAGGTCGTGTTCACCGGCGCAGACACCGGGTGCAGCGACGCCGTTGCGACCGAGCCCGTCTCGTACTGCCCGTCGACGAACACCATCGGAATCAGCGTCGACGACCTGGCCGAGCGCGGCACGCCGGGTCGCGTCGGACGGCGCGAGTTGATCCAGACCAACATCACCGGTGACTACAACGCCTACGTCCTGCTCGCGTCGCGGTACACCCTCGCGATGCAGAAGGAGAACGGCCAATCGCTCGACACTCCGCAAACTGCCTTGCGCGCCGCCTGCCTGTCCGGCGTCATCACCGCAGCGCTCAGTCCCACCAACGCTGCGGCGTCCGGAGCTCAAGTCACACTCTCCCCCGGCGACCTCGACGAAGCCGTATCGGGGCTGCTGACCGACGGCCTCGCCGCCAGTGACGTCAACGGTGAGACGGTGCCGAGCGGGTTTGCGCGCGTCGACGCGTTCCGGACCGGTGTACTGGGTGGCCGAGAAGTGTGCGACAGCCGCTACACGGAGTAGCGGCTGCCGGTCCACACGTCAGTAGAGAGCGGAAGCCAACTTACGCCGGGCCGCGATGACGATCGGTTCTGCCGGGTCGAACAGTTCGAACAATTCGAGCAGGCGCGTCCGCGCTGCGGCCTTGTCGTCGCCGGCGGTTCGCGATACTACCGAGATCAAGCGAGCGAACGCAGCCTCGGGTTGCTGGGCGAACATTTCCAGGTCGGCTGCAGCGAACTGCAGTTCGAGATTGGACGGATCAGCATCCGCGGCCGCAATCGACTCGGGATCGACGCCCTGAACCCGAGCCATGAACTTCACCTGGCGGACAGCGCTCTTGGCCTCCGCGTTGTTGGGTTCGGCGTCGAGAATCACCTGGTACGCAGCGATGGCGGCGTCGAGATCGCCCTCGTCCAGCGCGGTTTCAGCGGCCACGAAGCGAGGATCCTCGACCTCCTCCACCGGTTCGTCCCCGTCGGACACCGGCCCACTCAACTTGCCCTCGACAGCTTGGAGCACTGCGTCGAACCACTGACTGAGCTGCGCCTCTGGCTGAGCGCCCTGAAAATCGGCCAACGGCTGACCAGCTGCGACGGCAACAACCGTCGGCACCGACTGGACACCGAATGCCTGCGCGATGCGAGGACTCACGTCGACGTCGACGTTGGCAAGAATCCACTTGCCGCCGGCGCGCGCCGCCAATGATTCGAGAACTTCGGTGAACACGACCGAGGGCTCGTATGCGCGGCCACCGATGTTGACGATGACCGGCACCTGGCTCGACTTCAGCAGGACTTCGCTTTCGAAGTTCTCCTCGGTCACCTCGATCACTGCCCCGGAGACGGCAGAAACGGCCCCGTCGCCGCTGGTGTTACGCGGCGGTGGTGGGGCCGTGGCCCGCTCTTTGAAGGCGGACAAGTCGACTGCGCCGCTCATGGCGGCAGCAACTGCGGACGAACGCGCGGGGGGCCTGGAACCTGGTCGAGTCACGACTCCCAGTTTGTCACGAGTTGCGCGAAGCTACGTAGAGGGATGCAGCACTCAGACGAGCGCCGCGTTGCCCTTGGACGCCTCGAACTCCGTGGACAGCTCACCGAGCTTGCCGTTTCGCACTGCCCAGCGTTCGAATATCACGGTGCCGAACGGGGGAACGCTCGAGATCAGCGCAAGGATCGTGGTCTTGATGTCCCACTTGAGCGACCACGCAGTCAGCAGAGCAACAACGATGAACACCAGGAAGCCCGCGGTGCCGTGGACCATTCCGGGGATGCGAATCGCTTCTTCGTGTCCGAGGACCCACTTGAAGAACATGGCAACCAGCAAGGCCGCCCAGGTCACAGCTTCCCACCACGCCACCAGACGGAAGCGTTTCGCGGGAGTGGATACGTCAAAGATGTTCGCCATGAGGCCATTGTGCCCGAACAACTACGACGCCCCGTAGTTGTGTGAGCAAAACCACGGGGCGTCGCAGAGCGAGAGCGCTCGTTCAGGTGTATTTAGACACTCACGCCTTGGGGACGCGGATGATGAGTGCGTCGCCTTGTCCGCCGCCGCCGCAGAGTGCGGCTGCGCCG